>JAZRTJ010000053.1:0-80915 GCA_045651925.1 Candidatus Spyradenecus sp. | reverse complement strand
CAGCGGAAATGTTTTTTATCAATGATCTCCCCTTGAAATGGCTCTCCGGCATACCACGCATAGAAATAGTTTTCGTCCTCGATGCAAACATTGGGGACATGGTAGTAACTTACACAACACGCAAGGCTTTGCAAAACATCGATGCAGGTTGGCGCATGCGGAAATTCTTTCAACGGCTTGTTATTCCAATCGCGCAATTTAATATCCCCGGGGCCGATTTCTCCCCGTTCACATACGGGAATAATTTGGGGGCCGAGAATGGCCCAATCGGCCTTCACCAGAGAGGCCTTATCTCGGGGATAAACTGCGTTGTGAAGGGAAATAACCGTCGGGTGTTTTATTGTAGACGATTCAGCCGGCTTTGAGTCTTGCTCGTCAGATTTTTGAGTCCATAAAACAATGGACGAGATCGCAACAGCCACGAAAAAGAAAATGATAATTATTGTTTTCATAAAATGCCCCTCTAATCTACATCTGTATCCAAAGTATATGTGACGTCTATTTCATCCGGATTCATTCGGCAAAAATTGCCGGTAATATCTACAATGTAAAATCCGGAGAAAGCATTGTTTTCGTATTCTTGCGGGGAGGTGATTGGAACCTTTTCGGTTCCGTAGGAAGGATCATAATAACAGTCTGCAGCTGAGGTAATCCAATGTCCGTTAAAATTCGAAGGGGTATTTAAATTTCCTTGGCCTGGTAAGATGTTTCCGGGAACGGCAGTTCCATTCTCGGGTAAGTCTTTGTGTAGATCGATAATGTGTGTGTAGTCGATTTTTGATGTATTGTTGTCCGGCTCAGTAGTACAGACTCTTGTAATCGTTGAAACCGAGCTTCCGAAAAGCCAGTTTTTTACTAGGACAGACTCTCTACTCATGAATCCAGCCTCTAACTCAATTATTCTTTTGGGCAAGATTCTAATTCGTTGCGCCGGGATACCTTGCAAACAAATTGCATCTCTAAACAACCCACTCCATGATTGACAATTTCCATTTGCAGTTTCGGTCCTCAATAGATTCGACGTCGTTTTTGCTCCACGTTCATTGTTTTTCCAATACGTCATTTGCTTTCCGTCGGAAACACGGCGGACGTCCAGGTCTGTGAATTCGGCGTAAATGGCGTCAACAATCGCCGTCGGGTCACTTAATCCCGCTGCTTGCTTGCAGGAGATACTAAACAGCGTTTCCTGGCGAAGGGATGTCAACGGCGTGCCTCGCGTGAAATAGATTTCGTGGGTGCTGGAGCCGGCTTCTTCCCACGTTTCGGAATCGTAGCTGACCGACCAAGAGACTTGCACGTTTTCGAAATAACCGACCGTTCCCGCAGGAACCGGAGCGGGAATCGAAAAGCCTTTCCCGCGTTCAGGCCATGGAAGCGTGTAGGTCTTTGTCGAATCTCCTAAGGCGATTTGCGCCCGAATTGCCGTCGGCGGAGCTACTACCGACTCGTTAAGCGTCGGAATCAGCTTCAGATTCGACCCGCTTTGGAAGGCGATCGGATTCGCTTGGCGGTCTCGTGAGCTTTCCCAGTCACATCCCGTAAACGCCGCTCCGCTATCCTGCGTCACCGCGAATTTCTGTCCACCGATATCCGCATTCCAATCGACTTTAATCACTCCGAGGGTTTCGCAAAGCACAATGCTACCGACCAGTGGACCGCTCGTTCCGGAACTGCCTGCGTCAAATGAAAGGATGAGCGTGCCACGTTCGTTTACTTCAAACGTCAGGGAGGCTTCGTGGACTTCGCCTTCCGAATTAGACTTCGGAGCCGTGAAGCGTTTCGAGGCCGTTGCCGCACCGGAAACGCTCACCGTGTAGCCGGGAGACCCGCCGTCCGGGCGTTGCATGTGTTTCCATTTGAGCGTGTATTTTCCGGCGGGAACGTTTTCTACGGTAATGGCGATGCCGGAGCTTCCGTTTCGAGCGAGTAAGTCATAATATCCCGTGGACCAATACTCGATTTCGTTGCCGTTGATGGCTTTCCATTTCGAATCCGCCGGTCTGAAGAAGGTGTAGTTCAAACGTTTTCCGAACCACGCCGTGTTATGGTACATGTTTTGTTGTGACCCCGATTTCAGAGACGAAAGCGAGATGTTTTCAGCTTCGTCACCGGCTACGGCAATGCTATACGCGAGCGGGCTTTTTCGGATTCGCGGCGGATCATTCGGGTCGAGCGGGTCGGTGCCGTCGGCAAATTCAAGGTAATCGGCAATGCCGTCGCCGTCGGAATCCCAAGGATCGGCTTCGTCGGCGGGATCGGTTCCCGCGACAACTTCTTCGGTATCGGTCCATCCGTCGCCGTCGGAATCATTTTCTAAGACTTCGGAGAGCGCCCAGAGCGTTCCGGCGAGTCCGATGAATGCGGCGCTTCCCGCCGCCCACGGCAAGTAGCGTCCGCGATGTTTTTCAACGGGGGTAATGGGTTTCATTTTATTTTTTTTCTTCAGTTTTCACATTTAGAGACGCAATAAATTGTGTTTTGTTGTTGACTTGTCAAGTGGTAATTGTGTTGCGGTTAAATGGAACTCAAAAAGGAATTCGGATAATGACCGCGCGCCGGAGAATTTGAGTGTGCAGCGTGCGGAATTCTTCATTGATTCACGGAAGACGAAGGTAAATAATTGCCCCTGTTTTTTTAGTATCATTTTCATCAGAATCTTATTTTTCAAAATGGCTACCAAACTGTTTATTCCCGGTCCTACCGAAGTCGCCCCCGAAGTGCTTGCCGCCATGTCTCTCCCGATGATGGGACACCGCTCGAAAGTCGCGTCCGAATTGCAACGCCGCATTTCCGACAATCTTCGCCGCGTCTTGCTTACAAAGAACGAAATCCTGCTTTCGACCTCGTCGGGAACGGGCTTTATGGAAGGGGCCGTGCGCTCCTGCACCGCCAAGCGCGCCGCGATGTTCTCCGTCGGCGCATTCGGTAAGAAATGGTACAAGATCGCGAAGATGAACGGCATTCCCGCCGACTTCTTCGAAAGCGAACCCGGCGAGCCGACGACGCCCGAAATGGTCGATGCCGCACTCTCCACGGGGAAGTATGACACCGTTTGCATCACGCACAACGAAACTTCCACCGGGATTCAAAACCCGTTTGAGGAAATCGCCGAAGTGATGAAGAAATACCCGGACGTCGTCTGGTGTGCCGATGCCGTTTCTTCCGCCGCCGGTGCGAAAATCGAAACGGATAAACTCGGCGTGGACGTCCTCGTCACCTCGACGCAGAAAGCACTCGCGCTGCCGCCGGGTATGGCAATTTGCGCGCTGTCGAAAAAGGCTTACGAACGCACGGCCCAAGTGGAAAACCGCGGTTGCTACTTCGACTTGCGCGATATCTACGACGTCATTCAGAAGAAGGACTACCAGTACACGAACACGCCCTGCGTTTCGATTATGTATGCGATGGATCTGCAGTTGCAGCGCATCATGCAGGAAGGCGCCGAAAACCGCTTTAAGCGCCACGAGGAAATGGCGGCGTTCGTGCGTGCGTGGGCCGACGAATATTTCGGCATTTTCTCCAACCGCAAGTATTTGTCGAAGACGCTTACCGTCGTCAAAAACACGCGGGATATCAACGTCGGCGAGCTGAACAAGGAACTCATCAAGCGCGGCATGCAGCTCGGCAACGGCTACGGCGACTTGAAGGAAAAGACCTTCCGCATCGCACACATGGGCGAACTTACGATGGACGACATGCGCTCCATCACGGAGAATATCGTCGATATCCTCGGGCTTTAGGCGACTTCGAAAAAAGGGATAGTTGATAGCTGATAACGGATAAGTAGCCGCCTCCGGCTTTTAAAGTTCCTTATCTGTCCGTTATCGGCGATCCTTTTCTTCGGCTTCTAAACTTCTTTTTTAGTTTTTGAGAAACAAAAACGCGTTTCCGTGACGGTTCACGGAAACGCTTTTTGTTTTGGAGAGGAAACGAATTATTTTCCCTGTTTGTCGATCCAGCGGGCGAGGGCCTTGATGGTCCAGGAGTCGCCGCCGTTGTTGAATTCGTCGCCGATGGCTTTCCCGATGAGCTTCTGCGCGAGCGGAGTCTTGTAGGAGAGCACGTTGTTTTCCGGGTCGGAGTCCCAGGCACCGAGAATGGTGTAGGTTTCCTTGTTGCCGGAGGCGGAAACGAGTTCGACGATGGAGCCGACGCCAACCTTGTCGGTCGGGGTGTCGGAGAAGTCGCTTGCCTGAGCGCGGCCGAGTTCGGATTCGAGCAGGGCTTTGCGGGCGAGGAGGGTTTCCTGGTCCTGACGGGCCATCTTGTATTCGGAGTTTTCCTTAAGGTCGCCGTGTTCCTTGGCGATATTGATGGCTTCCTTGTTCGCGGGAATCTGAACCTTGATGAGGTCTTCGAGTTCGTTGCGGCGTTCTTCGAGAGACCATGCGGAGACGACGAGTGCGCCGGAGACTTCCGGTTCGTCGGCGCCGCCGACGAGGAGGTTCTGGATGCGCGGGTAAATCTTGATGAAGCGCGCGAGGAGCGACTTCTTCGTCAGCGGCTCGAAACCTTGGTTGAGGTTGAGCGCCTGAGCGAGGTCGCGGGCGACTTCTTCGTTCGTGTCTTCGAGGAGGTCCTGAATCAGGCCGTAGTCTTCGCTGAGTTCTTCCGCGAGCATGATGCGGCGGTTCGAGGTCGCCATGACGGCTTCGCGGTCAATCGCGTAGAGGATTGCCGAGAGGAGGCGGTGCGAGATGAGCGGCTTGATGATCTTCGCGTACTTGCGGGAGTTGCGGTTCTTGATGATCCAGATGAGCACGGGGCTCTTGAGGCTCTGACCGTCGAGCCAGTCGATGAGCTGCTTGGCGACGTGCTTTTCCTGACCGCGTTCAACGAGGAAGTTAACGCATTCCGCAGTGAATTTGCCGGTGCTGTATTCGAGCAGTTCGGTGATGACGGAGACCCACTTGTTGTCTTCGGCGTAAACGCGGGAGAGCAGGTCGAGGAGGCGCTTCAGGCAGGCCGGGTTCTGCGGGATTTCTTCCGCGAGGCGGCTGAGTTCTTCCTGCGAGCAGGAGAGAATGACGGACTTGGAGGTCGGTTCAAGGGAATCGACATCTTCCTTGAAGAAGCGGCAAAGGTCGTTGCGGACCCAAAGGCCGTAGAGGCATTCCGCTTTCGTGAGGCGCTTGGCTTCCTTAATGGCGGTGGTGAGTTCGTCGAAAATGTTGTGAAGGTCGGCTTCGATTTCCGGGTCGGTCGCTTTGTAGTGGTGAAGCGGCTGCGGCTGGTTCGGGTCGCCCTGCGGGAGCTCGTCTTCGGATTTGATGGACGAGAACTGGAAGAGTTTTTCCGCAAGTTGGATTTTCTTCTTCGGATTCTTATTGCGGTAGTATTCTTCGAGAATTTCGCGTTCCGGGGAGACCTGGTCGTCTTCGTCGCGGAGCTCGTACTGGCCTTCCTTCTTGGCGGGGACACCGATCAGCGGGTCCTTGAGAAGCAGCTTCTTCGTTGCGGTCCACCATTTTTTCATTTTGCCGGCGCCGAGGAGGCGGATGAGGACGACTTCGATTTCGGTCGTCGTCATTTTATGATCTTTCGCGGCGGCGAGAATTTCCTTGATGAGCTGAACCGGATTGGATTTCACCAGCGCTTCGATGGTGGCGGGATCCTTGCGGTTGCGGACGAGGATGTGGCGTTCGGAAAGGATTTCGAGCTTGTCGACGCAAAACGCGGGAGCCATGGCGTGTCCCGTTTTGTTAGCTTCCGGAAAGTCGATGATAAGGCGGTTGGCGGCGGCGTTGTAGCCTTTGATTTCGCCGAAGCCCCACGTGCGGTGCATGCAGTATGCGCCGTTCGTCATGGCTTCGAGCTTTTCGCGAACCCCGCGCAATTCCGGGTTGTTTTCGATGAGGGAGTCAATCTCTGCGTTATTCATTTTGCGTAAAATGTCGGATTCTGTATTAGAACACCAAAGCATGCGGTCTTGCAAGCGTTGATTTCCTGATTTCAATCGGTGATTGGCTAGGAGTTTGCCGCTTTACCGGCGCAGGGCGGCGAAATCGCCGAGGCGGGCGCAGAGGTTTTGGGCGAAGCAGCCGCGGTTCATGATGTAGAGGTGAATGCCCGGGGCGCCGCGGCGGATGAGCTCACGGATTTGTTTTTCGGCCCAGGAAAGCCCGATTTCGATGCCGGCTTCCTTGTCGCCGGCGCGGTCGGCCGCTTCGAGGGCGTCACGCAGTTCGGCGGGGACGTGGGCTTGGCTCAGCGCGTTGATGCGGGCGAGCTGTTTAAAGGAGAGAACCGGCATGATTCCCGGGATAATCGGGACGCGGATGCCGGCTTCGCGGGCGCGCTCGACGAAGGAAAAGTACTTTTCGTTGTCGAAGAACATCTGCGTGGTCACGAAATTGGCGCCGCAATCGATTTTCTCTTTAAGAAAACGCAGGTCGGTTTCGGCATCCGGGGATTCCGGGTGTTTTTCCGGGTAGCCTCCGACGCCGATGAGCTGGGCGTCGCCGTAGTTTTCGCGGATGAGCGTGACGAGTTCCGAGGCGTGCTTAAGGCCGTCGGGTGCGGGCGTGAAGGCGGTTTCGCCTTTGGGCGGATCCCCGCGCAGGGCCATGATGCTGAAGAAGCCGGCCTTTTTATAGCGCTCCAAAATGGCGAGCAATTCGGCTTGGGAGTGCCCGACGAGGGTCAGGTGCGGCATGACGCGGAAGCCGAAAATATCCGCGATGAGTTCGCCGTAGTCGAGGGTGCGCTCGCGGGAAGAACCGCCGGCCCCGTAAGTGATGGAAGCAAAGTCGATCGGGAGTTTTTTGACGGCGTTGGCGGCGCGCAGGAGCTGGCGGGCGTCTTTTTCTTCTTTGGCGGGGAAGAATTCGACGGAGAACGTCGGTGTTCCCGTAGCCCATTTTTCCAAAATTACTTTATCCATGAGACGGAATGTAAATTTTAAAACGTAACTCTTAAAGCTTAAAGCGCGTCCGCGTTTAGCGCAGTTTCAGCGTAATCAGCGCGAGGGCGGCGAGAGCGATGGAGATAATCCAGCAGCGGATGACGATCTTGGTGTTGGGAGTTCCGTTACGCTGCCAGGTGTGGTGAATCGGCGTTATCGGGAAAAGGCGGCGGCCTTCGCCGTAGCGTTTGCGGGTGTATTTGAAATAACCCATTTGAAGCATTGCCGTTGCGGTTTCCAGAACGAACACGCCGCCGGAAATGATGAGCAGAAGCGGGTGGCCGGTGAGCAGGGCGGTCGCGCCGAGGGCACCGCCGAGGGCGAGCGAGCCGGTGTCGCCCATGTAAATGGTCGCGGGAGCACCGTTGAACCAGAGAAAAACGAGGATGCCGGCGATGATGGCAGCGCAGAAAACCGCGAGCTCGCCGACGCCGGGGACGTAGCCGATGCCGAGGTAGTCCGCCCAGCGGGCGTTGCCGACGAGGTAGGCGATGACACCGAAAACGCAGACATTCGGCACGGCGCAGCCGGCGGCAAGGCCATCGATACCGTCCGTCAGATTGACGGCGTGGCTGGCGCCGACGCTTGTCAGCCAAAAGAGCGCGAGGACGCCGGCGGCGAAGAGCAGGGCGCCGGCGGTGGAGAGGTCGTTGGACGAAATGACGGCGCCGCTGAAGGCGACGAGCGGTTCTTTCATGAACGGCACCCAGATTTCGAGCAGATTCATGCGGAATCCGCCTTTGCAGAGCAGGACGCCGAATGCCGCGACGGCAGTCAGCGAGGTCAGCACCCATTTGAGACCGGAGCTCATGCCGTCGGCGTCTTTTTTGATGACTTTCTTGTAGTCGTCCCAAAATCCGATGAGGGTCATGCCGACGAAGACGGTGAGTGCGGAGAAAACGTAAACGTTCGGGCGTGCGCAGAGCAGGGTGCCGGCGAGGGCGGAGAAGAAAATGATCAGACCGCCCATGGTCGGGATTTTGCGCGTTTCCTGGGCGGCGTTACCGAGCAGGTCGCGGCCGCGTTCCGGTTGGATGGCGTTTTGCAGGCGGCGGATGATGCGCGGGGCGATGACGGCGCCGACGAGAGCGGCGATTGCTGCGGCGAGGGTGCCGCGTACCGTCGCGTATTCAAAGAGCCGGAACGGCCCGAAAAATTGTTCTAAGTCCTTCAGAAAATAAAGCATGAGGGCGACAACCCTACGCCGAACCTACGAGCGACGAAAGATGTTTTGTTCGAGCGTCCGCCCAAGGCGTATTTTAAGCGGATTTTTTTATTCACAGAGCAAAAAAAACGCAGAAAATGCTCCGGCGGGGAGGGCCTTAAACGGTGACGCGGAGGCCGTCGTAGGCGAGGGCGACATTCGCGGGGAGCTTGGCGCTCCAGGTGTCGTGGTCGATCTGCCAGGTCATGTGAATCAGGTAGGTCTGCTTCGCGCCGATTTTTTGCGCGACCTCAATGGCTTCGGGGACGGAAAGGTGGGTCGGGTGCGGGTTGGGACGCAGGCCGTCGATGACTAGGATATCGGCGTTTTTTGCGAGCTCGACGGCGGCCTCGGGGACGGCGTTGCAGTCGGTGTAATACGCGATTTTCTTGCCGCCGGCCTGTTCGGTGAAAACCAGTCCGAGCGTTGAAATCTTTTTCCCGTGGGGAAGGATGACGGATTCGACGAGCGTGCCGGCGGGCAGGCGCAGTTGTTTTTCCATGACGAGCGGCTTGAGGGCGATGTAGCCGTCGTCGGAGCGCTCGCGGATGCCGTAATCGAAAAGGGTTTTTACGCGTGCGACGCCGCTTTCCGTGGAATAGACGGGGATGGCGTTGCCGCCGTTGATGGCGCAGTAGCGGCGCAGGTCTTCCATACCGAGGATGTGGTCGGAATGTTCGTGTGTGAGGAAGAAATAATCGACGGCGGGCACGCGGTCGCGGATGCAGGCGAGGCGGAACTCCGGCCCGGCGTCGATTTGAATGTGTTGCCCGTCGATGAGCAGGTGCGCGCAGGAGCGTCCGCGCCAGTTTTTCGGATTGTTCAAATCCAGACCGTCGCAGTCCCACTCAATCATCGGGACGCCTTGCGAGGTACCCGTGCCCAAAAACAGAAGTTCCATAATCGTGGCCGCGAATCTATCAGTTCGTCGGGAAAATGCGAAATTAAAACTTCCCAAGGCGGGGAGGGCCTTTTAAAATCTTCGCACTTCTTAAACCGACTTTATCTCACCCATGAATATGAAAAAATTACTCTTTGTCGCGGCCACGGCAGCCCTCACTCTTCCCGCTTGGGCTCAGGAAGCCAAGCCGGCGGTTGCCGAGGACAAGCATTCGATTACGATCAGCATTCCGAAGGTCAGTCTGCCGGAAGACGTGAAAGTGACGCTCTCCGCGTTCATGCAGGTGCAATACGCTTACGCGAGCGCCAACGGCTACGGCGCCGGTCCTGACGAGGCCGGGTTCTCCCTGCGTCGTACGAACATCGCGGCGAAAGCCTCGTTCGGCAAGGCGTGGAATGCTGTCGTCGCCTATGAATTCGACAGCGGAACGACCGGCGGCTGGAATTACAACGATTACCTCGATAAAGCGCTCGTGCAGTACAGCGGCGAAGCGGGCAAGCTCTCCATCGGACAGCAGAAAAATCGCTTCATGGTCGAAGAATACACCTCCGCGCTGAAGCTGCCTGCCATCGAGCGTTCGATCAATTCGAATTACATCGCCGGCAATTCCGGTATCAAGGGACTTGCCAGCTATCACATCGGCGTATTTTGGGACGGTAAGCTGAACGACGATTTGAGCTACGGCCTTTCCGTAACCAATGCCACCTCCCGCGACTACCACAAGGAAAGCAACGACCTTTGCCTGACCGGAAATCTCGGCTACGACATGAAGCTCGACGACAAAACGAAGGTGACTTTCGGGCTGAACGGCATTGTCAATTTCAGTGACGACGGCGTTTACGGCAGCAATACCATCCTTGCCAATGCGGGAACGGTTTGGGGCATCGAACCCTATGTTCGCTACACGCAGGGCAATCTCTCCGTCCTCCTCGATTCTTATTACATCGACGGCGACAGTGATTCGCAGATCAAGCGCACGCTGGCGGCGGCGGCTATCGTCGCCTACCGCATCGACGAGCATTGGGAGCCGGTTGTCCGCGCCACTTACCTGAATGCGCATACGCCGGCTTACGGGGTCAAGACGAGCCTGCAGAATCACAATCCCACGAGCGGCGGCCTGCCGAATGCGACGAGCTACTACCTCGGTGCGAATTATTATCTGAACAAATACGTGAAAATTTCCGCCGGCTACGAATACGTCCACACCTTCGGACACGGCACGCACGCCGATTCCAACTGCCTGCGCACGCAATGTCAGGTTTCGTTCTAATGCAATAATGTTCCGAAAAGCGTTCCCGTGATTGGTGTCGCGGGAACCTTTTTTTCGCTCTAAGCTCCGAAGTTTAAGAAAAATGGATGCCGAGAATTCCGAAAGTTGCTCCGCCGTTCCCGTCCGCGGATTCATGCTCGATGTTTCCCGCGGGCGCGTGCCGACGATGCCGACCCTGCGCGCGCTGATTCGCCTTTTGGCGCAGCTGCGCTATAACCAGCTCCAGCTTTACGTCGAACACACGTACGCGTTTAAAGACCACGCCGTCGTTTGGCGCGAGGCCTCGCCGCTGACCGCCGGAGAACTGCGGGAATTGGACGGGCTGTGCCGCGAGTACGGCATCGAATTCGTCCCGAACCTGAATTCTTTCGGCCACGTCGAACGCTGGCTGAAGCATGCAGCCTACAAGCCGCTGGCCGAATGCCCGGACGGGTTTTATCACGCCGTTTTCAAAATGCAGCGCGTCGCGGGGACCTTTGCCGCGTGCGAGGCGACGGCGGATTTTGCGGCGGCGCTTTACGACGAGTTCCTTCCGAATTTTTCGTCGGACAAATTTAATATCGGCGGCGACGAACCCTGGGAGCTCGGGCAGGGACGCTCCCGCGAGCTCTGCGAAACGCACGGAAAGCGCGCCGTCTACCTCGAACACATGGCGCGCCTGAAAAAACGCGTCGAAGCGCGAGGTAAAAAAATGATGTTTTGGGGCGACGTTCTGCTCGGCGAATCGGGCGAAATTCCGGCGGAATTTTTGAAAAACACGATTCCCGTGATTTGGGGGTACGATGCCGGCCATCCCTTCGGCGAACAGTGCTCCCGCGTGAAAGCGGCACTCGAAAATTCCGGCGGGGAGAGCGAATTTTACCTCGCGCCGGGGACGTCGTCTTGGCTGAGCTTCGGCACGCGGCAGACGAATGCGCTCAAGAATATCCGCGAAGCCTGTGCCGCCGCCAAACAGCACGGCGCGACCGGCGTCCTGCTCACGACCTGGGGCGACTTCGGCTATCACAATCCGTTTTGCGCGAACCTGATTCCGCTCATCGTTGCCGCTGCCGAAATGCGGGGCGTGAAAGCGCCCGAGACTGCGCGGGATTTTGCCCCGGTTTTGGAACAAATCGGCTTTGATACGGGCGCCGAAGCCTTCGCGGAAGCCCTGAAGGCCTTTGGTACACTCGACGATTTTATCGCGAAAAAAATCACCAACCGCAGCATTACGCGGGAAATGTTCTTTGCCCGTGGCGAGGCTTTCGAAAAAGTCATGGACGGCGTTTCGGCCGGAGAACTTGACGCCGCGCACGGCGTACTTGCCGCCGTGCGACGACATTTTGCGGGGGTGCCGGAAAGTGTCCGCGCTTCGCAGCTTTGGGCGAGGGAGTTTGCCGTTGCGCTACGTATGGCGGAGGCCGCTTTGCGTCGCGCCGAAGCGTTTTTGAAAAACGACGCGGCCGCGCTTGTCGCCGTCGAAGCCGAAATGGGCGGACCGATTAAAGAGGCTTTTGCCGAAATCTGGCGGCTTTCCGACCGCGAGGGCGGCTTGGCGGAATCGCTGAGTTATTTTTAGCATCGGGGTAAAATCTGCGTGAATTCTCCGTAAGATTTTGATTTAATAAACGTACTAATCACAAGTAACACTCACTAATTATTACCCGCAATGATCAAGGAATACTTCAAATCGCAATTTAACTGTGAACCGACGGCGATCGCCAAGGCTCCGGGCCGTCTCGAATTTATCGGCAACCACGTGGACTACAATCAGGGCATCGTCATGGGCGTTGCGATTGAAAACCACATCACGGTGGCGGTTTCGATGCGCGACGACGACGAAATCCACATGGCGTCCGAAGGACTGCGTTGCTTCGGCAAGGTCAAGCTCTCCGAAGTCGTGCTTCAGGAAAAGAAGCAGAAGTTTATGAACTACCCGCTCGGCGTGTTCGCGATGTTGCGCGAAGCCGGGATGAAGGTTGAAAAGGGCTTCAATCTCGCCGATACCTCGACGGTGCCGACGGGCGCGGGTGTCAGCTCTTCCGCCGCAATCGAACTCGCGACGGCCTATGCGCTTTGCAAACTTTACAATTTCCCGCTTTCGAAAATCGACACGGTGCGTATCGGAAAGGCCGCGGAAAACAAATTCGTCGGAATGCCCTGCGGGATTCTCGACCAAGGCGTTTCCGGCTTCGGCGAAAAGGACGCCATCGTCCGCATCGACTGCAAAACGGAAGCATTTTCGACGCTGCCGCTCCCGGCGGGAACGTATTTCTGGGTCTTTAATTCCGGCGTGAAGCACGCGCTCGTCGCCGGCGACTATGCCAAGCGCCACGCCTCCTGCATGGAAGCCAAGGACGTGCTCGGCAAGTACAACCCGGCGATTACCTGCCTCGCGGATGCGACGGTCAGCACGGTCGAAGCCAACAAGTCGAAACTCTCCGTGGAAACCTTCAATCGTGCGCTGCACGTTGTCGGTGAAAACCGCCGTGTCATCGAGATGGAACACGCTCTCGCTGCCGGCGACCTCGCGGCGGTGGGCGATCTGATGAAGGCTTCGCACATGAGCTCGCGCTTCCTCTTTGAAAATTCCTGCAAGGAAATCGACTTCCTCGTCACGGAACTTTCCGCCCAGAAGAATGTTTACGGCGCGCGCCTTTCGGGCGGCGGTTTCGGCGGAATTGCCATCGCACTCACGAACGGTGATTTCTCAGAAGCCCAGGCCAAGGAAGTCGCGGAAAAATTCCACGAAAAGTTCGGCGCGTACCCGAAGTATTTCCGTACGACGACCGGTGCCGGTGCCGGTGTGGTGGAATAAGCCGCCTTCTCCGACGGCATCGAAGAGCGTCTCCGCGGTTTTCCCGGAGACGCTTTTTTGTGCCCGCACGATGCTTTTCGCCGCGACCTTTCGAGAATCTTCCGTTGAAAAAAACTCCCGAACGCACTATTGTCGGGCGAAATTTACGAAATTCGCTACTGTTCCATGGAGTTTAATCTGAAAAAGATTCTGAAGGCTTTGCTCGCTTCGACTTCCGAGCCGCTTTCCATCAAAGATATTCAGGCCGTTATCACGCGTTATCACGAACAGCGCGAAAAAAATGAAAAGAACGCGGTACCCGAAACCGACGAAGGCGGCGTGCCCGTTGCCCGCCCCGAAGGCGAAAATCCCGAACCGGAACAGCGTGTCATCGAAGATATTATCAATCAGGTGCCGGTTTTGTTGACGGCGACGCAGATTCGCGAGGCAATCGAAGAACTCAATTCCGAAATGAAGGATTCGCGCGACGCGACGCGTATTGTCATCGGGCCGGAGGGCTTTCGCATGGTCATCGCTCCGGATTACGCCGAATGGATTCGCCTGCTGCGCAACGACCCGCGCCCGCAGCGCCTCACTGCGGCCGCTCTCGAAACGCTTGCTATCGTCGCTTACCGCCAACCCGTTACGCGCGCCGAGATGGAAGCCTTGCGCGGCGTTTCCGTGGATTCGGCGCTTTCCCGCCTCTTGGACTTGGAGTTGATTATGGTTTCCGGTCGCGCCGATTTGCCGGGACGCCCGTCGCAGTTTTCGACGACCTCGAAGTTTCTCGAATTTATCGGTCTGCAGACGATTTCGGAACTGCCGGAATCGGACGTGCTTTCGCCGTCGCAGATCTCGGCTTGGATTCAGAAGGCGATGAACCCGAACCGCCCGACGAACGCCGACGTCGGCCTTCATGAAGAAGAAGCTCCCGCGGCGCAGCTCGAACTTGCCCAAGTGGTTGAATCCGAAGCACCGCCGGCACCTTCCGCAACGCCTTCGGAAAACCTCGAAACAGAAACCTAAATCCCATGAAAACCATCCCGGAAGCCCGTCAGGATATTGAAAAAATCGACGCCCAGATCGTCCGCTTGCTTGGCGAGCGTCAGGCGTGTGCGAAGCTCATCGGCGAAAATAAAATGCGCGAGGGCAAAAACGTTTTCGTGCCCGAACGCGAAGAGGAATTGTTGCGAAAACTCGAAAAACTCGCTGCCGAAATTCCCGTTCCGCAGGCTAATATCCGTGCCATTTATCGCGAAATTATTTCTGCTTCCGTCGCCTTGCAGATGCAATTGCCCGTCGCCTATCTCGGGCCGGAAGGCACCTTCACGCATCAGGCCGCCCGCCGAAACTTCGGCGGTAGCGTGGAATTGCAGCCCAAACGTACCCTCGTCGAAATTTTCGATGCGGTTTCCCGCGGACAATGCGCTTACGGCGTCGTCCCCGTCGAAAACACCAATGCCGGTGCCGTGACGGGAACCCTCGATATGCTCGCGGAGACAGAGCTGAAAATCATCGCGCAGATTGAACTCGAAATCGAACAATGCCTCGTTTGCGCGGGCCCGCTCGACAAGGTGACGCGCGTTCTTTCCAAGGACATTGCCCTCGAGCAGTGCTCCGAATGGCTGACACGCCATTTGCCGAACGCCGACCTGGTGCCGACCGATTCCACGGCCGCCGCCGTCGAAGCCGCCGCGCAGGACCCGAGCGTTGCCGCCATTTCTTCGACCATCGCCGCCGAATTGCGCGACGTTCCCGTCGTGGAGCGTGCCATTCAAAATCGCGGCGTGAACATGACGCGCTTCCTCGTCGTCGGCAAGAAGCCCAACCCGTCCTGCACGCTCTGCGAAGAAAAGACCAGTATCGTCCTCGTCGTCAAAAACGAGCCGGGCAGCCTGTTGCGCGCCCTTGAGCCTTTCTCGAAACGCACTCTGAACATCATGCGCATCGAATCGCGTCCCGTGCGTGCCCGTGCGTGGGAATATATGTTCTTCATCGACTTCATCGGTTCCTGGGACGATCCCAAGGTGTGCGAAGCCATCGCGGAGCTCGAAAAAATCGCGGTCTCCGTCAAACACCTCGGCTCGTATCCCAACACGTAGCGCGGGCTATGCCCGCGCGATGGCGAATGGCGAATGCCGAATGCTTACCGCGAAAGTGATAACTGATAGTTGATAACGGATAAGTGAAGACGCCTGCGGCGGAATAAGCGCCAAGCATCAAACATCGAGCTTCTTTAATCTTTTTTAAAGAACCTATCCGTTATCAGTTATCCACTATCCCGTTTTCTTTAAGCTTTAAGCCCTAATCTTTAATCTCTCTTTTTTCCCGTTGACCGCGTAAAAGGAAAAAATTAGAACGTTTGTTCTAAAAATCGATGGAGCCCAAGAATGAATCTAACACGCGGGAGCGTATCTTAGACGCCGCCGAGCAAATTTTTGCGACGCGCGGCGTGGATGGGGCGTCGATGCGGGCGATTACAGCCCTGGCGAAGGTGAATCTTTCGGTGGTTTATTATTATTTCAAGGATAAGGAAGCCTTGCTGTTTGCGGTATTTGACCGCCATGTAAAGCCGTTGCTCGACAGGCAGTTCGAAATTTTGAAGCAAGCCCGCGAGCTTGCGGGGGCGGCACCGATTCCGCCGCGCCGCTTGGCCGAAGCGATGATTTTGCCGCATGCGGAATGCGTTTCCGAGGCGGTCCATCGGCTTTTTACGATGATTTTGTTGCGCAGCGGAGAGCTGGAGCGGCGCGTGTTTGCGTCCCTGGAGGGCGCGGCGCAGGAGCTGCGTGACTGCTTTTTGCGGGAATTCGGAAAAACCTTTCCGGAGCTCTCAAGCGTCGAGATTAATTTCCGTATCGAAAGCGTCCGGGCGATGCTGGCGGGGTGGACGACGATTGCGCCGTTTAAGAAGGGGACTTATCCGAAAGAGGTGACGCAGGAGCATTTTTTTGAGATGTTCATAGCGATAGTTTTGGAAATGTTTGACGCGCCCCCGACGCTTTCTCTGAAATCTTAACCTGTTTAATAACACTAACTTAGAAAAACGAATTTATGATGAAAAATAAGCTGAAAAAATCCTTCTTCGCGGCGGCGTTTGCGGCGCTTGCGGGAACCTTGGCGTTCACGGGCTGTGACGAGAAAAAAGCCGAACAGGTTCAGCCGAAAGGCCCGGCGGAAGTCGCTGCGACCGTCGAAACCCTGAAGTTTGAGGAAACAAAAATTGTGCGCGAGCTTCCCGGCCGCGTCGATGCCGTGCGTTTGGCGGACGTTTCCGCGCGCGTGACGGGTGTCTTACTCGAACGCAAATTCGACGAAGGCAAGAAGGTGGAAAAGGGCCAAGTGCTTTTCCAAATCGATCCGGCTCCGTTGCAGGCTTCCCGCGATGCGGCAGCGGCGCAGGTTGAAGTCGCCAAGGCTTCGCTCTCCGGTGCGGAAATTACTTTCAAACGCTATTCCGATCTCGTCAAAACCGGCGGCGTGAGCCGTCAGAATTACGACGACGCGATGATTGCCGTGGAAACCGCCAAGGCTTCGCTCTCGTCGGCAGAGGCCCAGCTGAAGTCCGCCGAAATCAATCTTGAATACGCGACGGTGACGGCTCCGATTACGGGCATCATCGGTGCGGCGCTCGTCACGGAAGGCGGCATGGTTTCCGGCAATTCGTTGACGAAGATGGCGGTCATCCAGCAGATGGATCCGATTAATTTCGACTTCACGCAGTCCGCGACGGCGCTTCTCGAGCTCCGCAAAGCCATTGCGGCGGGAACGGTTGAAAAAATCGACGAAGCAACGGTTCCGGTGACGCTTGTTTTTGACGACGGTTCGGTTTACGAACACAAGGGGAAACTCAAATTCGCCGAAGTGACGGTCGATAAATCCACGGGTATGTACACGTTGCGTGCGGAATTCCCGAATCCGGACAATCTTTTGCTCCCGGGGATGTTTGCCCGCGCCGTGCTTGAAGAAGGCGTGAACAAGCAGACGATTCTCGTTCCGCAGAAAGCCGTTTCCATCGGCACCGGCGGGAAGGCGACGATTTTCACGGTTGACGAAAACGACATGGTGCGCCCGCGCTCCATCAAGATCGGAAAAATGGAAGGCACCTGCTGGATTGTCACGGAAGGCTTGAAGCCGGGCGACCGCATTGCCGCGGACGGTATGATTGCAATCGGATCGGCCTTGTCGCAAAGCGGAAAAGCCGGTGTCAAGATTGTCGCTCCGGCTCCGAAAGAAGCTTCCAAGCCCGAAAACGCGACCTCCGAAAAATCGGCGGAAGCCCAGCAATAACGGCATTTTCGCGGAGGCGTATTCTCAATGACAGTGCGCCTTCGCGAGAAAATTCTCTCCATAAAAATTTAATCAAAAACAAGGAATTTACATGGCAAAATTCTTCATCGACCGCCCGGTTTTTGCGTGGGTGCTTTCGCTGATGATTATTCTGTTCGGTCTGATTTCGATCAAGTTCTTGCCGATCGCTCAGTATCCGACCATCGCGCCGCCGTCGATTTCCGTACAGGCCTCCTACGCGGGTGCTTCTGCGGAAACCACGCAAAAAACCGTTACTGCCGTTATCGAGCAGCAGCTCAACGGTATCGACAACCTGCTTTACATGACGTCTTCGTCGGACTCCACGGGGAATGCCGAAATCACGGTGTACTTCAATCCGGGAACGGACGACGATACGGCGCAGGTTCAGGTTCAAAATAAGGCTTCGCTTGCGACGGCACAGCTTCCGTCCGAAGTTCAACGCACGGGGGTGACCGTCAAGAAGGCGGCGCGCAATATGTTCCTCGTCGTTTCGTTCTATTCCGAAGATGGTTTGATTTCCAAGGCGGAAGTCGGGAACTATGTGGCTTCCAGCGTTCTTGACCAGGTGCAGCGCATCAACGGGATCGGGCAGGTGGACTTCTTCGGTTCCGAAAATGCAATGCGCATTTGGCTCGATGCCAACAAGCTCAACGCCTACGAACTGACGGCGACGGACGTCGTTTCCGCACTTCAGGCGCAAAACGTTCAGGTGCCTGTCGGCGAAGTTAACGGCTCTCCCGCCGTGCCCGGCGCTCAGCTCGGTATCACGATTCAGGGACCGGGTACGCTTGAAACACCGGACGAATTCGGCAACGTTTTTCTGCGTACGCTCGAAGACGGCTCCCGCGTTTATCTGCGTGACGTCGCCCGCATCGAACTCGCGGAACAAAATTATCAGTTCGAATCGCACTACAACGGACGCGTCGCCGTGGGTTTGGGCTGCAAGCTCGCCACGGGGGCAAACGCGCTTGATGTTGCCAACGCGGTGAAGGCGAAAATCGAAGAGCTTTCGAAGTACTTCCCGGAAGGAATGAATTACGCGTTTCCGTACGACACGACGCTCTTCGTCCGTATTTCGATTTATGAAGTAATCAAGACGCTCGTGGAGGCGATTATACTCGTCTTCATCGTTATGCTCGTCTTCCTCCAGAATCTCCGCGCAACGTTTATTCCGACCATCATCGTCCCGATTGCTTTGCTCGGAACCTGTGCGTCGCTCTTTGTGATGGGCTATTCCATCAACATTCTGACGATGTTCGCGATGGTGCTCGCCATCGGGATTCTCGTGGACGACGCCATCGTCGTTATCGAAAACGTCGAACGTATTATGACCGAAGAAGGCCTGCCGCCGCGCGAAGCGACGCGCAAGGCGATGGACCAGATTTCCGGCGCACTTGTCGGGATTACGCTCGTGCTGACGGCGGTGTTCATTCCGATGGCGTTCTTCTCGGGCTCGGTCGGTATCATTTACCGCCAGTTCTCGCTCACGCTCATTTCCTCCATGGTGTTCTCGCTCTTCCTGGCGCTGACGCTGACGCCGGCGCTTTGCGCGACCATGCTCAAGCACAACACAACGGGCAAACAGCGCGGGCTCGCCGCGTGGTTTAACCGCAACTTCGACCGCATGACGCGGGGCTACAAGAACATCGTTGCCCGCATGATCAAGCATAGTATCATCGGCATCGTTTCCTTCGTGGCCATCGGTGCGGGATTCGGCTGGCTTTATCTGCGCCTGCCGACGGCGTTCTTGCCGGACGAAGACCAGGGCAGCATCATGGCGCTCATCCAGCTCCCGCAGACGGCGTCTCAGGAACGCACGCTCAAGGTTATCGAAGAATTTGAAAACTACGCGCTTGCCCAGCCGGAAGTGGAATCGCTGTTCGTCGTCCAGGGCTTCTCGTTCAACGGACGCGGCCAAAACGTCGGTCTCGGCTTCCTCAAGCTCCGTGACTGGGGCGAACGTAAGGGTGAAGAGCACTCCGCCGAAGCTATCGCCGGACGCATCACGCAGCATTTCACCGGCCACGGTGACGGCTTGGTGCTTTCCTTCAACATGCCGGCAATTTCCGAACTCGGGAATTCCACCGGCTTTGAATACCAAATGCAGGACCGCGGCGGTGTCGGCCACGAAACGCTCGTGAAGGCGATGAACGAAGTTTTCGCGAAAGCCAACGCGCCGGAAACCTCCATGGCGGGTGTTCGCTTCCAGGGCTTGAATGACGGCCCGATGCTCAAGATGAACGTGGACCTCGAAAAGGCTCAGGCACACGGCATCGATGTCAGCTCTCTCTACAACACGATTCAGGTTGCGTTCGGTTCGTCCTACGTAAACAACTTCGTGCAGGGTTCCCGCGTTCAGCGCGTCATGGTTCAGCTCAGCGCCGAAGACCGTACTTCGCCGGAACAGCTGAGCAATATGTATGTCCGCACGAACTCGGGTGCGATGATGCCGCTCTCGGAAGTTGTTTCCTTCGAGTGGATCCAAGGCGCGCCCGCACTCACGCGTTACAACGGCTTCCCCTCGCTCAACATTGTCGGTCAGCCGAAACCGGGCCGTTCTTCCGGGGAAGCCATGGAAGAATTCGAAAAGCTCGTGTTGGAATACCTGCCCTCGATCGGGATTGACGGTGTCGGCGGGGAATGGACCGGTCAGTCGCTCGAAGAACGCACTTCCGGCAGTCAGGCTCCCGCGCTTTACGCGCTCTCGCTCATCATCGTTTTCCTCTGCCTCGCGGCCTTGTATGAAAGCTGGTCGATTCCGTTCGCCGTGCTGCTCATCGTTCCCGTCGGGGTGTTCGGTTCCGTTTGCGCGACGATGCTCGGCGGGCTTTACAACGACGTGTATTTTAAGGTCGGCTTCCTCGTCATCATCGGTCTTTCCGCGAAAAACGCAATTCTCATCATCGAATTCGCGAAGGACCTGCAGGAACAGGGACGCAATCTCTACGATGCCACGCTCGAAGCGGTCCAGCTCCGTCTGCGTCCGATTCTCATGACCTCGTTTGCGTTCATTCTCGGCGTGTTGCCGTTGGCCCGCGCTTCGGGGGCTTCGTCCGCTGCGCAGAACTCCATCGGCGTCGGCGTTATCGGCGGGATGTTGGCTTCGACGATTCTCGGTGTCTTCCTGATTCCGTGTTTCTACGTCGTCATTCGCAAGCTGTTCCGCGTAACCGAACGCAAACCGAACGCCGTCGTTAAACATTAGGAAAAGCTTAAAGTTTAGGGCTTAAAGCTTAAAGAGAGTAAAGGTTCTTTAAGCTTTAAGCATTAAGCCCTCAACTTTCATTAAGCCTTCAACTTTCATAAAGAAATAAAAATTATGTTCAAATATCTTTCCGTTCTTCCGTTCCTTGCCGTGGCGACGGCGTGCACGACGATGGCGCCCGATTACAAGCGCCCCGACGTGGACAATATCGTTGCCGAAACCTACGCGGGAATCGCTCCGACGACCGAAGACGGGAGCGCAGTGACGCGCCTCGGCTGGTCGGAATTCTTTGCAGATGCCCGCCTCAAGGCATTCATTAAGTCCGGTCTCGAAAACAACCGCGATCTCCGCGTCGCCATTCTTACCGTCGAACAGGTCCGCGCCCGCTACGATATTCAGTGGGCGGAATTGCTCCCGAGCATTGCGGGAAGCGGCTCGTTCACGCGTTCCCGTACGAACGAATACCTGTCGATGACGGGCAAGGCGATGACGACGAACAATTTCCAGCTCGGCGTTTCTGCGTCCTATGAGGTCGACCTCTGGGGACGCGTGCGCTCGATGACGGATCAGGCGCTCGAACAGTGGCTGTCCGCCGCCGAAAACGAACGCGCCGTCCGCCTCTCGCTCGTCTCGGAAATTGCGCTTCAGTACTACACGCTCCGTCTCGCCGAAGAACGTCTTGCGCTTTCGGAAAAATCGCTCGTTACGACTTTGGCGTGGTACAACATCATGAAGGACCTCTTTGCGAAGGGCTCGATTACCGAAATCGATCTCGCGTCCGCCGAAGCTCAGTATCAGTCCATGGTGTCTTCCACGGAGCAGCTCCGCGAAAGCCGGAAGCAGGCGGTAAACGCATTGGCTTTGCTCTGCGGCGAAACTGCGCTGCCGAAGTTGGACAACGTTCCCGCGCTGCCGATTGCGGCATCGAATCTCCTCAAGCCGCTTGAAGCCGGTATTCCCTCGGAGGTGCTCGTGTTGCGTCCGGATGTGCTTTCCGCCGAACGCACGCTCCGCGCTGCGAACGCCAATATCGGTGCCGTACGTGCCGCGTTTTATCCGAGCATTTCGCTTACGGGAACGGCCGGCCTTGCCTCCGTCGAACTCGATGATCTGTTCACGGGTGCCGCGCGCACCTGGAGCTTTGTGCCGAGCGTGAACGTGCCGATTTTCGATTACTTCAACGGTAGCCTCGAAGCGCAACTCGACGTCGCCGAATTGGAAAAGGAAATCGAAATCGCCAACTACGAAAAGGCGATTCAAAACGCATTCCGCGAAGTGGCGGACGAACTTGCCGTGCAAAAGCACATCGACCGCCGAATCAAGGCCGACGAAGCCGCGCTCAAGGCACAGGCTCGCCGCTACGAGCTGACATCCGCGAATTACCGCGGCGGCGACGGCGTCATCAGCTACACGGATGTTTTGCTCGCGCAGAATGACTTGTTCTCCGCACAGCAGACGCTTGTTCAGACGCGTTTTGCAAAAATCGCTTCGATGATTTCGCTCTACAAGGCGCTCGGCGGCGGCTGGTCGGAAGAAAGCATTCCCGTCGGCGAAAAGGTCGCCCCGGCGACGGCGGAAAAGCCTTCTGCAGAGGACGTGGCCGCAACCGCGGAAGAAGAGGAAGAAGCCTTCGAACAACCGCCGCTGGACGACCTGATTCCGACATCCTGCGAAGTCATGGCGGCCCAATCCGCTGCCTACGACGAAGACGAGGAATAATCGCCTCCTCCGTTTTGACGTTCCCGTGAAATCCGCGGGAACGTTTTTTATGCCCCCGGCGCCCGGGCAACTGCGTTTTCCGCAGGGGGAAGCCTATGAATTTCCTTGCGGGAACGGCAGGATGGTTTAGACTCAAGCCAATAGAAGTTTTTGATTTTAGACACATGAGCTCCACAAACACCGAAGTCGGTTATAACAGTAAAATTGAAGGCGGCGTCGTCGTTACGAAATTGGACGCCGCGCTTAATTGGATCCGCTCGCATTCCGTTTGGCCGATGCCGATGGGCTTGGCCTGTTGCGCGATTGAATTCATGTCGGCGAGCTGTTCGCGCTTCGACATCTCCCGCTTCGGGATGGAAGTGACGCGCTTTTCGCCGCGCCAGGCGGACTGCATGATTGTCGCGGGAACGGTTACCTACAAAATGGCGGAAGCCGTGCGCCGTATTTACGACCAGATGGCCGAGCCGAAATGGGTTGTCGCCATGGGCGCCTGCGCCAGCTCCGGCGGGATGTTCCGCTCGTACTCGACCCTGCAGGGCGTGGACCGCATCATTCCCGTGGACGTCTATATTTCCGGTTGCCCGACGCGCCCGGAAGCGCTTTTTGACGGCCTGATGGCTCTCCAGGAAATGATTGCCAAGGAACCGGCGCTGCGTCTGCTCAAGCGCGAACGCCCGGTCAAGCCGCTGTACTTCTCGTAAACGAAAAGCCTCTACTATTTACCCATGCTTTCCGAAAAAGATTTAGAACTGCAAAAACACTTGCTCGAGGCCTATCCGTATGTCACGGAACGCCCGGGTTCGGCGGACCACGCTTCGGTGGACGTTCCCGCAGACAAGGCTCTTGAATTCGCCCGTGCCCTGCGCGACGTCGAAGGCTTTGCCGCGATTCAGGAATGTTGCGGTTGCGACTGGGGCGTGGATGCGTCCCCGCGCTTTTCCGCGATCTGGCACCTTTACAATTACGACAAGCATCTCTACGTGCGCATGAACGTTTATGCGCCGGACAATGCGAAGCCGGAAGTGCCGTCGATGTGCTCGGTCTGGGCCGGCGCGAACTGGCACGAACGCGAAGCCTACGACTTGGTCGGCGTCCGCTTTGCCGGACACCCGGATCTGCGCCGCATCATGATGTGGGACGCCTATCCGTACCACCCGCTGCGCAAGGACTTCCCGCTCGCCGGGGTCGAAGTTCCGTTCCCGGATGCCGACACGGTCGCGCAAACCGGCGTGAAGGTGATGCCCGCCCCGCAAAACGGCGGACCGTTCGTTTCCGGCTGCGGCCACACGCTCCGCACCAGCGAACCTTTCGGCCGCGACCAGGAATGGCGCGAAAACAATCGTAAAGGATAATTCCCCATGGCAAAAGAAATCGAAATTTCCTGCGCGGACAACGCCGCGCGTAGCGCTCAGGCTGAAGAAGAACTGCTCAATTGCGAAAAAATGCAATTGACGATGGGGCCGTCCCACCCGGCAACGCACGGGGTGCTTCGCCTGCAACTCGAAGTCGATGGTGAAATCGTCACGAAATGTACGCCGGTCGTCGGTTACCTGCACCGCGGGGACGACAAGCTGGCGGAAAACATGACCTACAACCAGTTCGTTCCGTTTACCGACCGCCTCGACTATCTCGCGCCGATTTGCAATAACGTCGCCTACGCGCTGACGGTCGAAAAACTCGCCGGCCTCGAAGTGCCCGCCCGTTGCGCCGCGCTTCGCGTTCTGACCTGCGAACTCTCCCGCATCTCCTCGCACTTGCTCGGTCTCGGCGTTTACGCGATGGACACCGGTGCGCTCACGGTCTTCCTCACGACCTACACGGAACGCGAACGCATTTACTCGCTCTTCGAAGAACTCACGGGACAGCGTCTCACGAACAGCTACACGCGCATCGGCGGCGTCACGCACGACGTTCCCGAAGGCTGGCTCGAACGCGTCGAAAAGGCTTGCGATTCGATTCTCAAGGGCGTCGATGAAATGGAAGGCCTGCTTTCCCGCAACAAAATCTTCCTCGACCGTACGAAGGACATCGCCGTCATCACGAAGGAAATGGCCTTGCAATACGGTTTGACCGGGGTGAACCTGCGTTGCGCGGGTATCGAGTCCGACATCCGTAAGAGCCGCCCGTACAGCGGTTACGAACAATACGATTTCGACATTCCGGTCGGCTCCGTCGGCGACTGCTATGACCGCTATTTGCTCAAGACGGAAGAAATCCGCCAGTCCGTGCGCATTGTGCGTCAGGTCTGCAAGACGCTTCCGGACGGACCGATTTTCGCCGAAGACGCGAAGAACATCTGCCTCCCGCCGAAGAATCGCGTGCTCTCGGGCATGGAAGATCTGATTCAGAACTTCATGATTACGACGCACGGCCCGCAGATTCCCGCCGGCGAAGCTTATTTCGAAGCGGAAAATCCGAAGGGTGCGCTCGGCTTCTTCATCCACTCCAAGGGCGGCGGAAAGCCGTATCGCCTGCACGTGCGCGGTCCGTCGTTCGTTTCGCTTTCGACGCTTCCGGTGCTCATCCCGGGCTGCTTCATCACGGACATCCCGGCCATTCTCGGATCGCTGGACTTCGTTCAGGGCGAATGCGACCGATAAAGCACCTCATCCATTAGCAAGGAAGATTCTCGGAAATGAAATCGAAGTTCTTCCGATTTTTAACGAAAAACGCGGCATTCGTCGCGCTTTTCGTTTTTTTAGGCGTTTTGGTAGTCGGCGAAAAGGCTTTTCCGGAAATCGAAGAGAAAACTGATGTCTATTTCACGGAAACCGTCTCCGAGGCGGCGACGGTCTTTGCGACGGCCCGCGTCATCAACGGCGGTATTTCCGTTATCAAGGATTCGACGGTGACGGTGACTCCCTTCGGCGTCGGGACCGAAATCGCGCTCGGACAGGTCTTGGATCCGCTTGACGACGTTATTGAGCGGCTTTCCGACATTCTTTTTACCGTCATCGTCTCACTCGGGATTCAGAAGGCGGTTTACGAAATCATTGGTGCGACGGCGGTTTACGGTATCACCGCATTGCTTGCGCTCAGCCTTTTGCTCGCGTTTTGCTTCAAAAACGAAAAACTGCGGGCGTGGAGCGTTTTTCTGAAAAAAGCCGCGTTGCTGCTCCTCTTTGTCCGCGTTGCGCTTCCGTGTACGGCGCTGATTTCGGAGGTCGTCGAAACGCATTTCTTCGCTCCGAAAATTGCCGCCTGCCAAGCGCGTTTGTCCGTATTCGAAGCGGAAACCAAGATTCGGGTCGCCGAGCAGGATTCGTTTTGGGACAAGGCGGGAAAGATGAAAGAGCAGTTCCGGGAAGCAATGACGGTCTATTGGAAAAACGCGATGGACATGGTCGAGGTTTCCCTTGAGATGGCCGGACATTACATTGCGCTCTTCCTCGTGCAGGTGATTTTCATTCCGCTGGGTATGTTTTGGCTACTCGTGAAAATCACGAATCGCCTTTTCTCGACGTCTCTCCCTGGAATCATTCCGTTGAGCGACAGGTGCCGTGAAGCTGACGGCGAGCCGCAGTAAACCGGCTTCCCGCTTATCGGGATTGAATCCGTCCGCCGAATTCCATTTAATCGCTTTCCATGAATATTTATCCGGCAATCGACATTCAGGGCGGCCACTGTGTTCGCCTGAAGCAGGGCTTGGCCAACGAATCGACGCGCTATTTTGAAGATCCCGCGGAACCGGCACGCGAATTTGCCGCCGCGGGAAGCGCTTGGATTCACGTCGTCGATTTGGACGGAGCTTTCGACGGCGAGCCGAAAAATCTGGAAGCGCTCAAGCGCATTGCCGCAACCGGTCTGAAAATCGAATTCGGCGGCGGCCTGCGCACGCTCGAAAATGTCCGCGCCGTACTCGATGCGGGCGCCACACGCGCCATTGTCGGCACTAAAGCCGCGCACGACGACGCCTTTGTCGCCGAACTCGTTAAAACCTTCGGCGGCGAAAAAATAGCCGTCGGCATCGACGCCAAAGACGGCTTTGTCGCCGTCAAAGGCTGGGTGGACGTGACGACGCGCCGTGCGACGGAGCTCGCGGGGACGGCGGCCCGACTCGGTGTTCAAACGATTATTTACACGGACATCGCGACCGACGGCATGCTCAAAGGGCCGAATTTCCCGGCGCTCGAAGAAATGCTGAAAAGCACCTCCGCCAATATCATCGCTTCCGGCGGTGTTTCGCGCCGAGAAGACATTATCCGCATCCGCGAGCTCGCCGGAAAATACGCGAATCTCGACGGCGCCATCGTCGGCAAGGCGCTTTACGAAAAGCGCGTCGAATTGCCGGACCTCCTGGCGATTGCCCGTTAATTTTTACCCCGAATACTCATGAATCATTTGCATCCCTATTGGCGCATGGCGTACATCCAAGCGAATAAATCCGGACCGAAATGGGCGGATCCGTTCGCGGAAATTCCGAATCAGCCGGACGAAAAGGAAGTCCACCTGATTTACCGCGGCAAGACCTGTTACATCGTCATGAACGCTTTCCCGTACAACGCCGGACACCTGCTTGTGACGTCTTACCGTGCCGTTCCCGCGCTTGCGGATTTGACGCCGGAAGAACGCGCCGAAATGATGGAGCTGATTGTGCTCGGCGAAAAAATTCTCTCGGATGCGCTCAAGCCGGACGGCTTCAATGTCGGTTTCAATTTCGGTTCGGCGGCCGGTGCCGGCATTCCGCAGCACCTGCACTGCCATATCGTTCCGCGCTGGGAAGGCGACAGCAATTTCATGCCCGTCATCGGCGATACGCGTACGCTCGTCGAATCGATGGATTCCATGTGGGAGCGCCTGAAGCAGTTTACGCCGCCGCATGAGAGAGCTTAAAGAAGGGATAGTGGATAACTGATAACGGATAGGTTGCTCTGCAAGAGAGATTAAAGATTAGAGGTTAAAGATTAAAGAAGGGCCGGCGAAACCGGACATTGGTAATAGTTTAGAGTTGGGGGTAGGTTACTCGCTTGACGCTCAATGTTTGATGCTTGGCGCTTGCTCCGCAGGAAAAAACTTGTCCGCCGTCACTTTCGCGGAGAGCATTCGGAATTCGCTATTCACAATTGCCTCTTCGAGGCTGTGCGCCGGAGGTGCACGACATAGGATAACCGCGGGTGCAGGCAATAGCCGAAACCCGCGGACAGGCCTCCGATCCCATGCGCCGCTAAGCGACGCGGATTTGTCTCCGAAGTTCCTGCGGCGCAATGGAACATTTTCCTTGCCCGCTCCTGAGAGGCGCTTCCTGCCGCCAAAACAGCGTCTAAATCCGTCCGAAATAAGCGTTGACAACTTTTAAGGGGGGGGGTAAAATGGGCCTTTCATTTTAAAACCCAAACTTAGAACGTTATGAAAAAATATATCACGATTGCCGCGCTCCTTGCCGCCGGAAGCGCATTGGCGAACGCTGTAGAACTTACGACTCTCGTCACGATGGACGAGCTGATTAGTGCTGCGGGAACAAATACCGCAACTAAAGTCGAGAATATGTCGGTCACGACTTATGACTTTGAAAATGGCACATACATCGGCGGAATTACTTGTGATGCACTAAACACGGCACTCGCTGATTCGAGCAAGTATATCACGATTGCTGCTTGGATTAAGATGGATGACACCAGCGGCGTTGAATCAATTTTTGGCTATGGTGCACAATCTGACGGGTTTAAATTGTGCACGAATGGCTCCGGCTTGCAGTACACAGCCAAGGGAGTCGTAGACAAAGAAACTGTAAGTGCTGGTCTTGCCGCAGATACTTGGACATTGGTCGGGATTTCATTCAAAGGAGGGACCAATGCTGCAGACGGAGCGAAATACTTTGCTGGAACTGGGAACGGCAACTTCTATACGCGCAATCTTGGCGGATTTGCCACCCCGGCAGAAGCAGACCAAACCTTTGCAATCGGCTCCGGGAATTCAGGAGGTGCCCGTGAAACATTCAATGGCTTGATTGCCGGCTTGACGATTTTCACTTCGAATGCCGTGATTGGAGGGGTTAATGATGTGACAGCGATCATGGGAACGACGGCTCCCATCCCTGAGCCTTCCGCATTCGGCTTGCTCGCAGGTCTCGGCGCTTTGATGCTCGTCGGTACGCGTCGCCGCCGCAAGTAATTGAGGGCTTAAAGCTTAGAGAGAGCGCTCTCGCGGGGTTCCGCGGGAGCGCTTTTGTTTCTGCTCTTGCTGAGTAGATGCCAAGCATCAAGCCGGCGCCTGCGGCTTCTTTAATCTTTTTTTAAGAACCTATCCGTTATCTGTTGTTTACTACCCCTTTCGCTTCTCTTTAAGCTTTAAGCCCTAATCTTTAATCTCTCTTAGCATCCGTCGGTTTTCCCGCGCGTGAAGCTCGGTGGCGAGCATGGTCAGGTTCGGGAGTGTGCCGCTACGGGCGGCGACTTGTTTGAGCGAGGCGAGCGCGGGCAGGGCGAAGGCGCGGTAGCGGGTTTTGCCCATTTCCGCGGAAAGGAAGAAATAGGCGCCGATGGCCTGCATGAGGCGTTGGGTGGCGGCGCGGAAAAAGATTTTCTTCGCTTCGACGCGTTCGGATTCGGGCAGGCCGATTTGTCCGCAGTAAAAGGCGAAAAAGGCTTCCCGGTCTTCGTCGGAAAGCGTGACATAGGGATCGAAGAGCAGTGAGGCGAGATCGTACCACCCGGTACCGACGCGGGCGCCTTGGAAATCGATGAAACAGGCCGTTCCTTCGCGGTAGAGGATGTTTTGGGACTGGCAGTCGCGGTGAATCAGTTGCGGCGGCTGGGCGAGCAGACAGGCGGCGAGTCCGGCGAGTTCGTGTTCGAGTTCGGCACCCGCCATGCCGCCGATACAGAGCTTGTGGGCTTTTTTGGCGGCGTTGGTCAGAAAGTAATCGCGCTCCCACTTGTAATAATCGGCGTTGAAGCCGTCGCGCATAATCGGGAGTTCGCCGAGTGCGGGCAGGGCGTTCCGGTGAAGCGTCGCGAGGCTTTTCAGGGCGGAGCGGTAGGCGTCTCTCCATGCGGGATCATTTTGCGTCTGCAGGGTCCACAGGTCCGTGCCGCCGAGGTCTTCCATGATGAGCAGGCGTGCTTCAGCATCGTGGAAAAAGACCTTGGGCGCGGGAACGCCGATGCGGGCGAAGAATTCCGCCAATCCGGCGTAGAGGACGTTTTCGGCCTTGGAGTCGTCGTAAATACAGGCGATTGCGGGTGTTCCGGCGAAGCGGACGCGGAAAAAGCGCCGGGTGCCGCCGCCTTTTTTGATTTCGGCGTCCGTGTCGGGGAGGACGATTTCGGTGAGAATCGCCGTCGGCAATTTTTCGGACAAAAACTCGCGTGCATTTTCGCTCATGCCGCCAAGCAAAAGCCTTCTCGCGCTTCCGCGCAACGCCATAAATGAAAGCTTTAATCTTTCCGGGCTTTGCTCCATGATTAAGGGCAAAACCGAAACCGTAAATTAACGCGTTCCAGCCGACTTACTTCATATTTCACCATGACCGATACACCCTTTATTTCTCCGGAAAAAGCGCGCGATCTCGCCAAGCGATTCGGCACGCCGCTTTACGTTTACGACGAAAATGCTTTGCGCCGTGCCGCCGAAGCCTGTCTCGCATTCCCGAATGCGTTCGGGCTGACCGTCCGATTTGCGATTAAGGCGTGTCCGACTGCCGCCGTGCTGAAGCTTTTCGACTCGATGGGACTGCATTTCGATGCTTCGTCGATTTACGAAGTCCGCCGCGCGATGCACGCGGGGATTGCGCCGGAAAAAATTTCTCTTTCGACTCAGGAATTGCCGCTCGATTTTTCAGACGAAATCAAGGCGGGTATTCGCTTCAATGCCTGCTCGCTCGACCAGCTCGAGCGCTACGGAAACGCCTTCCCGGGAACGCGCGTCGGCGTGCGTTTCAATCCCGGAATCGGCTCCGGCGGCACCGGAAAAACCAATGTCGGCGGCCCGGATTCGTCTTTCGGAATCTGGTTCGAGTACGCGGATGCCGTCCGCTTTATTTTGAAAAAACACGGGCTGACGCTGGAACGCATTCACACGCATATCGGTTCCGGAAGCGACCCCGTCATCTGGCAACGCGCGGCATTGGCGTCGCTCGAAATGGTGAAGAAATTCCCGAGCGTCGATACGCTTGACTTCGGCGGCGGCTACAAGGTGGCCCGCGTTCACGGCGAAAAAACGACGGATCTCCGGACTTGCGGCGCGCCCGTACGCGATGCGATTGCGCAGTTGGCGGAGGAAACCGGACGCAAGCTCCACTTTGAAATCGAACCGGGCACCTACCTCGTCGCCAACGCCGGAAGCATTCTCGCGCGCGTCCAGGACGTGACCGATACCGGAAAATTCGGGCGCCACTTCATTAAGCTCGACATGGGCATGACGGAGCTGCTGCGCCCCTCGCTTTACGGCGCTCAGCATCCGACGGCGATTGTGCCGAGCCTGCAACGTGCCAATACGCCGCCGCGCGGGGAAATCGCCTACGTCATCGTCGGGCACTGCTGCGAATCCGGCGACTTGGTTTCGTGCGCGCCGGGCGAACCGGAACAGCTGGCGGGACGCTTTTTCCACGAAGTCGAAATCGGTGATCTCTGCCTCATCGGCGGTACGGGAGCGTACTGCTCGTCGATGTCCGCGAAGAACTACAACAGCTTCCCGGAAGCGGCGGAAGTGCTTTTGCAAGCCGACGGCAATGCCCGCCTCATCCGCCGCCGCCAGACGCTTGAGCAGATGCTCCAAAACGAAATCGCATAAACGCCATGGATAATTTTGACGGGAACTTACGCACGCACCACACGCTCGCCTGCATTTGGGACTTCGATAAGACGCTGACGCCCGGCTACATGCAGTCGCCGCTCTTCGAGGAGTACGGCATCGACGAAACGAAATTCTGGATCGAGGTCAACCGCCTCCCCGAATTGTACGCCAAGCGCGGGCTCCACGTCTCCAAGGATACCGTTTATTTGAATCACCTGCTCAGCTACGTCAAAAACGGGCCTCTGCGCGGGCTGACCAATCAGAAGCTGCGGGAACTCGGCGCGAAGGTGCCGCTTTGCCCCGGCGTCCCCGAAGTTTTTGACAAGCTGCGCGATTACGCGAAGCAGCTCGGCAACGAACGCAATCTCGATATTGATTTGGAACACTACATCGTCAGCACCGGCTTGGCGGAGATGATTCGCGGGAGTGCGGTCGCGGCGCATGTGGACGGTATTTACGGATGCGAATTCATCGAGCAACCGTTCCCGCCGCATTATTCCGAACAGCAGATTTTGGAACTCGAAAACGAATCGACGGAAATTTCGCAGATCGGTGTCATGGTCGATAACACGATTAAAACCCGTTTCATTTTCGAAATTAATAAGGGCTCGAATAAAAATCCGGAAATTGACGTCAACGCCGTGGTGCGTCCGAACGACCGGCGTGTTCCGTTTGAAAACATGGTTTACATTGCCGACGGCCCGAGCGATGTCCCCGTGTTCTCGGTCGTGCGCAAGGGCGGCGGATTCGCCTACGCCGTTTACTCGCAGCAATCCCGTGCCGAGCGCCGCCAGAACGACACCTTGCAGGAGACCAAGCGCGTCAACGGCTACGGTCCGAACGATTACCGCGATACCGAATTTACCTTCGACTGGCTTTGCATGCGCCTCGAAGACATGGTCAACCGCATTCAAAAGGAGCGTGCTTACGCGTTGCAGTCGCAGGTGGCTCAGCCGCCGCGCCATCTGCACGCGGGTGCGTTGCTTTCGGGCATTGAGAAACGCCCGCAGACCGATCCGGAACCGCCGCCGCTTCAACAACCTTCTTTGCTTTAAAAACGTATTTTGATTTTAAGATAAATGGCAGCCCCCAAAAAACGTTCACGCGCCGCTCGCCCGAACCGTAATTCCCGCCCGAAGAACCAAGTACAGGTCGCCGCTCCGGCTCCCCTTTCCGGCGGGGTCGGAATCGGTCGGATTTTGCTTTTCGGGCTTTTTCTGGTTCTCGCGTTTTTCTCCTTCACCGCGCTGATTACCTATGCGCCCGGACAGGAAGTCTGTTTCCCCGATCTGCTCGAAGGAACATTTCGCGATTCCGACATCAAGCAACCCGCCTGTTGCGGGAAAGCAGGTGCGACCTTTGCCGTCGTCGCGTTTTACTTTTTCGGCGGCGGAGCTTATCTGCTCCCGCTGTTTCTGGTGCTCTTGTCCGTTTACATGCTACGTTCCCGCATGGGCCTTTCGCTCTATTGGAAATGCACGCAGATGTTTTTTCTACTCGCGTCGGGCACGCTTCTGCTCTCGCTGTTTTTCGGCGGAACGACCGATTTTGACACCTTGGTCGCCGGCGCGGGCGGCGGTCTCGGTAAGTTGCTGAGCGAAGATATTTGCGAACCCGTGCTGGGCGTTGTCGGGTCCGCGATCCTCGGCATTTTGGTTTATCTGTTTTGCCTCTTGGCGCTCTTGGTGGCACCGCCGCACCGCGTTTTTATTTGGTGTTGGGAAAAGCTCCGCGATGCCAACGAGGAGTGGAAACAACAACGTCGCGCCCGCATAGAGCAATTGCGCCGCCTGCGGGAAGCGCGTATCGCCAATGCGCGTGAAATCGCGCGCCAGATGCAGGAAGCCGGCGGAGCAATGCCCCTGAATACGGGCGTACGTACGGCCCGACTCGCCGAAACGGAAGACGATGTGCCGGGCTTTGATTCCATTCCCGTCCATTCGCGGGCCATTCCCGAATACATGGAGGCGGACCCCTTACCGACGCTTGAACGCCCGGCGGCGGAGCCCGAGGCCGTTGACGCTCCCGACGAAGCAAGTCTCGAGGAGTCGGCGGAGGAACCCGTGCCGGAAATGCCGGAACGGAAGGAGCCGACCGTTGTCGCCGGCACGCTGACGCCTTTTACCCGTGAGCCTTTGCCGCCGGAATCCGAACCCGAGCCGGAGGCCCCTGTGCCGATTCCTCCGGCAAGCATTGAAACGATTTTGGGTGAAGCCCCTGCCGCTCCCGTTGCGCCTGCCGAGGTCGCTCCGGCCGTATCGAAGCTCCGCATCATCGAACAGGAAGCCGTCGAGCGTGCCGAGGATTTGGATTTCTTTGATTCCCGCGGAGAATATACGTTCCCGCCGCTGAACCTGCTTAAGGCTCCGGTCGAAGAAAAAGCCTCCGAGGCCAATTACGAAGAATTCAGAAATCGCGGCGAACAGATTATTTCCGCGCTTTCTAAATTCAAGATTTCTTCGGAGCTGACGACGGTTCAGATCGGACCGACGATTACGCGTTATGAAATCACGCCGCAGGACGACGTTCGCGTCGAAAAAATCCTCAGCCTCCAGAACAATATCGCAATGAAACTGAAGGTGCAGAGCGCGCGTCTCGCGCTTGTTCCCGAAAACGGAACCGTCGGTATCGAAGTGCCGAATCAGAAGCCGAAAAGCGTTTTCATCCGCGAAATTCTCGAATCGAAGGCTTGGCACGACAACCGGATGGAGATTCCGATCGTGCTCGGAAAGGACGTTACGGGAAAACCCGTGCTCATGGACCTGGCAAAAATGCCGCACGGCCTCATCGCGGGCTCGACGGGCTCCGGGAAGTCCGTTTGCATCAACGGCATCGTTACGTCGATTCTGTATTCCGCTTCGCCGGAAGACGTTCGACTCGTCATGGTGGACCCGAAGGTCGTCGAACTGCAGGTTTACAACCGCGTTCCGCACATGCTGATTCCCGTGATTTCCGACGCGAAGAAGGTGCCGGGGGCGATTAAGTGGCTGATCAACGAAATGGAACGCCGCTACGACCTGCTGCGCCGCGCAGGTGTCCGCAATATCGTCGGCTTCAACGCCAAGCTGATTAAGGATCGGGCGGAAGCCGCCGCCGCGCGGGAACGTGCCGCCGCACTCGAAAAGGAACTCTCCGCCGAAGAACGCGCCGCCGTCACCGAAAACGAAGGCTCGCGAGAAATCTTTGTACCGCGCGACGACGGCGTTTTGGACGAAATCGCTGCGAAGAAGAAAATGCCGTACATCGTCTGCATCGTCGATGAATTCGCCGACCTCATGCAGGTGGCCGCCGCCGAAATCGAATCCGGTATCGCCCGCCTTGCCGCGAAGGCGCGTGCTGCAGGGATTCACTTGATTCTCGCGACGCAACGCCCGGACGCCAAAACCGTTACCGGTCTTATTAAAGCGAACTTGCCGACGCGCATCGCCTTCAAGGTGACTTCCGCCGTGAACAGTAAAATCATCATGGACGAAACGGGCGCGGAAACGCTCATCGGCAAGGGTGACATGCTGTTCATCCCGCCGGGAACCTCTTCGCTGTGCCGCGCCCAAGGCTCGTTTATCTCCGAAGAGGAAATCGAATCCATCGTCGATTTTCTCCATGAAAACAACGGCGAACCGCAGTACGCGCAGGAAGTTCAGGACGAAATCGACCGCGCCGCCGAGGAAGCCGAGCTGGAGAAGAACGGCGGAAAGAGTGCCGCTGCGGACGAATTGGATTTGAACGACGACGAGGCGCTCATGATGAAAGCCTGGGAAGTGATTCGCACAACGCAGCGCGCTTCGACATCCAGCCTGCAGATCAAGCTGCGCATCGGCTACGGGCGCGCAACGCGCATTATGGACATGCTCGAAGAACGCGGCTATATCGGCCCGCCGCAAAGCGGCTCGAAGACGCGCGACATCCTGCGCAACGATTGATGGAGAACTTAAAGCTTAATGCTTAGAGCTTAAAGAGGAGCGGGAAACACATCGGATAATCGCCGCCTTCGAAGGTGAGGGCTTCCGGTATTGTTTCTCCCGGGGACACGGAGCCTCAAGCGACATTCGTCGTTTCTATTCCAAAGCTAATCCTCAAAAAAACGAATTGGAAGCGGGATCATTGGCTCTCCCGTGACGCTCCGTGACTCTGTGGCTCCGTGAGCAATACTGCCTGCGGGAAAGAAGCCTGCGGCGGTGATCAGAGATTGGCCGCCAGAACTTCTTTAAGCTCTAAGCATTAAGCTTTAAGCTCTATCCGGGATTTCCGACACTGCGTAAAAACGCTTCCTCGAGGCCCTGAACCGTGATGAACGGCGCCCAGTGGATGCGGTCTTTCCAGGTGCGCGGGAGAAACCCGGCACAGCCGCCCGTTGCGAGAATCTTCGGGGCGGGAACGCTGTCTCTTTTCAGTTGCTCGAGAACCGTTTCGAGGAGGGCGTCGATCATGCCCGCAAAGCCGACGGCGCATCCGAAGCGCATGGCGGAGAGCGTGGATTTACCGATGGCTTCGGCGTCTTCCGCCAAAAGCAGGTCCTGCGGCTTCAGCGCCGGAAGCAGGGCCGTTTGCTCGTGCAGGTAGCGGGTCATGACACCGATTCCCGGCGCGATGATGCCGCCTTCGTAGCCGTTTTCGGTGAGAATATCGAACGTCACGGCCGTGCCCATGTCGATGATGACGGCGGGCGCACCGAAGCGGACCTGAGCGCCGATGCAGTTGGCGAGGCGGTCGGGACCGACTTCGTGCGGCGTCGGATAATGGATGCCCAAGCCCGGGCAATTGCCGTGATAAACGCGGCAGACCGGAAGCGTCGAACAGTTTTTCAGCGCCATCTCGAGGCGTTCGGTAGCGGCAGGGACGACGCTACAGAACGAAATACCGTCCGGCGCGAGCTCGCGCATTGCCTGCGAGGCAAGCAGGGCGGGGACTCCGTCGGCGGCACTGGCGATGCGCGGCGTGTCCAATTCGCCGCAGAGCAACGAGCGGCGATTTTCCAACACGGCGTAATGCGTGTGGGTGTTTCCGATGTCGAGACAGAGGATGCGCATAGAGCTTTATCGGCTGAGCTCGGAATAGCCGTCCCAAGTTTGGTCGGTGAAGATGCCCAAGGGCGCGAGCAGATTCATGAAGCTGTGAAAGTCCGGATTGGCGAGCACGTCGTTCAGGTTCTGTCCGTCGAAGGAAACGCGCATGAAAATCTGTTCGGCACGCTGATTCAGTCCGAGGCGCTTCAGGTCTTCGATACGCTTCGGCAAGCGGAACAGCACACCGGCAAAGCCTTCTTCCCAGCCCTGGCGGTGGTCCTTGTAGGCGTGGACGTCTCCGTTGACGAGATGCCAGAACATGACGGGAAGTTGTACGCCTTCGCGTTCGTAAAGGCCCATTTCGTAGGGGCGCAGTTCGCGTTCCCCGAGTTTGAGACCGGAAACGGCGAATTCGCGGCCGATGCGCGTCCAGCCGTTGTCCACCCAGCAGGCATCCGGGTTGTGTCCGCCCGCGTCAATCGGCGAGCGCTTCCCGGGCGACCAGTAGGCGGCGTAAAACGTAATCGCCAGATTGCCTTTCACGTAGCGGCGGGAAACGCATTGGTCGAATTTCAGCAGTTTGGTGACGTAGTCGATCATGCCTTGCGTGTTCCCGATAGGCACTTCTTCGACGGTCCAGCCGGGCAGTTCCGCCGGAGCGATTTTGGAGAGCTCCCCGTGGAAACGCGGCGTGGATTCGACGAACCATTTGGCGTAAATGACTGTTCCCGCGACGACGCAGATAAAGGCACTCAGAAGAATGATAAAGATTTTTTTCATCGGATTAGGAAAGAAGAATGACGATGGCTTCCGCGAAGTCCGCGGTGTGAGTCAGAGAAACCAGTGCGCGGTTCGCTCCGGCGTTTTGGAGGGCGGCTCGCCCGTGAGGGGAAAAAACGGGGCGGGGCGCTCCGTTGGCATCGGAAAGCACGGCAAAGTCCGTAAAACCGACCGTTTCGCCGATGCCCGTTCCGAGGGCCTTGGAAAAAGCTTCCTTGGCGGCCCAGCGTGCGGCGAGGCTTTCCCAAACATGGGCTCCCCGGGAACGGCAGAGCTCAATTTCCTCGGGGAAAAAGACTTTGCTCAGAAACGCGTCGCCGTGGCGCGCGGCGGCGTCGCGGATGCGGGAGACGGATTCCAAGTCGATGCCGACACCGGCAACCTGAGCTCCCGACGGAATTTCCGGCGTGCGGACTCCGATTTTCTCCGAAGCGTTTCCCATGGGCGTTTACGGGCGCGGCAGAATCGTAATGCCGTCGCGCATACGCGCTTTCATTTCGCGCACTGCTTCGCCAATGCCAAAAAGTACGGAGCGACACAAAATCGAGTGGCCGATGTTGAGCTCGTGCAGATGCGGGATTTCGACGACTTCCGTGATGTTGACGTAGTTGATACCGTGGCCGGCGTTGGTCGTGATGGCGACGTTTGCGGCGTTTTCGGCGGCTTTGCACAGGCGGCGGAATTCCCGCGAGCGGGCCGCCGTGTCGTAGTACGCATTCGCGTAAGCCCCGGTATGCAATTCGATGCAGGGCGCGCCGATAGCCGCCGCCGCATCAATTTGCTTGGAATCCGGATCGATAAAGAGGCTGGTGACGATCCCCGCTTCCGTGAAGCGCGCCGTGGTTTCCCGCAACTCTTCGATGCGCGCGGCGACATCCAGACCGCCTTCCGTCGAGACTTCCTCGCGGCGTTCGGGGACGAGGCAGACCGAGTCCGGCTTCGTCTTGAGGGCAAATTCCACCATTGCCGGCGTCGGGGCCATTTCGAGATTCATCCGCGTCTGAATCGTTTCGCGCAGGCGGAGCACGTCTCGCTCCTGGATATGGCGGCGATCCTCCCGCAGGTGCACGGTGATGCCGTCGGCTCCGGCCTGTTCCGCCGCAAGGGCAACGGCAACGGGGTCGGGCTCGACCATCTTGCCGCAACTCATGTCGTAGCCGCGATAGCGCGCCTGACGCAGAGTAGCGGCGTGGTCGATATTGACGCCAAGAAGAATTGCTTTTTTCATGCGGAAGATTACACGACAGTTTCGCCCGATGCGCAAGCGTGCAAATAGTACGATGCCCGCTTCCTCTGCATGGAGGAAAATAAAAGGCAATCTCTATAAATTCGTTTTTTGAGCGTTGTCCTAAGTTTTCTTCTTCTCGAGCATCAGAGGCTGTGCGCCGGAGGTGCACAACATGGGATAACCGCGGGTGCAGGCGTAGTCGGAACCCGCGGATAATCTATGAAAAACAAGCGCCGCAAAGTGACGGAGACAGACCCGGTTACGCTCCTGCGGCGCAATGGAACAAATTTCTAGAGTTAGCCTTTAGTATTCCGTAGAGGCGAGCGGGACTTGTGGGCAGGTTTTTCTTGTGTTGTCAGTAACAGTGTGCTAAATTGCCGCCGTACGCTCGGGGAATGGCTCCCGAAAGTGCCGGGAAATAGGCTTCATGAATGGCTCTGACTTAACACCTCAAAACACGTTTTCTAATTCGCGCGGGCGTTGGTTGCCGCTTGCGGCGGGCATGTTCATCTTTGCGGGGCTGGCGGGAACGCTTTGGGCGCTTTTAGCGGGGCAGGTTGGTCCCCAAGCTGGTGCACCGGAAGAGGTTGTAACAATTCCTAGTGCAGCTCTAATCGGAGGCCTTGTAGGGGTCATCGGCTACATCGGAAATTCTGATAGAAGGGAAAGCCCTTCTTACGAACCAGCTCTATAAATTGGCTATACCGAACAATGATTCTAGAAAACATCGACGAAAAATTAAAGCTGTTAAAACAGGGAATTCTTCGAGAGTTTTGTTTTGCCTTTGAAATTCCTAAAAATCTCACTTCGGACGAGTATGATGACATGCTGTGGGAGTTAAGCGGATTTGGCTTTAAAGATGTGGCTGACATGCTTCCTGCTATGATGGTTCAAGACATCGACAATTATACAGGCAGAAGAATTCGTCCGCTTACAGACGCGCTTGTTTGCTACCTGAGTAATAATGATAAAGAAAGAGTAGAATTGTTGAGGCAATTTTCAATTGCTCAATTGCGTGTTATAACAGAGTGGCAGTGTATTTTTTCTCGCCTGCAATGGGGAGAAGGGAGCCCGGAGCTTGAACCTGAATTTGAAGAAATTGTCCGTAGAGATGCTCATGTCTTAAAAGCGATTATACGGGAAAAAGTTCGTGAACAAACGAATGGGATGTCGACGTAGAGATGACTTTTTGCGAGGGCGCGATTCTCCGCGAGACTTTGATGGCCGTGATTTTGTGCAATTATACTTACGATTCGCAAGGCCGCCGCTTCGAAAAGAAAGTGACGGTTGCGGGAACAACGACGCTCCACCACCGCTACATCTATCGCGGGTACTTGCAAATCGCGGCGCTCGATTTAACGCGTTCGGCGCATCCGGCTTTGTGGCTCGTTACTTGGGATCCGTCGCAGCCGACGGCGACGCGTCCGCTCGCGATCCAAAAGGACGGCACGTGGTTCACCTACGGCTACGACCTCACGAAAAACATCTGTGAAGTCTTCGGAGCTGCCGGCTACATCCGCACCGCGTATTCCTACGCTCCCTTCGGCGCGGTCACCGCTTCCGGCGACGTCTCGCAACCCTTCCAATGGTCTTCGGAACATTACGACTCCGAGCTCGACCTCGTTTACTACAACTACCGGCACTACTCACCCTCGCTCGGCCGCTTCCTCTCCCGCGACCCCATCGAAGAACAAGGCGGGATTAACTTGTATTTGTTTATTTTTAACCAATTGATGAATGTCGATGCCCGCGGTCTGTCTGTCTTGGACAACTTTAAGGATGCTATAAAATTCTTTTTCCTCCCAGGAACAGCTGAGGTTAGTATTCCGATTGGGGGAACAGGACTCGGAATTTTCATAAACATTGTTTTTAAACGTCCTCAAAATTTTCGCCAAGACATAGAAATCGCAGGGGGCGCGAATTGGGATGTAAGAGGAAAGGTAATCTCTTTATTTAAGAAAATACCGTACGTAGGAAATAAGCTTTTGCCATACATCGAAAAAATTCCAAGCATTACTGCCTCTCTTTGGATTTCAGGAAAAGGGTCTCATGGGTGTACATGCGATGATGTTTGTGAATTCGCATTAAATGGTGCTATAACTGCGGGAAGCGGGCGCCGCGGCACAAGTTTTCCTGCAAACAGCAGTCATTCTTTGAGAGCGAATTCAAGTTTTTCAGGAGGCATAAGCGGGGAACGATCAGGTGTTTTGAATGTTTGTGATGGCACGATATCGTTGGATTACACGCTCGTTGCATCACTTAATGTAAACGTAGGATTTGAGAATTGGAGATTCTCGTATAACAGAGATTTTGAAACAGAGGGCTCAATATTCTCAACAAAAGCAAGTAAAAATCCTTGGTTCTTATTTGAACAATCTTTTGACTCTTTAAAATGGTTTACCCCCTGTAAATGAAAACAACCCCTGAAAGTAGGTGTAAAATGAACGGATGTATGTGGTGTTATAGTATTTTTCATCCCGCAACAAAGCTGTGTAATGATTTCCCAATCATTTACGCGGGAAGCTACTGGACACGAGTTTATCTTTTCTTTTACCCTATTTTCATTTTAGGAACAAAGCAGCTTTTCAAGTTTGGGGAGATGCAGGTTCGTATCGGAAGAATTGATCGTGTCTTTTTTGAGTGGGAGCTTTTTCGAAGGATCCAGCTTTTTGGGAAAAAGAGGAAATCTCTACAATATGCACAAAAAGCATGCTCGCTTTTAGAAAAGTTGTCAGAAGAGATGAAAATGCTGGATGATGTAAACCTTTACGAGCTTGTTATTACAAGAAGTGGTGTAAGCCTTTTATTTACTGATGTAAGTTGCAACATGAAAATTGTGCGGAAGAAAATTCCCGTAGATGCCGAATCGAGGATAAAGGAACTCCTGAAAAGCATTGCAGACGTTATCGAATAAACACGGAAAATTTTAAGAGAATATTGATTTGTCTATATGCGAATACGATGTCGGACAATTTTCCCAATGTGCGGACAACAAGTCCTAATAAGAAAACAAAAGGATGTCTATAAACATTATCTTGGTCGGAGTTGCGGCTAAACGAGAAAATCCGGAGCTCAAAAGATTCAAATAAAATCCAAATACGGGAAAAAATGATATCTATAGGGATTCTGCCATTGCTTGCGGTAGCCTGTGCGGCTCCGTGAACTCTGTGTTTAAGCCGAGCTACGATGTGGATGGGAATATGATACAGGTACAAACTTCCACGGGAACGTGGGCTGTCGAATATAATGCCGAAAACCGTTCGGTGCGTTGGACAAATGCCGCCACGGGAACGGTGATTACGATGGCTTTCGATTCGCAGGGAGGGCGCGTTGAATACAAATCCGTGACGAACGGCGCGCAAAACACATGGCTGCGTTTCCTTTACGACGGCTATCTCTGCGTACAGGTGCTCTATTCGAACGAGCCGTACAACGTGTTCAAAGAGTTCGTCTGGGATCCGACGGAATCGGTCGCGACGCGTCCGCCTCGTTCGACATCGTTGCGCTCAATCCGTTCCGCTTCTCCTCGGAATATTACGACTCCGAGCTCGACCTCGTTTACTACAATTACCGCCACTACTCGCCCTCGCTCGGCCGCTTCCTCTCCCGCGACCCCATCGAAGAACAAGGCGGACGGGGCGGCTTGCGTTTCGGCGCGCAGTTTGTAAAAATGTGTGCCAATGATGAAGTCTTCCATTGATTTCGGTTGGGTTAAAATCGCGGCGGTCTCGCCCAAGGTGTATTTGGCGGATGTCCCCGCCAACGTGCGCGAGATCGGCGAGGCCATGAATCGCGCGGCGGCGCAGGGCGCGGCCGTTGTCGCCTTTCCGGAGTTGTCGCTGACGGGGGCTTCCTGCGGCGACCTCTTTTATCAGTCGTTGCTGGCGGATGAAGTTGAAAAAGGGCTGAAGGCGCTCGCGAAGCTTACGTCGAGCCTCGATATTACGGCCATCGTCGGTGCTCCGATCGGCATCCGCGGACGCGTTTATAATTGCGCCGTGGTCCTTAGCGGCGGGATGATTGTCGGGGCGGTTCCGAAAACGTATCTGACGTGTTCGGAGCAACGCTGGTTTACGTCTGCCGCGGCTTTGGACGTTCCCGAATTCACGCTCTCCTGCGGGACGGTGGTGCCTGTCGGAGCGGATCTGATTTTTGAAAACCGCTTTTTCGGGAAGTGCTCTTTCGGCATCGAAATCGGCGCGGATTTGTACGCGACGGAAGCTCCGAGCGGAAAACTCGCGTTGGCGGGCGTGCCGCTTATTTTCAATCTTTCGGCCGCGCCTTCCGTGGTCGGCAAGCGGGCATTTCGTCGTGACGCCGTAAAAATGCAGTCGGCGCGTTGCTGTGCCGCCTACGTTTACGCGGGCGCGGGTACAGGCGAATCGACGACGGATCTGGTTTTCGGCGGCGAATGCTTTGTCGCGCAAAACGGCGCTATGCTTGCCGAATCCAAGCCTTTCTCGACGGAAACCGAATTGCTTTGGGCGCAGATTGACCTCGATTACATCACCTCCCGCCGTCGCATGAGCGCCGAGTTTTCGAGCTCGGCTTGCAACGCTGCGCAGAAGGTTTTCCGCCGCGTCCATTTTGCTCTCGCTTCGACGCACACGGATTTGCCGGCCGCCGTTTTCGGCAAGACCGACGCTTCGCCCTTCGTTCCCGCCGACAGGGAATGCCGCGAGGAAACCTGCCGTGAAGCGTTTGAGATTCAGGTCGCCGGATTAGTGCGTCGCCTGAGCCACACGCAGGCAAAAACCGTGGTGCTCGGCATTTCGGGCGGCTTGGATTCCACGCTTGCGATTCTGGTCGTGAAGGAAGCCTTTGCCCGTCTCGGTTTGGATCCGGCGGGGATTCGCGGCTACTCGCTTCCCGGCCCGGGAACGTCGGTGCGCACGCGCAAAAATGCTTTGGACCTGATGACGCGCCTCGGTATCGAAGCCGGGGAGATTTCCATCGTCCCTGCCGTCGAACAGCATTTGCGTGATATCGGGCAGGCGGAAAACTGCTTTGACGCCGCGTACGAAAACGCGCAGGCGCGTGAACGCACGCAGATTCTGATGGATTTGGCGAACCGCTTCGGCGGCTTTGTCGTCGGGACGGGCGACTTGTCCGAAGCTGCGCTCGGCTGGTGTACTTTCAACGGCGACCAGATGTCGATGTACCACGTTAATATCGGGGTGCCGAAGACGCTCATCCGCCACATCATCGCGTGGGTCGCGGAAGAAAAGGGCGATGCCGCTATTGCACAGACCCTGCAGGACATCATCGATACGCCGATTTCGCCGGAGCTCAAGCCGCCGAGCGAAAGCGGAGAAATCGCCCAGAAAACCGAAGACTTGGTTGGCCCTTACGAGCTGCACGACTTCTTTATTCATCATTTTTGCGGCAACGGATTTGCTCCGGAGAAAATCCGCCTGCTCGCCGAAAATGCTTTTGCGGGGGCGTATGACGATGCCACGATCGAGAAGTGGCTCAACGTCTTCCTGCGCCGCTTCTTCTCGCAACAGTTCAAGCGCTCGGCTTGCCCGGACGGCCCGAAAGTCCTCGAAGTCGGGCTCTCTCCGCGCGGCGACTGGATTATGCCCAGCGACGCCCGCTCTGCGATGTGGCTGGGAGCCTGAAGCGTTAGCGCCAAGCCGGCGAAGCATCAAGCGAGCTACACTTCAGCGAATAATGAATAGTGAATAACGAATAATTCATTCCGGTTAATCCATCAAGTACGGACGCCGGATAAGGCACGACAAACGCCGAACAGATTTATGCGGAGATTTTTGCTTGAGAGCAAAAATTTTGAAGAAGTCGCTATTCACTATTCGTTATTCATTATTCACCGGAAAACCTCCCCTATCAGCTATCTGTTTTCCCTTTTGGGGCTTTGTCTTGATGCTTGGCGCGAACTTGTTCGCTGATTTCTACTTTTGACAAAGGCGGGCGGCTGTTTTTTACTATCCCGAAACACAATTAGCGCAATCAGACATGTCCATTTTCAGCAAATTTCCCGGAATTTTTTCCACCTCTATCGGCATCGACCTCGGAACCGCGAACGTCCTCGTTTATTTGAAGGGCCGCGGGATTATCATGAACGAGCCGAGCTATGTTGCTCTCGACAAGGAGACACGCAAAGTGCTGGCGGTAGGGAATGAAGCCAAGCGCATGGCGGCGGTTGCTCCGGAAAATATTTCGGTGATCCGCCCGATGAAGGACGGCGTGATTGCAGACTTCGACGTCAGCGAGCAGATGTTGCGCTACTTTATCGGCAAGGCGGCGCGCCATTCGATTTTGACGCACCTGACGGTCGTGATTGCGGTGCCCTACGGCATCAATCCGGTTCAGCGCCGTGCCGTTGAGGAGTCCGCTTACCGTGCGGGCGCGCAGAATGTGCGTATTATTTTCGAGCCGGTGGCTTCGGCACTCGGCGTCGGTTTGCCGGTCGGTGAACCGGAAGCCAGCATGATCGTCGATATCGGGGGCGGGACGACGGAAGTCGCGGTGCTTTCGCTCGGCGGGATTGTCTCGGCGCGCAGCTTGAGTGTCGGCGGCGATGCGTTGGAACGTGCGATTATCGAAAGCGTCCGCGCGAATTACAACTTGGTGATTTCGGAGCGCATGGCGGAAGATTTGAAGAAGAACATCGGTTCCGCTTATCCGCTCGAACAGGAAATGACGATGGAAATCAAAGGCCGCGATGCGATGTCGGGCTTGCCGCGCGCGATGATTGTCCGCTCGGAGGAAGTCCGCGAGGCCATGCTCCCGAGCTTCAAGACGATGGCGCAGGCGATCCACCAGACGCTGGAACACTGCCCGCCGGAAATTTCGGGGAACCTCATCGACCGCGGTGCCGCCATTGCCGGCGGGGGTGCGTTGATTCGCGGCTTGGACCGCTACTTCAGCGATTTCCTCGGTCTTCCCTTCTTCCCGGCGGAAGATCCGCTCTTTGCGGTGGTCCAGGGAACCGGGATTTCGATCGAAAACTCCGACTGGAATCGTCCGCGGATGCGCTAAACGGGTGCTTTCGCGCTAACGCCTGTTTCCTGATTCGGAAGTGTCTTCGCATTATCGAGATTTCCGACCCTTTCTTTTCGGCATTTTTGCGATTGTCGCGTGCTGGTTTGCGCCGGCGTTTTTCAAGCGCTTCTGTTACGAATCGTTTCAGGAATTTTCGGCCCCGGCGTTTCTGATGGCGTCGCATGCGAAGGATTTGTCGCGCTATTGGGAATTGCGTTCGCGTTCGAAGCACGAATTGATCGAAGCGGGACGTGATGCGGCCCGGCAGGCGGGGACGCTTGAAATCGAAGCGCAGCAACGTACGCTTTTGCGCGAGGAAAACCGCCGCCTGGAAAAACTTTGCGGGCTGCCGTCCCGCCCGGAAATGCGTACGCTCGTCGCCCGCGTGGCGCAGCGCAATATCGGGCTTTGGTGGCAGCAAATCGTCATTCGCCGCGGGCGGGTGGACGGCGTACGCGTTGGCGCTCCGGTGATCGACGCCCAAGGCGTGGTCGGGCGTGTGCGGGAAGTCTTTGCTTACACGAGCGTCGTCGAACTGATTTCGAGCCCGTCGTTCCGCATTTCCGCCTATGTCGAAGGCAGTGATTATCCGGTGACTTTTTTCGGCTCGGGGGCCGGGCCTTTTCAGCGCCCGCGCGGCGTGATTCGGGACATTCCCTCCGATTTCCCCGAGCGTTTCGAGGAAAATCCGTCGATTCTGACGACGGGAGTCGGCGGCGTTTTCCCGGGCGGGCTTTTTCTCGGTCGCATGGCGGAAGGGATGCGCCTGACGGATGACGGTCTGTTTTTCGAGGCGCGCGTGGAGCTGCGCCCCGGCTTGGCTTCAATCGAGGAAGTCGCCGTTTTGGTGCCCGTGAAGGCGGACGTTACGGAATACAACGAGTGGGAGGCGGCCCCTTAGGGGCGGGCGGCGGATGGCGGCGATGAACTTCGGCAAAGGGCTTTTTTACTGGGCTCCTTCTTTGGTTTGTGCCTGCTTTTGGTGTTTCGTGCTTGCCGTTTTTACGGATTTGATTGCGCCATTCGGGATTACGTTTTTTACGGCGGGCCTGCTCGTCGTCATTCCTGCGCTGCTGATGTCTTTTTCCCGCGGCTTGCTTTGCGTGTTTTTGAGCGGTTGCGTCGTCGATGCGTCTTTGCCGATTCCTTTTGAACTGACGCATTCGCTGAGCTTTTGGGAGGCGGAACGGCACGTTTCGCTTTTCGGCGATATTCCGGCGGACATTCCTGCGTTTTTCGGCTTTGCCGCCGGATGGATGATTTTTGCTTATCTCATTTTGCGGCTTCTGCGCTCCCGCCTCTCCGCCGTCAATCCGGCCCGGTGGATGGTCTGCGCGGAAATCGTCAACGCGGTTATTTTTGTTTTCTGGGCGACGGCGATGGGTTGGACGCGGTTCGGCGAAGCTGCGTATTGGAGCGGGCTGTTGCTCAATTTGTTTTTTTCCGCGCTGCTGATTTTTATTTTCGGATGGTGGTTTTTCGATTTGCAACTGGCGGCCTATCGCCTCTGCGGCATTGATCTCATCCGCGAACGGGAAGGAGAAGGCGAATGATCCGGCAGGCCCGCGTTCCCGGAGTGGCACCGATACGCATTGCGGTTGTCGGCGTGTTTTTCGTGCTTGTCGTTCTTTTCCTGCTGACGGGCTTGGCGCGCCTGCAGATTTTCGAAAGCGACGAATACAGCTCGGAACATCGCCAGCAGAGCCGCCGTATCGTTATGACGCCGGCGCCGCGCGGGGAAATCCGGGACCGCAACGGCAATATCATCGTCGCTAATCGTGCCCGCTTTTCCATTGTCGCGGACTTGAGTTTGCTGCGGGACGAAATCGATGCCGCTTACGTCAGCGCCGTCCGCAAAGCGCGCAAGCAACGCTCCCGTTCCGCATCCGTGCGTATTGACCGCGATGCGTTGCTGAATACGGCGCGCATTGAGGTGTTGCAAAAATATCAGGACCGGGTCAACCGCGCCATCGGGCGGCAGGCTGTCTTGGAGCCGAAGACCATTTTGCGCCACATCGGGCAAAAACGGACTTTGGATTTTCCGCTGGCGGAGAATTTGACGGATCTCGAACGGGCGCGCTTCATCGAGCAGTTTCCCGTCAACGGGCCGGTGCGGCTCTACGTCGATAGCGTGCGTTTCTATCCCTACGGAAAGTTGGCGGCGCACACGCTCGGATTTTTGGTCAACACGGAGGATATTTCGACGGAAAGCGTTCCGAAGCGGCACGCGAACATCGGGGTTTCCCGGTATCGCGGGAAGACCGGTGCGACGGGCTTGGAGAAACAGCTCGATGTCGCCTTGCGCGGTGTGCCCGGTTATCGCCTGTGGATGGTTCACCCGAACGGCTATCTCTACAACCTGCTCGAAGAGGTTAAGCCGGTTCAGGGGGCGCTGATTTACACGACGCTCGATCTCGATTTGCAACAGGAAGTCGAAGCGGCGATGGCGACGGTCAATCGCCCCGGCGCCGCCATCGTGCTCGACGTCGAATCCGGCGAAATTCTCGCGATGGCCAGCAATTTCTGCTACGACCCGAACGAATTTTCCGTCATCATCCGTTCCGCGTATCAGAAGGAACTCGTGGCCCGCGATGCGAATATTCTCGCCAACCGCGCGCTTCAGGGGCGCTACCCGCCGGGCTCCACCTTCAAGCTGATTACTGCCATTGCCGCCTTGCGCAGCGGGAAGATTCACCATGATACGATTTTTAATTGCGGCTCGTATCTGCGCGTGCATGGCCGCAACTGGCCCGAACACGACGGCGCCTCCTTCGGCGAATGCGATGTGGCGCGCATGATTCGCGTTTCTTCCAATGTCTTTTGTTATCACGCCGCGCTCGAAATCGGCTGGGAACCGATTACTGCGGAGGCGCGCCGCTTCGGTTTCGATAAACGTATCGCACTCGAGTTGCCGGAAGCTACCGGACGCTACCTCGTCGTACCTTCTCCCGAGTACAAACGCGATGAAATCGGGGCCGGCGGGTGGGTGACCGGTGATACGCTCAATATGTCCATCGGGCAGGGCTATTTGCTGACTTCTCCGATGCACGTCGCCTGTATGACGGCTTCAATAGCCCGGCGGGAAACGCGCACTTCGCCGACGATTATTTACGATCCCGAACGCGCCGGAAAACGTGTAAAACACGGCGGTGAGGACATCGGACTCTCCGACGAAGCCTACGCGACGCTTTTGCGCGGTATGGAAGAGGCCGTCGAAAAAGGCACCGGGCGCCGCGCACGTGTGGACGGGCTGCGTATCGCCGGAAAGACGGGAACGGCTCAATGGACGAATCGCGGAAAACGTGCAAACCTCGCTTGGTTTACCGGATTCGCACCCGTGAACAAGCCGAAGATTGCCGTTGCCGTGGTTTTCGAAGCGGAAAAAGAAGACAATATGGCGGGCGGCGCCACGGCCGGTCCCGTCGCCGGACGCATCTTCAAAAAGTGGAAAGAGCTTAATTTAGACGGAGGAACGCAGGAATGACGGACGAGGGAGCGGATATTTGGGTCATCACGGGAACGACTGCCGTCGGGAAAACCGAGACCGCTTTGCGTTGGGCGGAGACGCACAACGCGGAAATCGTTTCCTGCGATTCGACGAATGTGTATCGCGGGATGGACATCGGGACGGCCAAGCCGACACTTGCCGAGCGCGCCCGCGTCGTCCACCACGGCATCGACTTGGTCGAGCCGAGCGAAAAATTCTCCGTCGGCGAGTATTTAGCTTTCGCCGTTCCTTGTGTTGCGGACATTCTTGCGCGCGGAAAACGGGTACTCGTCACCGGCGGGAGCGGGTTTTACCTGAAGGCGTTTTACGCGCCCGTTACCGACGAAATCGAAGTCCCCGAATCCCTTCGCGCCCGCGTGGAAGCGCTTTTCGCTCAGGGAGACGACTGTGCCGTAAACACCTTGCGGGAACTCAATCCGGACGGCGCGCCCGGCTTCGACTGGCAAAATCCGCGCCGCGTTGCCCGTGCGCTTGAGCGTTGCCTCGCCAGCGGGAAAACCATCTCGGAGCTGCTCGCCGAAATGAATGCACGTGTTTCTCCGTTTGCCGCTTATAAGGTGCGGACGGTTTTGCTTTCCCGCGACAAGGAGGAATTGAGCCGCCGCATCGCTTTGCGCGTGGATCAAATGCTGGAGCAGGGCTTGATCGAAGAAGTGCGGACTTTGGTGCGGGAGCGCGGCCTGCGTCCGGATACGCCCGCCGGCAATGCCATCGGGTACCGCGAAACCCTCGAGTGGTTCGCGAACAACGAAGCGGGCGGTGTTTCCGCGCTCGCGGAAAAAATTGCCCTTTCGACACGCCGCCTCGCTGCCAAACAGCGCAAGTGGTTTCGCACGCAAATCCCCGTCGATCGCGTCATTGATTTGTAGGCTGCGGCGGAAGGACAAGCGGAATTCCTCCGTGTTCGTGAGATTCGTGAATTCTTGCTTCCTGGCTCGTTCCATTGCGCCGCAGGAACGTCAGGGACGCATCTATACCATCGAGCGGCGTGTTTTGCCTTTGGCAGGTCCGCGGGTTTCGGTTTCACCTGCACCCGCGGTTATCCAATGTATTCCCGCTTCTCGGGAATCACGCCAAAGGCGAAAAAGGGACAGCGGACAGGTGTTTTGGGGTGATGTAAACGCTCGGTGGGTTTGAGAAATTAGGTGTTGAGTTTTGAGGAGTTGACGGAATTTCTCAAGAGGCGTGAATAAGGAATGGTGAATTTGCGCGCAGAATTATTAATTATTCTCTGAGCCTTCTCTTTAAGCAGTGCGCCGGAGGTACACAACATAGGATAACCGCGGGTGCAGGTGAAACCGAAACCCGCGGATAATCCATGAAAAACAAGCGCCGCAAAGTGACAGGATGAGCTCCGTTTACGTGTCTGCGGCGCAATGGAACGAGCTGCATGCTTTCATGAAAAAGCGCCCCGCAGGGGTTACCTGCGAGACGCGGTGCACTGATTGTAGCGGAACTAAAAATTACCGGCGACGGCGGCGGGCGCCTACGAGGCAGAGCGCTCCCAATCCGGCGAGCAAACCGAAGGCCGAAGGCTCGGGAACCGGCTTGAGCGTACGGTTGTAGGCGAAGACGTTGGCCGACAGCGGTTCGACTCGGCCTTCCGCATCAAGGAGGAAGAAGCCGATTTGATCAAAAACAGCGTTGCGTGCAATATTCAAAGCGGACAAGTCGCTCTGAACCCATTGGGTTCCGTTAGGTCCGGTGTAATAGAGCGCAATTTGGTCGGCGACACTGGAATCTTCATAGGCTTCAATGACGACGCGATACTGGTGGAATCCGTCGGCGAGTTTTCCGCCGGCGACAACGTCGACCTTCGGTCCGGCGGGATATTGGTAGTTCCAACCCGGCTGTCCGGCGTTCCAGTCGTTATTGAGAACGTAGGTGCTGTTTAGCTGTCCGGTTGTGTGTCCGGTGCTTCCGTTTGAGACGTTGCCGTAGTAGGAATAAATACGGGCGGCACCGACATCCGTGCTATTGAAGTAGTAGTTTCCGTAAACAAGTGAAGCACTTGATCCTCCGAGGTAGAGATTGGTCAAAGGCTGGTGTGTGGAGCCGTGCCCGCCGTCAGAGCTGGAAAAATCTAATCGGATCTCGTAGCGTGTGTCCTTGCTTAAGTCAAAGGAGATGTTCATGCCGTAGTTTTCGACTCCCCAGGCTTCACCTTTACGGCTGAAGTTTGTGCCGTTGAATTTGGAGTCGTTAACGCTTTGCGTTTTTTGGTAGGTATGCGTGCTTGTTTCGCTCCAGTCGTCGATAATAAAGTCCGTTGAGATAGGCTGGCTTGCTCCCAACGCCCCCGAAATACCGGCGGCTGTAAGCGCTGCAATTGATAATGTTTTTTTCATATTTTTTATAATGTTGTTTTGTAAGTAAGACTTGATGCTTTTTGGTTGAGTTAACTTAAATTTCAAGGTTTTACCTTTGTGGTTAATTTAAGTTGGGCGCAGATAATTCCGAAAAGCGGTGAATGTTTCAAGCATTAAATAATATTTTTTTGATAGGAATTGTGTTTAAATTGCCGAATTCCGCATAAAAAGGGGCTTTGCGGGTGAAATTTTTCTCCGTGAATTTACGATTTTAATGAGAAGCAATGCGTTTAATCGGCAAGGCTTTTGCCTTTTTGCTTGGTTTTTTCTTTAATCTTTAAGCCTGCGTGATGAATCTTTAAGCTGTTTTGCATGAAAAATTCTAAAGCACGCCAAAAAGAAATTTTTGCGGGAACCGAGGTTCTGCAGACGCTGCGCGATTGGGTGCGTTTTGCCGTTTCTTTGTTTAATCGTGAAGGCCTGTTTTTCGGGCAGGGGAGCGCGAATGCCTATGACGAAGCGCTTTACATCATCCAAAGCGTTTTGCATTTGCCCTTGGAGGGGCCGGAGAGCTTTCTCGATGCGCGCCTGACGGCGTCCGAGATTGAGACAGTCAAAGATGCGATTTCCCGTCGTGCGCTTGAGCGCGTGCCCGCCGCCTATATTACCAAGGAGGCTTGGCTCGGCGATTACCGTTTTTATGTGGACGAACGCGTGATTGTTCCGCGCTCGTACTTTATGGAAATTATCCCCGAGCAGCTGACGCCGTGGCTCGCCGATGCGGAGGCCGTCGAACGCGTTGCCGATGTCTGCACGGGCGGCGGCTCGATCGCGATTCTCCTCGCGCATGCGTTCCCGAATGCTCAAGTCGATGCCTGCGATATTTCCGTGCCGGCGTTGGAAGTGGCGACGAAAAACGTCGAAGACTACGGCTTGGTCGAGCAGATTTCGCTCTTTCAGTCGGATGTTTTGGACGATGTACCTGCGGAGGCGAATGCTTACGACATCATCGTTTCCAATCCGCCGTACGAGCCGGACGCGTTGCGCGAAACGCTTCCTGCGGAATTTACCCACGAGCCGGACAATGCGCTTTTCTCCGGGGAAGACGGTATGGACGTGATTCGCAAATTGCTCGAGCAGGCGGCGGAAAAGCTCAAGCCCTCGGGATTGCTCCTGATCGAAGTCGGCGGTCTGCAGGACGCGCTTGAAGCCGCGTTTCCGCAAATCGAATTTAATTGGCTGGCGACGGCGGACGAGTCGGATTGCGTTTGCCTGATTCAGGCATCTTCGCTCAAGCGTGCGTTCGGAAAATAAGAGCAGCGGCGGGAATGAAGTTTAAGTTTCAGATTATCGGCTCCAGCAGTGGCGGGAACTGCGCCTTGTTGTCGAGTGACGCCGGGAACGTGCTGATCGACGCCGGTTTTACCGGAAAGAAAATCAAGGATTCGCTCAAGACCCTCGGGCTTACGATCGGCGATATCGATGCCGTATTTTTTACCCACGAGCACCGCGACCATACGGCGGGCGTGACCGGACTGTCATCGGCGTCTCATCTGCGTTTTTTTGCGAATCGGGCGACGGCGCGGGAAATCGAATACCGCTACAAGCGCACGCTTCCTTGGGTGCATTTTAATTCCGGCGACTGCTTTGCGTTTCGCGACATGAACGTGACGACCTTTGCGATTCCGCACGACTCGCAGGATGCCGTTGGCTACGCCTTTGAAATCGGCGGGGAGAAACTCGTTTGGCTGACGGACTGCGGGAAGGTCACGACCATCGTGAAGCACAATCTCTCCGACGCGGACCATCTCGTCATCGAATCCAATTATGATCCGGTGATGCTGAACCGTTCCGACCGCCCGGAGGATTTGAAAAACCGTATCCGCGGCACGCACGGGCATTTGTCGAATGCGCAATGCGCGGAGTTTTTGAGCGAATACGAAAATCCGCGCCTGCAAAACGTGTTTTTCGCGCACATCAGCCGCGAGTGCAATACTTCGGATTTGGTGCGGGAGACCTCGCTCGCCGCCATCGAATCGCGGTGCGCGCGCGCCGTTCCGGTCGATCCCGCGGCCATGCTCGCACCGGAAGCCGGGTTCGGGTTTTAGTCTCGCTCGAGAAAAAACGTCTTTGCTCCGCGCTCGTTTTTTCGTTGAATTAATGGCACAACCCATGGAAAAGATTCTCATCATCAAGCCCTCGTCGCTCGGCGATATTTTGCATGCCCTTCAAGTCGTCGAAACCATCCGGGAATCCCGAGGCCGCGAAAACGTCGAAATCACCTGGCTGGTGCGCGATATTTTTGCGCCGTTGCTGGAGGCCTGTTCGACGGTCGATCGTACGATTGTTTATGAGCGCGGAAAGGGCCTGCGCGGAATTTGGGAATTGGGGAAGCGCCTGAAACGGGAGCAATTCGATCTCGTACTCGACATGCAGGGGTTGGCGCGTTCGGCGTTCTGGGCGCGATGCGCCCGGGCTCCGGTAAAAATCGGACGCGGCGACGGACGCGAGTTTTCGCGCTACTTTTTCCGCACGCTGGCGGATGCGCCGAAAAACGGCTTCAAGCATTCGCATGCCGTCGAAATCCTGCTTCAGTTTTTGCCGAAAATCGGATTGCCTGCCGACATTCGCGGGAGCGTGAAATTCCCCGGTGCGGCTCTTGCGGAACCGCTCGAAAAAGCGCTCGCAACCATGCAAGGGAAACCGATTTTGCTTTTCCCGGATTCCCGCCGCGCCGAGAAAGAATGGCCGAAATTCGCCGAGTTGACGCCGGCGTTGCTCGAAAAATTCCCCGATTCCCCCGTCGTGTGGGTCGGGCAAAGCGCGTTGAAGGCGGATCCCGCTTGGGAAAACCATCCGCAGTTTTTGAACTTTATGGGGAAAACGCGCTTGGCGGATGTTTTGGCGCTGATTGCGCGTGCGCGCTTCTGCGTGACGAATGACAGCGGCCCGATGCACATCGCCGCTGCCATGAGTGTGCCCGTGCTTGGGCTTTTCGGACCGACCTCGCCGGAACTCTATGGCCCGTTCCCGCTGACGCGCCCCGGCAATGCCGTGCTCTGCGCACCCGACGGCGACCTGAAAAAGCTCTCCGTCGAAGCCGTTGCCGCCGCGCTTCCGCCGCAGTAAACGTTTCTAAGACGGCCTCTCCCGGAGCCACGGGGCGTCGCCGGAGATTAGAGCGTCCCGCTTCCAAATCGAATTCTTTCGGAGGGGATGTTTTGGAATAATGGCGGTGAGCGTTGCTTGATGCCCCGTGTCTCCGTGCGAGGCCTTTTTGAATTTCTCACGGATCCGCAGAGTCACGGAGCGTCGTGGGAAATTAGAGCGTTACGCTTCCAAATCCAATTCTTTCGGAGGGGATGCTTTGGAATAACGGCGGTGAGCGTTGCTTGATGCCCCGTGTCTCCGTGCGAGGCCTTTTTTGAATTTCTCCCGGATCCGCAGAGTCACGGAGCGTCGTGGGAGATTAGAGCGTCCTGCTTCCAAATCGAATTCTTTCGGAGGGGATGTTTTGGAATAACGGCGGCGAGTGTCGTCGGCGGGCTTTCCGGTTTTCGGGAAAGATTTCTGTTTGCTAACGGGACAGTAATTGTCAAGATTTCGGGCATGAAGCTATTCTCGTTTTTGGCGGCATTGCTGCTTCCTGTCGTCGGCGCAAATGCGTCTTCTCTCGAATCCGTACTGGTTCCGCTTCCGGTTTCCGTTAAGGAAACATCGGCCGAGCCCGTTGTTCTGAAAGTCGGGCCGCCCGTTATTGAGTCGAGGGGCGAGGCATTGGATGTTCAGACCGCCTCTTACTTTTTCACGGAGATGAAAAAACATTTCGGAAGCGACGAGCAGCCTTTGGCCGGGGCTAAAATTATTTTTGAGGGGGGATTTTACCACGATAATGTTTACGGCCGTACGGGAGCTTACTGGCTTACGATCGGCGACGGGGAGATCCGGATAATGTCCGGCACGCGTGCGGGACAGGTTTATGCCATTCAGACGCTATTGCAGCTGCTCCCGCGAAAGCCGGACGCAAACGGCGAAATCGTTCTCCGGGCCTGCGAAATCCGCGATTATCCGCGTTTTTCATGGCGCGGGTTTATGCTCGATTCCGTGCGTCACTACCAGTCGCCGGAGTGGATTAAAAAGCTCATCGACGTCCTCGCCTCGCAGAAGATTAACGTGCTCCATTGGCATTTGACGGACGACCAGGGCTGGCGCATCGAAATTAAGAAATACCCGCAGCTGACGGCTAAGGGCGCCTGGCGGAGCCATATCGGGTTCGGACTGAAGCCGGAGCAATCTTCTTATTATGACGCCGACGGCAATTACGGCGGTTTTTACACGCAGGAACAAATCCGCGAAATCGTCCGCTATGCCGCAGTGCGAGGAATTACCATCGTTCCGGAAATCGAATTGCCGGGCCATGCGCTCGCGGCACTCACCGTATTCCCGCACTTAGGGTGCACGGGCGGGCCCTACGAAATCGGTCTGAAGGGCGGCGTGTTCGAGGACGTTTATTGCGCCGGAAACGAAGCCGTGTATGCGTTCCTCGAAGACGTTTTTGAAGAAGTCGTCGCGCTGTTCCCGGGGAAATTCGTTCACGTCGGCGGTGACGAATGCCCGAAGCTGCGTTGGCGCAATTGCCCGAAATGCCAAGCGAAAATCCGTAGCGAAAATCTGAAAAACGAGCACGGTCTCCAAAGCTACGTGATTCGCCGCATGGAAAAATTCCTCGCGGGGAAGGGTAAGCGTCTCATCGGGTGGGATGAAATCCTCGAAGGCGGCCTGGCACCGAATGCAACGGTGATGAGCTGGCGCGGCGCCGCGGGAGGGATTGCCGCCGCTAAGCTCAATCACGACGTCGTCATGACGCCGAATTCGCATTGCTATTTCGACTATTCGCAGGCGCGCACCGGCGAGCCCAACGGCATCGGCGGTTTTGTCCCGCTTGAGCGCGTTTATAAATTCAACCCGACGGCGGGGGTGCCTACTGATTTTGCCAAGCGTATTCTCGGCGGTCAGGCCAATCTCTGGACGGAATACATCCCCAACGAAAAACACGCGGAATACATGATTGCTCCGCGAATCTCGGCGCTGGCGGAAGTGCTTTGGACGCCGCAGGAACGTTTGTCCTGGGACGGCTTTCAGGATCGCATGGATGCGCAGTATGCACGTTATGACGCCGCCGGATTCAACTACCGCAAGCCCGACGGCGTGCTGATTCGCGCCGTGCCGGGCGGCGTTTCGTTCTCCCCGGACCTTAAAGACGCTCCGATTGTTTATACCTTGGACGGTAGCGAGCCCGGTGCCGATTCGCCGCGTGCAACGGCCGGCAACTACAGCGTGAAAATCCCGGAAGGTGCGACGAACGTCCGCGTGCGTGCTCGTGCGATTTTGCGCGACGGCAGTTTCGGACGCCTGAACGAGCGCATGATGAATTTGCCCAAGGCCAAGGTCGTTTCCACGTTGGGAAGTGTCGAAGCCAATTTCCCGGAACGTGCTGCCGATGGTTCGCGTACGTCGATTTACTGGGGCGACCGCGTGCCGCGCCCGGGCGATACCGTAAGCGCGATTTTCGACAAGCCGCAACAGGCCAAACGCGTGCGTTGCATTACCGGAAAAAATGAAAACGGCGGCGGGGGCGATCGCCTCGTTCACGGCGTTTTGGAGATTTCCGAAGACGGTACCGCGTGGCGGAAGCTCGCGGCGTTTGAAGACGGTATCGCCGAGGCAACGCTTCCCGAGGGCACGCGTTTCAAGGCACTTCGCCTGCGCGTGACGGGGCGCCAGGACGAATGGCTCGTCGTTCGCGAATTCGAGTGCGAACGCTAAATTCGCCCGGCCGCCCGAATAAATTTTCTCGCGGGAAATCGGGCGGCGTTTTATGCTCTTCCGCTTTATCGATTAATCAGCTTTATGACGAAACCTTTTTATCTGACGACAGCAATTGACTACGCCAACGGCGCGCCGCATCTCGGGCATGCTTACGAAAAAGTGCTTGCAGACACGATTGTGCGTTTCCGCCGCATGAAAGGCGAAGAGGTTCACTTTCTCACCGGGCTCGACGAACACGGGCAAAAAGTTCAGCAAAACGCACAGAAACTCGGAATTGAGCCGCAGGCCTGTTGCGATCAGGTCGCCGAGCTCTTCCAAGGCATTTGCAAAGAACTTTCGATTTCGAACGACGACTACATCCGTACGACGCAGCCGCGCCACATCAAGGTCGTTCAGGAAATTCTCCAGAAACTTTACGACGACGGCGAAATCTACAAGGCCGATTACAAGGGCTTTTACAGTATCCGCCAAGAACAGTTCGTCCTCGAAAAAGACAAAACGCCCGACGGCAAATGGCCGGAACTCTTCGGCGAAGTCATCGAAATCACGGAATCCAATTACTTCTTCCGCCTCGCCAAGTATCAGGACTGGCTGCGCAACTACCTTGAAGAGCATCCCGATTTCATTTTCCCGGCATTCCGCCAGAAGAACGTCGTCGAATTCCTCAAGGAACCGATTTCGGACCTCTGCATTTCCCGCCCGAAAGAACGCCTTTCCTGGGGGATCGAACTGCCCTTCGACAAGGATTTCGTCACCTACGTCTGGTTCGACGCGCTGACGAATTATTATTCCGCTTCGCTCGAAAAGCAGTGCTGGCCCGCCGACATCCACGTCATCGGCAAGGACATTCTCGTTCCGCCGCACGCCGTTTACTGGCCGATTATGCTTCACGCGCTCGGCTTGGAGCTGCCGAAGAAAATCGTCGCCCACGGCTGGTGGCTCTCCGCCGGTCGCAAGGTTTCCAAGACGAAGACCGACGCCGATGCCGACGCACCGAAGGAAAAGACCGCCATTGAGCTCATGCGCGAACTCGGCGCCGACGCCTTCCGTTACTTCGTAATGCGCGAAATGAATGTCGGCCAGGACAGCGAATATTCCGAAGCGCTCTATCTTTCCCGTTACAAGAGCGACCTCGGCAACGACCTCGGCAATATGGTCAACCGCGTGCTGAACATGACGGGGAACTACTGCGGTCACGTTCTTCCCGCCGCGACCGTGTGCGAACCGCTCGAACAGAATCTCCGCGAACTTTGGGAAAAGACCGAACGCCAATATTTGGCGCTCGCAGCGGATTTCCAATTCCACACCGCACTCGACGTGCTCTGGAACTTTGTCCGCGAGCTGAACCGCTACGCCAACGAACGCGCTCCGTGGAAGCTCGCGAAATCCGAAGATCCCGCCGACCGCGCCAAGATGGAAACCTCGCTCGCCACGATGGCCGAAGGCCTGCGCCTCGTCGCCGTCGCCGTGACTCCGGTTATGCCGGGCATTGCCGCCAAAATTCAGACGCTCTTCGGCATCGAAGCCGCCGAAAAATTTGAAGGCAATCTCACGTGGAGCGATGTTCTCGTCGGAAAAACTTTCGGTGAAAAGGCCATCCTCTTCCCGCGCCCCGATGACGGCAAGGCGCCGAAAAAAGCCTAAGCCGCTTCGAGCCTTTGCAAACACAAACGCCTCCGTTTTCGCGGGGGCGTTTTGCGTTCTATCCGCACTCAAAAAATATTTTTCAAAAAAAGCTTGCGCCGCCTCCGGCCTTGGTGCATGATGGCACTTCCTTTTTGGTGAGATATCCAAGTGGCTAAAGGGCGTGGACTGTAAATCCATTCGGTTTCACCGTTCGGGGGTTCGAATCCCTCTCTCACCACCACTTAAAAAAGCCCGCGAATGCTTGAAAGCATCCGCGGGCTTTTTCGTGTCAAAATGGAATTTCTCAAATTCGCCCAAAAACGCCTTAAAATGCCCTTTCCTTGCAAAAGATTTTCCACTTTTTCTCCACCGCCCCAGAATCGGCTCAATCCCTTATAAATAAAGGCGCAGAACATGATTAACCTCCGGACTTCTACAATCTCTTTTCGAGTGCATATCCGGTGGAAATCGGTGGAGTTTTGGTGGAGATTTTCCCCTTTCTCCGTCCGCTCCTTCCCGCCATCCTTGACTCTAGACATGAGGGTTCTTCTGAGGGAAGCATGAGGGATCCACCTGCAGAGATTGTAGTATTTATGCAGGATAGAAGGCTTGATGAGGGATATGAGGGTTGGTATTTCGGAAATTCGCAAATGCGCGACAACGCGAACGTATTTGTCCCCAAAGAAGTTGCCGGAATGGTAAGTGCCTATCTTGTCATGCGTCGAAAAAGCGCCGGACTTCCCGCTGTAAATCCGAAGCTTCCGCGCATGTAATTTGTCCTCAAATCGTATCCCTTTCGGGAAAAAAAATTCGCGCTAAAATTTTCGGCACTATGACTTACTTTCAAACCGCACAACGCCTCCTCCGCGAAGGCAATCGCCTCGAAGCCGCCCGTTTTCTGAATTATGCACTCGAATACGGTTCTCCCGAAGAACGTACCGAAGCCGATCATATTCTAAAAAACGAATTTCCCGCCTTTGACATTAAAAATTACGAAACATTGGTAGCGCTTCGCCGCCAAGCCGAACGGGAACGCCAACGGCGGGAACGCGAAGCCCTTCGCAGAATGTTTTTCTCGGAAAATTCGGAACGGGAGCGCGACTATCCGCCGAGCGTCCCGTGGGGCTTGCAACCGACCCACCAAGCGCAACGCTACACGGGGTTTGCCTCCACGCAAATGCGTCGCGCGCTCAGCGACGAAGAAATTCGCCGCGCAGCTCCCGCCGTTTTTGCCGAAAACCAATGGAGCGAGCTCAGCGGCAGCTACCAATTTTTCCGCACAGATACACTTATTCGCGAGATGCGCAACGCCGGACTGGAAGTCGTAGAGGTTCAACAAAGCAACAGCATCATTCCAGAACGGGCTCTGCGCACGAAGCATATGTTGCGCTTTATCCATCGCGACCAACTGAACAGTCGCGGATATGCCCAAGGCAACGAAGTCCCGGAAATTCTTCTGATTAACTCACACGACGGACGTTCGAGCTGGCAACTGCGCGGTGGAATTTTCCGCGTTGTCTGCTCCAACGGTCTTATCATTTCTTCCGGCAACTTCGGCACGGTGAACATTCGCCACATCGGTCATTCCTACGAAGACGTCATTTCCGCATCACTAAAAATCACAGAACAGATGCCCGCGATTCAGGGAAAAATCACCGAGATGAAATCCGTAGAACTTGTACCGGAACGCCGCCACGAGATGGCGCACTTCGCCGCGAAGCTCCTCGGAGAAAAAACGCAACTGAGCAATCCACTTGATTTACTCAAGCCGCGCCGCTACTCAGACAGCGGGAAAAGCCTTTGGGTGACGTTCAACGTCATTCAAGAAAATCTCATTCGCGGTGGACTCATCCTCTCGGGCGAAAACCGTTCCCGTGACAGTTATTATTCCCGCCGTGCGCCGTCGCGTTCCCGTCAAATTTCCTCAATCGATCGCAACGTTTTCGTGAACACACGCCTTTGGGCATTGGCGGAAAGCTACCTGCCGAGCAGTATGCTCAATCGTCCGGAATCCGAATTCTAAGCATTTGATACGCTCACCGAATACTCCGATTTCTTCTGATTTCAAATTTTCAACAACACTAAAAAATTAACCCGATTAACTCCATGCCGGTTACAAAACTAGCTCTTTCGCTTACCGCATTCGCCGCAACCTGCGCCGCCGTAGTCTACGTCCTTTACTCCGAAAATTTCCCGCCGAAAAAAGCGCCGAATCACGCACCCGAACCCGAAAAATCTTCCCGCTAACACAAGCGCACAAACGTCATTAAAATGAGATTACGAAAATTTTCTTTCTTCACGGGAACGGTGCTTCTTTGCGCCGCCGTTGGATTCACTGCGGGATTTTTCACCGCAAAATCCATCGAAGATCCGGTGCTCCCGCAAACACCGAAAGATTCGGCAGACGCGCTCGCCGACGCCCGAGCCGCCTACGAGCATTTTCTCAAAACAGGCGCCGAAACACAGTGGGACATAACCATCGGGGCGGGAGAAGCGGGCAAGCTTGCTCAAATGGAAATTTTCTGGCTGGAGTGGTCAATACAAAACCTTCCGACTCGGCACGGAGTCAATATCGACGAGAAAAGATACAACGAAATGCGCTCCGCGTGGCAGGCGAAATACGACGAGGCAATGAGCCGCCCGTCCGACTATGAAGGCGGATCTATGGAATCCGCCGATCTCTCGCTACGCGGAATTTCGCTCATGGAAAAACACATCGCGGAGCTTCGAATATTTCGCGACACCAAGCTCAAAGAAAAAACTCGCTGACGTTCCCGAAAGCACACTTCACACCTAAATTTTCCTTCTAAAAAAATTTATGCACCATGGCAAAAAAATCTTCCTCCGATTCCGCAAGCGCCCTGCTCGCCGCTGGGAAAAAAGCTTATTTCAAGCGCGATTTCAAAGCCGCATTTCCTCTCTTCGAAAAAGCCGCCGAACTCGGCGATGCCGAAGCTCAATGCCGTCTCGGCGAGTTTTATGACGATTTCGGACACGGTTTTTCCGTCGACTTCAAGAAAGCGCGGGAACTCTACGAAAAATCCTACGCCCAAGGGTTTTTCCGTGCGGGAGCGCAACTTTCGACACTTTTCGAAGACAATCAGGCCGGAATGCGCGACAAAAAGAAAGCTGCCGAACTACTGGACGAAGCTTGCTCGCACGGCAACCCGCTCGCAAAATTCTTCAAAGCCATTAAAACCATCGCAGAAGAAAACCACGCAACAAGCCGCAAACTCTTTCTTGAAGCGGAAGAAGACGAGGAATTCGTCCGCGAATTCGGCAAACTTTCCCCGCTTACGGAATTTGCGAAAAAAACGGAAGAAGCGCCGGAAGAACACGAAAAAGAACTGGAAAAATTAGTAAAAAACTTCCGCGAGCAAGCAAAACGCGTCGTCAACGATTCCGGGTTCAACCTCCTTTGCGCCCTGATTTTAAGCGGAGAAGACGATGATGCCGCCGAAACGTTTTTCCTTAAGGCGGCCGAAAACGGTCCGTCGTCGACAAAAGCCGAATGCGCCTATTTTCTTTGCCTTCGCGGGAAAAAAGGCGCGGGACCGCTCGCGCTCGAAGCCGTCGAAAATCTTCAGTCCGTCAAGGGAATGCTCACGCTCGGCGTCTGCTATCTCGACGGAGTCGGTGTCGAACACGATGAAGATTCGGAACTCGAATGGAATCTCCGCGCTGCCGAACACGGAAACCCCGTCGGCGCATTTAACGCCGGACTCATCCACTACGGGCGCGACGAATACGCCCAAGCGCGGGAACTCCTCTCCTCCGCCTACGAAATCGGGATTAAAGACGCCGCATCCGTTCTTGCCAGATGCGAATTCGAAGACTCCGACGGAGACGACGAAGTCGCTCTGCGCTGGGCAAAAATTGCCGTTAAAAATAACAATTCCGACGGCTATCCCGTCCTCGGTGCATGCTACTACAACGGAAGAGGCGGCGTAAAACGCAACCGTGCCCGCGCCGCAAAACGAAAAACAAGAAACGCCGCAGAAAAACGAGTCACAGAACGAACACGACTCTGCTGCGGGAACGCAAATCTTCTGCGTTTACTGCGGTGCACAAAATCCCGGCTTCGCCAACTTCTGCCACGCCAACGGCGAAATCCAAAAGATCTCGGGCCCTAAGAGTATCATAAAAACTTTCTCCATCGGCAAACTCTGCTGCCAAATCCAAACCTTTCACAAAACGGAAAAACTCCGCTGGTTGCCGATAGAAAATGTTGCAAATAACCCATAAATTCATTTCCCAAACATTAAACATGAAACTGACACATCAAGACCACGCAGATCTCAAACAAGCTCACGCGCTCATTGAGAGCGAGCCATTCATTATTCGAGTCTCCAATGTTATTGGGAAGCCGATAACATTTGCACTTGAAAAACTACCCGGAAACACAACAGAAATAGTGGTGAAAGCGACAAACAAATCGCTTGATATGTGCCTTCAAAGTGCACTTGCGACGATGACATCCCAAAAGAAAACCTCTGCAAGCAATTGGTTTCACAAAATGCTTGTTGCAGGAACCGGTGGACTCGGTGGCTTTTGGGGACTTCCGGCTCTTGCAATTGAACTTCCCGTGACAACGGGAATCATGCTTCGCTCTATTGCCGATATCGCGCGCTCAGAAGGCGAAAATCTCTCTGATGCCGAAACCCAACTTGCCTGTATCTCTGTATTCGGACTCGAAGGAGGCAAGAAAAGCGATGATGACTCGGATACAGGCTTTTACGCTTCGAGAATTGCCATTGCCAAAATGGTGAAAGCGGCCGCAGAGTATCTTGCGAAATCTACAAGTAAAAAGGTCGGAGAAAAAACAACAGCCACTGTTCTTGTAAAACTCTTACAGCAAATCAGCTCTCGTTTTAGTATTACGGTCTCTGAAAAAGCCGCAGCACAAGCTCTGCCGTTTATCGGAGCAGCGATCGGAGCGACAATCAACACGCTGTTCATGGATTACTATCAGGACATGGCACGCGGGCACTTTATTCTCCGTCGGTTAGAACGAAAATATTCTACAGATTTTATTCGTTCCGAATACGAAAAACTTGGCTAAGCCTTTGCCGGTAGTCCCCTATGTCGCACCTAATTCAACATGGGCGGGAGCTGATTCGGATTTCGCCGCGCGATGCGAGGAAGCTGGAATTTTCCGTAAACGGCGGGCGCGTTTGGCTAACGCGTTGTATCAGTACGATTTACGGAAAATTCCTCGACCTCAACGACAGCGGGAACGAGATTCTCGCCCAAACCGAAAAGGGGCTTTATGCTTCCCGCAACGACGGTCGCACTTGGTTGCGTCGCGGGAACTAACTTTTCACACAACAAACATCCACTAATAATTATGGTTAAGAACATCCAATACAGAACATGTTTTCGAGCAAAATCCAAATACACGGAAGATTTTTCCACTGAAAAACTATTTCACAAAATACAACTTATCTTTTGGAATTGGATAAAAAAGAAAGAAAACTCCTGTCCCGATTTTTTCGCAGACAAACAAATGCGAAAAGATTTTTTCTATAAAATAGATAGGTCTGGCCTGGGAACACAAAAAAGTACGATTCGTTCTAATACAGCTATTTCCGATGAAGGTAATGCCTGGTGTTTTCAATACACACATTACGACACTACTGTTAGACATCGACGGTGGATTTTTGAGGCAGGACTTCGTCATCTAAAAGAATCAAATGATATTGTCGTCTCGGTAACGTTGATGCATGAAGATTTAGAATCCAACGTAATTTTGGGCGTTGTTGGAGAGCCCTCCGCAGGAGTTCCGCGTTGTATTCGTCAAGTTTTTTCAATTGAAAATGCCTGCTTTACTTTTGGAGGGGGCAATCAACGATTTGGTTTCGGCAACATCCTTTTAAAACCAGAATGGACAAAAGGAATAGTTAATCTTCTTAGATCTAGAGATAGGAAGTTTCCCGTCATTGTTTTTAACGGGAATGAAGCTTATGCAAATAAATTTTCCTGCGAAATCGCAGGTAAAGCAATCTGCGTAACAATTCCGGAAAGCTCTCCAGATACATTCCAATCATTTATTAATGAACTTGGGAACGACTGCACTGGAGAGCGGTTCTTTATTCCCCAAAATGGGCTAAGGGTCTTTTTCCCGTTCACAAAATTTACAAGATCATGGGAACACCCGTTCCTATTGCATACCGACGATGAGTTTCAGAAAAAAAGAAAACGCCTTATTCAATTAATTTTAACGAATGTGATTCCATGCTCAGATTGGCTCGTCGCTGTAGAAAAACTGTCGGATGTTGTGAGATTACAAGAAAAAGCAAATCAAGATTTAAAATCAAGAGAGCGTAGCATTAAAATAGAAGAAGCCCACAAGCGGCTGGAGCAACTCAAGTCAAAAACCAAAAATCTTGAAGAATACAAAGAGTTGGCTGAACTATACGAAAAAGACAAACAAGAATTGGAAGAAGAAAACGAAAAATTAAAACATCAAATTACCATACTAGCGCAAAATGCAATATGCTCGTATGGGTATAATCAACCGGACACAAAAAACCTTGTGATAAAAGAGCTTCCCGCAAGTTTTGAAGAATGTGTCAAGCTCGGAAACTCGCTATTCTCAAATCTTGAATTTTCGGAAGACGCTTACACATCATCATCTGAAGCAACCGACGGGAAGGATGCAAAATGTGTTCGCATGCTTTGGGAAATGTTATGGCATCTTGATTCGACATTATTTGAATTAAAATTTAAAAGCGGGAAACCAGTCGATCTAACAAAAGAATTCAAAGAGAAGTCTGGGTATGATTACGCCAAAGGCGAGGGGCGGACAACAAACGCCGATTCCCGTCTAATACGAAAACGAGAGTTCTTTCACAACGAGCAAAAGTTCGACAAGATAATCCATATTAAGCCGCAAGGCCGAAAAAACTGGCGAATTTACTTCGACTACGATGACGCAAATCGAAAAATCGTAATTGGACACATCGGAAACCATCTCGATAACGCAACGACAAAGAAGCGCACTTAACATTTTTAGGAGAGGTAACGCCGACCACCCTCAATTAAACGCCATCCTTTTAAGAATGGCGTTTAATTGTTTTTACCACCAAAATAGGATTAACGCATGTTTACCTCGCAAATACGCTCAAATGTCAAATCAAACTTCTTCAGGAACTTTTTAAGACGATCTGCATCGTTTACTACAGTTTTTTTAATCGTGAACAGTTGTAAAGAGTCCGACCCGCTTCCGAAAGACTCCTTGCCGAACGACAGACGTTCAATACATGTTTCAACTGGCACAACTCAATATCATCAAATTTATCTACATAGTTATTTCCTAACAATATCGTAAGAAACTTATCTTCCGAATAGGACGGTTTCTCCATTTCTTTTAATCGTTCAATTTCTTCTTGGACTAAATCGCTCCCTATTCGTCCGGCACTCCCCGAAAACGTTGCCATTCGCATAACCGCCGCGTTGAAATCTCTAAAATTTCCTTTCCATGTAGCATGGCTCCAATTTTTTCTTCGTAGAATCATATCGCACGCGTGCGAAATCCCCTTTTTCCAATCTAAGCCAACCATTGCCGGCCTTAACTGCGGGGACGTGATAAAAGTCTTTTCCAATTCTTACTCGTTCTTCTGCCATTGAGACATGTACGCTGCACTAAATCTTCGCCCTTGCAAGACTTTTTCCACTTTTAATCCACCGTTAAAACTTATCCCTTTATTTAAAAGGATGTTCGGGGATTCGAATCACCACCACTTCAAAAAGCCCGCGAATGCTGATAAAGCATCCGCGGGCTTTTTCGTGTGAAAATGTAGCTTCGGAAATGAGGTTTCGAATCTCTCACAGAGGCACGGAGCGTCGCCGGAGAGCCAATCGTCCCGCTTCCAAATCCAATTTTTTTCTGAGGGTGATACTTTGGAATAGTGGCGGTGAGTGTCACTTGATGCTCCGTGTCTCCGTGCGAGGCCTTTTAGGATTTCTCACGGAGGCACAGAGGCACGGGGCGTCGCCGGTGAGTAAGTTGTCCCGCTTCCAAATCCAATTTCTCCGGAGGGTGATGCTTTGGAATAGTGGCGGCGAGTGTCACTTGATGCTCCGTGTCTCCGTGCGAGGCCTTTTTGGATTTCTCACGGAGGCACAGAGGCACGGAGCGTCGCCGGAGAGACAATCGTCCCGCTTCCAAATCCAATTTTTTCGGAGGGTGATACTTTGGAATAGTGGCGGTGAGTGTTGCTTGATGCTTCGTGTCTCCGTGCGAGGCCTTTTGGGATTTCTCACGGAGAGCCGGTTTATGCGCTTGCCAAAAACGGCTCGCAGGAATGCCGGATAGGTTTTTTAATGGAGTCATGAAGAAATCTGCTTGCGCTGCCTTGGTTGCGGGCGCGCTTTCCTGTCTGGGCGGTACGCTTTCCGCGGCTCCCGCTACTCCGGAGCGCCCCAACGTCATCGTGCTGATTGCCGACGATCTCGGCTACGGCGATCTTTCCTGCTACGGAGCAAAGGCGCTTCGGACGCCGAACATGGATCGCTTGGCCGCTCAGGGTCTGCGCTTTACGCGGGGCTATGCCGCTTCCGCCACCAGTTCGCCGAGCCGCTATGCGTTGCTCACCGGCGTGTATCCGTGGCGTAACAACGTGCGTATTTTGCCGGGCGACTCCCCGCTGATTATTCCGACCGAACGCCCGAGCCTCGCGGCGATGTTCCGAAACGCCGGTTATGCGACGGCTGCCGTCGGGAAGTGGCATCTCGGCTTGGGCGGGAAGACGCAAAAGGATTGGAACAAGCCGATTGCGCCCGGTCCGCGGGAAATCGGGTTCGATTATTCCTTCATCATGGCGGCAACCAATGACCGCGTGCCCTGCGTGTATTTCTCGAACGGAAGCGTTGTCGGGTTGGACCCGAAGGATCCGATTGAAGTCGATTACCGGAAAAATTTCCCGGGCGAACCGACGGGCAGGACGCATCCGCAATTGCTGAAAATGCATCCCTCGCCGCACCACGGCCACGCGGATTCGATTGTCGCCGGTGTCTCGCGCATCGGCTTTATGAAAGGCGGGCAGGCGGCGCGCTGGGATGATGCATACATGGCGGACGTGTTTTCCGGAAAAGCCCGTTCTTTCATCGCCGCCAATAAGAACAAGCCTTTCTTCCTGTACTACGCCTTGCATCAGCCGCATGTGCCGCGGGTGCCGAATCCGAAATTCGCAGGAAAATCCGGCCTCGGCCCGCGCGGCGACGTCATCTTGGAAGCGGATGCCCAAATCGGCGAACTGCTCGATTGCCTCAAGAAAAACAATTTGGACAAAAATACGCTGATCGTTTTCACGAGCGACAACGGCCCGGTTTTGGACGACGGCTACGCGGACGAAGCCGTTGCGAAGGCGCGTGCCCAAAAGCACCGTCCGGCGGGAACTTTGCGCGGCGGCAAATACAGCCTTTTCGAGGCGGGGACGCGCGTGCCTTTTGTCGTTTGGCAACCCGGTGTCGTTAAGCCGGGCGTGAGCGATGTGCCCGTGGCGCAACTCGATTGCTACGCGAGCTTCGCGCATCTGGTCGGCGGCAAAGTGCCGGCTGGCTCGGATTCCGTGGATACTCTGGAGGTTTTCCGGGGACGCAGCAAAACTTCCGCGCGCAAGGATTTCGTCATTGAGGCGACTTCCCGCTTGGCCTACCGCTCGGGCGATTGGGTGTACATTCCGCCGCATAAGGGCCCGAAAGTCGCCGCGCTTACCGGCATCGAACTCGGCAACGACGCGACGCCCGCGCTTTACCGCATCGACGGCGAGGCGCGCCAGACGGACAATCTTGCCAAGAAACACCCGAAAAAACTTGCGGAAATGCAGGCAGCATTTGAACGCGCCAAGCGTTAAGCCCGCAACCGATTCATCCCGGCTTTTCAGACAATTTGCTCCCGAGAGTTCGCTTTCGGGACATGAGAAACAATAAAAATCACGAACTGAAACTGCATTTTTTCATGGGACGCTTCTTTGCGGATGCGGCCCGCGGGTGCGATGAACGCGCGCTCCGTAGCATCGACGGCGAAGTCACGCACATCGTCACCCTTTTAGAGCAGATGGGGATGCCGGCGGAGGCGCGTTCCTTCTTGCGGAATTTCATCCGGCGCGCCGGGGAAAACCGAAAAGCAGAAATCCGGATTATGCTTCATTGCCGCTGATGCGACGAGCGGGGAATGAGGGACTGAAAGATTAAAGGATAAAGATTAAAGAAAGTGGATAACTGATAACGGATAGGGGTTCTTTGTAAAAGATTAAAGAAGGCGTGGCGAAACCAGAGATCGGTAACACTTTAGAGTCGGACATAGGTTGCAGAGAGACTTTTTCGTCATTCACTAAAAACACCTATCCGCTATCAACTATCCGTTGTTCCTTCTTCGTTGTTCGCTGTTTTTCTTGTCCCATTTTTTTTGGCACGGCATTTGCATGACACAGCTAACTATTTATTTCCAACATCTTAAAAATTATGAGCAAAGATAAAAAAGAAAAGTGCTGCTGCAAATGCGGCGTCAAAGTTAAGCCGCTCGGCGATCGCGTTCTCCTGAAGCGCTGCGAAGCTGCGGAAGAAATCAAGGGCGGTATCATTATCCCCGATTCCGCGAAGGAAAAACCGATGGAAGCAACGGTGATTGCGCTCGGCACGGGAAAAATCGAAGACGGCAAGAAAGTTGAATTCAACGTGGCCGTCGGCGACAAGGTGCTCATCGGCAAGTACACGGGCACGGAAGTCAAGATCAACGACGAAATGTACCTCCTGGCGCGCGAAGAAGAAATCCTCGCCGTTATCGGTGCCTAATCTCTCTTTGTAATCAAAATTTAAATTCAGAACACTATGGCAAAAAAACAGATTCTTTTTGATGAAGCCGGTCGCCGGAAAATCCTCGGCGGCGTTCAGACGCTCGCTAAGGCCGTCAAAATCACGCTCGGACCGAAGGGCCGCAACGTGATGATCGACAAGAAATACGGCGCTCCGAAGGTGACCAAGGACGGCGTTTCCGTCGCCAAGGAAATCGAATTGGCAGACGCTTTTGAAAACATGGGCGCACAGATGGTGCGCGAAGTCGCTTCCCGCACGGCAGACAAGGCCGGTGACGGAACGACGACCGCAACCGTGCTCGCCGAAGCCATCTACACGGAAGGCCTGAAGAGCGTTTCCGCCGGCGCGAACCCGATCTTTGTTAAGCGCGGTATCGACGCCGCTTGCGAAACCATCACGAAGGAACTCGCTTCGATCTCCAAGAAGATCAAGAACTCCGACGAAATCAAGCAGGTCGCAACCGTGTCCGCCAACTGGGATTCCAGCATCGGTGGAATCATCGCCGAAGCCATGGAAAAGGTCGGCAAAGACGGCACGATTACCGTCGAAGAAGCCAAGACGATTGAAACGACGCTCGACGTCGTCGAAGGGATGCAGTTCGACAAGGGCTATCTTTCCCCGTACTTCTGCACGAACGCGGAAACGCTCGAATGCACGCTCGACAATCCGTACATTCTCCTTTTCGAAAAGAAGATCTCCTCGATGAAGGACCTGCTCCCGATTCTCCAGGAAGTCGCCAAGCAGAGCAAGCCGCTCCTCATCGTCGCTGAAGACATCGACGGCGAAGCGCTCGCTACCCTCGTCGTGAACAAGATTCGCGGCACGATCAATGTCTGCGCGGTCAAGGCTCCGGGCTTCGGCGATCGCCGCAAAGCGATGATGGAAGACCTCGCAATCCTCACCGGCGGCAAGTTCATCACGGAAGATCTTGGCATCAAGCTCGAAAGCATCTCCATCGCCGACCTCGGCAAGGCCAAGCGCGTCAATGTCGACAAGGAAAGCACGACGATCATTGAAGGCGCCGGCAAGTCCGCCGACATCCAGGGCCGCGTGAAGCTCATCCGCCGCCAGATCGAAGAAACCTCTTCCGATTACGACCGCGAAAAGCTCCAGGAACGCCTCGCCAAGCTCGCAGGCGGTGTCGCCGTCATCCACGTCGGCGCAGCTTCCGAAGCGGAACTCAAGGAAAAGAAAGACCGCGTTGACGACGCTCTGCATGCTACCCGCGCAGCTGTCGAAGAAGGCATCGTCCCGGGTGGCGGCGTCGCGCTCCTGCGCACGGCCAAGGCTGTGGACAAGCTCATCGAAACGCTCGACGGCGACGCCAAGACCGGCGCCAAGATCGTCCGCCGCGCAATCGAACAGCCGCTCCGCACGCTCTGCGAAAACGCCGGCGTCGAAGGCTCGCTCATCGTCAAGGAAGTCCTCAAGGCTAAGGGCGGCAACGGCTACAACGTTGCGACCGACAACTACGAAGACCTCGTCGCTGCAGGTGTTGTCGATCCGACCAAGGTCACTCGCACCGCAATCGTTTCCGCGACTTCGGTGGCTTCGATGCTCCTCACGACCGAATGCCTCATCACGGATCTGCCGGAAGAACCCAAGGCGGCTCCCGCTGCGGATGCCGGCATGGGCGGCATGTACTAATCGGTAAAGCTTAAAGTTTAGAGCTTAATGCTTAAAGAAGAGCGTTTCCGGATTTTCCGGAAACGCTTTTTTTATGCAGATGAAAGCCGAAAAAAGTGATAACTGATAGTTGATAACGGATAAGTGAAAATGCCTATGGCGGCCTCAAAGAGGCAATTACAAATAGCGAATTCCGAATGCTTACCGTGAAAGTGATAACTGATAGTTGATAACGGATAAGGCAAGCTCTAGAAATTTGTTTTTAGGGTATTGTCCTAAATTTTCTTCTTCCTACCTGTCAGAGTCTGTGCGCCGGAGGTGCACTACATGGGATAACCGCGGGTGCAGGCGATAGCCGAAACCCGCGGATAATCTATAAAAACAAGCGCCGCGAAGTGACAGGGACGGACTCGTTTACATGCCCGCGGCGCAATGGAACGAATTGCAAGCCTCTTCAAAACCTCTTGAAACGAATTTCTAGAGGTCGCCATAAGTGAAAATGCCTACGGCAGCGGAGTAGGCGCCAAGCATTCAAGCGAGTACCCGCGGCTTCTTTAATTTTTTTTGCAGTGAAAACCTATCCGTTATCAGTTATCCACTATCCCTTCTGCCGCCGTAGGGCGGCGTTTCTTTAACCTTTAATCTTTAATCTTTAACCTTTAGTCCATCACTCCCTTCCGCGAGGAAGAATTTCCCGAAGGGGGAATCCTCCGTCGGGAGGTGGATGAGCGCCGAGCCTTCCAAGGCGTCCATGCCGAGCATCGTCAGCTTTTCCGTGTCGCTGAGAATCGGCGTAATATTTTTCAGGAATACGCCGGGGGCGACTTCCAAGTGGCCGGGCTTTCCGGAGATGAGTTTTTGGCGGGAAGCCTTATCGACATCGCCGATCTGTGCATTGATTTCACCTGCCGCACCGGGAGCCCAATAATCCTTGAAAATGCGCGTCACGCTGCTTCCCGTATCGAGCAGAAGATGAAAATCCCGTTCGCCGCTCTTGACCTGCATCAGCAGGCGGCCGTTCGGATCCTGCTTGCCCTTCAGCGGGACGGGCTTCGCTTCCGCGGGAATCCCCCAGTAATACTGTTTGTTTTTCAAATCGAAAGTGAAGGGTAGGGAACCGAGGATGTCCATCCCCACGATCCCGTCGATTTTTTCGTTCAGCATCCCGCGCACGGCGTCCAGACTGACGACGATGACGGCGTGCTGCGGCGCCGCACCCGGGCCGACTTGGAGGTCGGCGATGAGGATTTTCGGGCGTTGCGCGGAGTTGCTTTTAAACGTCATCTTGCTCGTGTCGAGCCAGCGGGCGTTTTGGACTTTGTCGGCGCTGGTGTGGTGCAAAACCGTGTGCGTCGCGCCCGTGTCGAGCATCATGCGCATCGGCTGGCCGTTGACTAAGCAGGTGAGCAAAATCTGCCCGCAGCGTGCATCGCGATTCATTGTCATCAAATCGATTTCGGCGCGTTTCTGTTCCGTGGCGACGGGCGCTGTCTCCGCAGATGGGGGCGGTGCGGCAAAGGCAAACAGAGAGCCGAGAAGCAGGGCGGGAAGGATGAAAATCGATTGTTTCATGCCGTGAATTTTAGCGCTACTTTGTCCGTTGGCAAATTGGAAACTCTCACAGAGCCACGGGGCGTCGGGGGAGAGTAGGGCGCCACGCTTCCAAATCGAATTTCCCGGAGGGGAGGCTTTGGAATAATGATGCTGAGTGCTGCTTGATGCTCCGTGCCCCCGTGTCTCTGTGCGAGGCCTTTTTTCGAATCTCTCACGGAGCTACAGAGCCACGGAGCGTCGGGGGAGATTAGGGTGTCACGCTTCCAAATCGAATTCCACCGGAAGGGAATGCTTTGGAATAATGATGCTGAGTGTTGCTTGATGCTCCGTGTCCCCGTGTCTCCGTGCGAGGCCTTTTTTCGAATCTCTCCGCGGATCTGTAATAAAAAACGTTCCCGCGATAAATTCCACGGGAACGTTCTTCTTTAAGCTTTAAGCCTTAATCTTTAAGCTCTCATTAGCGCCGACGGCGGCGCGTGCCGACGAGCGCGAGAGCGCCCAATCCCGCGAGCAGACCGAATGCCGACGGTTCCGGGATGGCAAGCATATCGGAGATGAGCGACGGAATTTCTTGGCCGTTCGTAAACGTTGCCACTGTAATGAAATCGAAGTATTCGCTACCGATGTGAATTGTATTGCTATTCAGAGTAATGGAATTTCCGAGAGCCAGATTAAACGCGAATTCCGCTGCCAAAGTTTGCGAGGCAGAGCCTGTTTCGGAAGAAACGTTGGGGTTTGAACCGTAGCGCAGGTATTGCTGGGTGGAGTTGCCCGACGCATCGGTGGTCCACAGCGAAACGTTGCCGTCATTGTTCACCACCGTGAAAACCAAATCGGTGAAGGAGGATTTGATGTTGGTGGAACCGTTGTTGCTGTTGCAAATCCAGTGCGTCGCATTGGCGTCGGCCGTATTGTTGATTCCGATGTATGAGGAGTCCTGAACCCGAATTCCGAGCGCTACCAAAGAGCCGTCTTCAGCGGTCAGTGTCAACCAAGGCTGGTCGAATCCGTCGTCTGACTTGGAGAATTGGAACTGAACTGCCCAATAATCCCCAACGTTGTCGAGCGTGTAGGTGGCGGTGTTGTCTGCATTTATTGTCGCGGAGACAATCGTCGATTCCGCATTGGCAAAAGCAGCTCCTGCGGCAAGGAGGGTTGCGAGACTGATATATTTTTTCATCGTCGTGTTACGGGTTGAGTTTAAATTCTTAATCCCCGAATTCTATTTTATCCTTTTACGCATCGTCAAGCCGTGAAGCTTAAAATTCAACGCGAATAAAAAAACGTTCCCGTGGAATCTTTCACGGGAACGTTCTTCTTTAAGCTTTAAGCCTTGATCTTTAAGCTCTTATTAGCGGCGGCGGCGACGCGTGCCGACGAGCGCGAGAGCGCCCAAGCCTGCGAGCAGACCAAAGGTCGACGGTTCCGGAATGACATAAGTGTCATTGACTTTGACGAACAGATTGTCACCTCCGCTTTGTGCGCCATTCATGTTGTGGTTTCCGCCGGTGAAGGATGCGACCTTCACGCCGTCGAGATAGAGGTCTGCAGCCGCAGAACCATTGGTGCCGCCGAGGTAGTCAACGGTGTAGGTGCCAGCAGTCAAGATGTAGTCGGCACCGTCAGCTTTAAATACCGAGGAGTCTTGTTTTCCCATTGTAGTGCTGTTATCAAGCTCGGTGGAGCTGAGAGCGCCTCCACGAACGAGGGTGAGCGAGCCGTCGCTCAAGAGCTCGAACGAGTTTACGTTATAACTGCTGCCATTAACTTGGTAGTAGGAGAGGATGATGTCGTAGTCTCCGGTTACCGATTTGATGTCGGAAATCGTAAACGTGAAGTCGAATGCGCCGGCAAAGAGGTCGCCCCCCTTAGCCATCGTCGTGTCTTCGGTAATCGTTAATGCATTTGCGAAAGCGGATCCTGCGGCGAGGAGCGCTGCGATGGTGATGTACTTTTTCATATTTAAGGTTAGTTTAAGTTAAAAATAAATTGAGGGGCTATTCTACCCCCCCCCTGAAAAATTTGTCAAGTGTGCTTTCTCGTTAATTTTGACGGTGTTTTGTGCGGCGATGAGGGCTTTAAATTCGCGGGGAGGGTTTTGTTGGCATCGAGGAAGATTAGAGCGTCCCGCTTCCAGGTCCGATTTCGCCGGAGGGGGAGGCTTTGGAATGATGTCGGTGAGTGTTGTTTGATGCTCTGTGTCCCCGTGTCTCCGTGCGAGGCCTTTTTTCGAATCTCTCCGCGGATTTGTAATAAAAAACGTCCCCGCGATAAATACACGGGAACGTTTTTCTTTAAGCTTTAAGCCTTAATCTTTAAGCTCTCATTAGCGGCGGCGACGGCGCGTGCCGACGAGCGCGAGAGCGCCCAAGCCCGCGAGCAAGCCGAATGCCGACGGTTCCGGAATCGGGGCTGCACCCATCAACGAGGTTACTGTTTCGGCATTGAGGACACTGTTAGAGGCGTAGAGAGTGAGACCTGCCATGAGCCCTTTAAAGGCTTCGCTGTATGCATTCCCGTTTTGTGATCCGATTGCAAAGGTGTTGCTGGTTGCCGGAACGTCCCACGCTGTGCATGTAAAGGTTCCCTTAGATTCTCCATCAAGGAAAAAGGCCCCGTCGGTTCCTCCGTTCATGTTGAACGAAACTGCGACATAGTGCCAACCGTCATTGAAGTTGCTGGTTGCGAAGGAGGAAGAAAGAGCTTGTTGTTTCCATTTCGTTACGAATGCAAATTCGCCTGTAGCGGAGTCAGTTCCGCCTTGTCCGCCGTTTTTAACGTTGAACTTAAATCCTTTGCCGTCTTCTCCCCAGCCGAAAACGGTATTCGTATAGCTATCTTTACCAAGTTCGTCAAAATACACCCATGCTCCAATTGTGAGGTAGCCGCTTGTAGTGGTCAGCAGGCTTGCGTCACCATTCGAGAAATATGCATTTTCCGCCGAAAAATCGTAAACGGAACCGTTTTCGTAAGACCATTGTGAGGATGTGGTAACTCCGTTATTTGTCGTAATGGCGACGAGTGTGTCCATGTCTGCAATCTTTGTTGTTTCGACGATGGCGGCGTTAACGAAAGCGGATCCTGCTACGAGCAGAGAAGCGATAGTGAGGTGTTTTTTCATGTTATGGGGGAAGTTAGGGTTGAAACGTGGATTCCATACTACCCCTCCCCGAAAATATTTGTCAAGGGTCGTTTAGCTGTGATTTCGCCGGAGGTTCTGCCTTTGAAGTCTCCGGACACAAAAAAGCGCTCCCGCGATTTGCGGAAGCGCCTTTTTTTTAAGCCTTAAGCCTTAATCTTTAAGCTTTCATTAGCGCCGACGGCGGCGCGTGCCGACGAGCGCGAGGGCCCCCAAGCCTGCGAGCAGACCGAATGCCGACGGTTCCGGAACCGCGACATGTCCCCAGGTGAGGGCCAAGTTGGAGAAAGTAACTTGGGATGTTCTCGCAGCGCCCACCGCGATAATCAGGCGCTCGATGGAGAACTCGTCTCCCAAGGCAACGCTGCCGCTTGTAAAGGTGGTATTGACCCCACTGATAGGTTCTGTCAGTGCAATGTTTAATACAAAGGTCGATAGTTTTGTGTCCCAAGAAATGCTCCCTTCAATATTGTAGCTTCTGCTCGGAGTTAGTTTATTATTGACAGCTGTTGCACTTAAAATTTCATCGCCCCAATCGGTGCCGGTAAAAGTGTAGTTGGCTGCGTCAGGTGTCATTGATATTCCATAGCCGATAGCCTCACTGTAGGAGTGGCCGATAACAATAGCCCCCTCAGATCCAGCTAAAGCGAGAGTCGCTGCGCTTGCAGCCGTGGTTCCAGTCTTGTGGGTGTAGGAGAACGTCACATAGTCATCCGCAGAGTCCAAAACGATGGAGTCAAATGCTGTATAGGTGGAGTATCCTTCGGGATAGTCTTGGTTCCATTTGTAAGAGTTAAGAGAGCTGATGGTGGGGCTGCCGACTTCTCCGACATTTGTCCAGTTCTTTTTGTCCAAGAACGGGCTAATCGTTTGCTCATCATCTGCGCTTGCGAAAGTGGCGCCGGCAGCAATCAATGCTGCAATCGTAATATATTGTTTCATTTTATAATAGAGTTGTTGAAATGAGTTAAGAGAAGTATTTATAAAAATAAATAATGGCTCGATTTTTCTATTCTGTCGGGCGGGTGTCAATGTTCTTTTTGATATTTATTGAAAATTATTTGTGCCGAATGCCGGAAGAGGTTCGGCTTTAGGCTCTCTCACGGAGCCGCAGAGCCACGGAGCGTCGCGGGAGAGTAAATTGTCCCGCTTCCAAATCCGATTTCGCCGGAGGGGTGTTTTGGAATAATGGCGTGGAGCGTTGCCTGATACTCTGTGTCCCCGTGTCTCCGTGCGAGGTCTTTTTGAATCTCTCACGGAGCCGCAGAGCCACGGAGCGTCGCGGGGGAGTAAATTGTCCCGCTTCCAAATCCGATTTCGCCGGAGGGGTGCTTTGGAATGATGGCGGTGAGCGTTACTTGATACTCTGTGTCCCCGTGTCTCCGTGCGAGGCTTTTTTTGAATCTCTCACGGGGCCACGGAGTCACGGGGCGTCGCGGGAGAGTAAGTCATCCCGCTTCCAAATCCGATTTTGCCGGAGGGGAGGCTTTGGAATAATGATGCTGAGTGTTGCTTGATGCTCCGTGTCCCCGTGTCTCCGTGCGAGGTCTTTTTCGAATTTTTCTCGGAGCCACAGAGTCACAGAGCGTCGCGAGAGAGTAGGGTGTCCCGCTTCCAAATCCGATTTCGCCGGAGGGGAGGCTTTGGAATAATGATGCTGAGTGTTGCTTGATGCTCCGTGTCCCCGTGTCTCCGTGCGAGGCTTTTTTGAATCTCTCCGCGGATTTGTAATAAAAAACGTTCCCGCGAGAAATTCACGGGAACGTTCTTCTTTAAGCTCTCATTAGCGCCGACGGCGGCGCGTGCCGACGAGCGCGAGAGCGCCCAAGCCTGCGAGCAGACCGAATGCGGACGGCTCGGGGATGGTGAGAACAGAGACTTCCAAGTTCGAGAATTCAACGTTGGGGACGCTGTTGGCGCCGTCGCCGTAGAAGCCGATGACGTCCAAGTCAAATTTGTTTGCTCCCAAGTCGACGCTTACAACCGTTGTTCCGGCGAGGGAGAGCGTGAGCTTGTTGTTGGCGTCGACGACGCCGGCGATGTTGAGGACCATGTCAACGGCAGCAGTGACACCGGTGTTGTTTCCTTGGACATAGGCCGTTTTGTTGGTTGCATCGGCCTCTTTAAACATGAGTGCTTTGGTTGCGTCGGAATCGACGTTGCCGGTCATCGCAAATTCGTAGGTCGATGCGTCGTAATTTTTCCCGAAGACGAAGGAGTAGTTTTCGCCGATGAGCGAGACGGTGAACGAGCCCGTCATGTTTTTGATGGTCATGTCGAGGCTGAAGGACTGGACTTCGGCGTCGAGTTCGTAGTAGGCCAGGGCCTGCGACCAGTTGCTGTTGGTGAGGCTCATGGAGTTGTCGGCTGCGTCAATGACGAAAGTCGGGCGGTCCGTGTTGCCGCGATTGTGGGTGACTTCCCAACCGTCACTCGCGAAAGTGACTGTTTCCGCGTTGGCGGCCAAGGCTCCGGCGGAGAGAAGGGTTACGAGAGTGATATATTTTTCATTGATTGAAAACTTGGGTTATGAGGTTGTAGTCTACTGCCGGGACGGAAAAGCTGTCAAGGCGGCATTCAGAGCGCGACTTTGTTTTTAGCATTCGTATTGTTTTTTCGGTAATTTCAATTTGCGGGAATGTGGGAAAGGGCGTATCGTTGCTCTTTTTTCACTTTCTTTTTAAAACGATGACGCAAGACATTCCGAAGAATTACGAATCCGCTCAAGTTGAATCCCGCTGGTACGAAAGCTGGGTTAACAAAGGCTGTTTTACCGCCGATCCCGCGCGCGTAAGTGAAAACCGCCCGGCGTATTCCATCGTCATCCCGCCGCCGAATGTTACGGGAGTGCTTCACATGGGGCACGTCCTCAACAATACGATTCAAGACATTCTCGCCCGCAAGGCTCGTCTCGACGGCAAGGAAGTGCTTTGGCTTCCGGGCACCGACCACGCGGGGATTGCGACACAGGTCATGGTCGAAAAGCAGCTGAAGAAAGCGGAAGGCAAGACGCGCCACGACCTCGGGCGTGATGCATTTCTTGAACGCGTTTGGGATTGGAAAAAGGAGAAAGGCGGCATCATCATCAACCAGCTCAAAAAACTCGGTTGCTCCTGCGACTGGTCTCGGGAACGCTTCACGATGGACGAGCGCTACTCGCGTTGCATTCAAAAGATCTTCGTCGACCTTTACAAAAAAGGCTACATTTACCGCGGAAAACGCATGGTGAACTGGTGTCCGGCATCGCTCACGGCTCTTTCGGACGAAGAAGTCATCATGGAGCCGCACAAAGGCTTCCTTTACTATTTCAAAATCGAAATCGCCGAAGAACCGGGAACGTTTTTGACGATTGCAACAACACGCCCCGAAACGATTCCGGGCGACTCTGCAATTGCCGTCAACCCGAAGGACGAACGCTACGCAAAATACATCGGCAAACACGCTATCCGCCCGCTCCCGTGCGAAAATCAGGAATGGATTCCGATTGTCGGTGACGAATCCGTCGAATTTGAATTCGGAACCGGAGTCCTCAAAGTAACTCCCGCACACGACAAAACGGACTTTGAAATCGGCCGCCGCCACAACCTGAAAGTGACGGACATCATGAATCCGGACGGCACGATGAACGACCTCGCAGGAAAAGATCTCGCCGGCATGGAACGTTTCAAAGCACGCGACAAATCGGTTGAGCTGCTTCGGGAACTCGGATTACTCGTCAAGGAAGAGCCGTACGAAAACAAAGTCGGCATTAGCGAACGCGCAAAAGTGCCGATCGAGCCCCGCCTTTCCGAACAGTGGTTTTTGAAATACCCGAGCGTTCCCGCCGCCCGCGAATGCGTGGCTTCCGGTGCAATGAAATTCCATCCGGAACGCTGGAGCAAAGTCTATGAACACTGGATGGGCAACCTCCAGGACTGGTGCATTTCACGCCAGCTCTGGTGGGGACACCGCATCCCCGTGTGGTATTCCAAAAGTGACCCTGCGAAAATTTATTGTGATGTCACGCCGCCCGCTGATGCCGAAAACTGGGAACAGGATCCGGACGTGCTCGACACCTGGTTCTCGTCTTGGCTCTGGCCGTTTGCAACGATGGGCTGGGATATGGATACTCCGGATACCGAAATGCCGGAACTTTTGAAAAAATTCTACCCGACAAGCGACCTCGTTACCGGGCCGGACATCATCTTCTTCTGGGTCGCTCGCATGATTATGGCGGGCTTCGAATGGCGCGGCGAAATGCCCTTCCGCAACGTCTATTTCACGGGAATCGTCCGGGACAAACTCGGACGGAAAATGTCGAAAACACTCGGCAATTCCCCTGATCCGCTCGACCTCATTGCGCGCTATGGCGCTGACGCGCTCCGCTTCGGAACAATGCGCTCCGCACCGCTCGGTCAGGACGTCCTTTTCGACGAAAAGAACGTCGAACTCGGACGTAATTTCTGTAACAAACTCTGGAACGCTTCACGCTTCCGTCAGATGAGCGGTCCGATGGCGGACAATTCGTCCCTCGACGCGATTGTCTCCCGCATCGATCCCGCACTTTGCGATGCCGACGACCACGCAATTCTCGACGGACTCGTCCGCCTCGTCCGCGGGTGCACGGACGCGCTTGCCAACTACGAATTCAATGCCTACACGCAAGCACTTTACGCGTTTTTCTGGAACGACTTCTGCGATTGGTATGTCGAAGTGGCAAAAACGCGCCTCGCCGACGAAAACCTGCGCGGAAACGTGCTCGCGATTCAGGATTTGTGCCTGCGCCAATTCCTGCTTTGCCTCGCGCCGCTCACGCCGTTTATCGCCGAGGAACTCTATCACTTGCTCGGCTACATCCCGGAAGGAGAATTTCTGCAATCCCAAAAACTCGTTTCTGCCGAAGAACTCGCGGGAACGTTGGAAAAACGCGGCTTGAAGATTGACGCCAACGCCGTGAACGATATCGCGCAAATCCGTGAATTCGTCACACAGGCGCGCGCGCTTAAATCCCACAACAACGCGGGAACAAAGAAAGATTGCCTCTTCCGCCTTGTACTCAAGGATGCCGCCGCCGGGGCCCTGCTCGAACGCAATGCGACCAAGCTCAAAACGCTCATCGGCGCAAAGGAAATCGAAGTTCTCTCCGATGCCGGCGAAGCTCTCGGAGCCTCGGCAGTTACACCGCTCGGAACGCTTTCGCTCGACACGACGGGGCTGATTGACGTTGAAGCCGAAACAAAACGCCTCTCCAAGGAATTGGAAAAGCTCGACAAGGCCGTCGCAGCGGGAACGGCAAAAATCAACAATCCGGCCTTTGCCTCCAAAGCACCGGCACACATTCTCGAAGGCGCGAAAAAGCAACTCGCCGAAACCCAAGCCAAGCGCGACGAAGTCGCCAAGCTCTTGGAGAGTTTGAAAAAAGCTTAAGGCTACCTCTAGAAATTCATTTTTAGATTGTTGTCCTAAGTTTTCTTCTTTCCGCGCATCA
>JAZRTJ010000052.1:0-8035 GCA_045651925.1 Candidatus Spyradenecus sp. | reverse complement strand
GCCGGCTCCGAAACCCGCTCCCGCAGCGGCCCCGGTGCCCCCGGTTCCGCCGATTCCCGCGCCGCGTGCTTCGGTTCCGATGCCGCCGCCGATTCCGGCTGTTCCGAAAAGTATCCCGGCCCCGGTTCCGCCCGTTCCGCTGCCGGCTCCGAAACCCGCTCCCGTAGCGGCCCCGGTTCCCCCGGCCGTTCCGAAAGCGCCTGCCGCTCCGGTACCTCCGCCGGTTCCTGCCGCACGTCCGGCCGCTCCGGTCCCGCCGCCCGTGCCGCCGATGGGCCGTCCCCCGGTGGCTCCGGCGCCGGCTCCCGTACCGCCGGTTCCGCCGAGCGTACCTTCCGTCCCTGCGCCTGCCGCCGCGGAAGCCGCTCCTGCGAAGAAGGAAGAACTTAAGAAGGTAACGATGCGCGCACCGGTCGTCGTCCGCGATCTCGCGACCGCTTTGGACGTGCGTCCGTTCCGCCTCATTTCCGAACTGATGAGCATGGGCGTTTTTGCCTCGCTCAATCAGGACTTGGGCGATGAAGTCGCCATCAAGGTTGCCGAAAAATACGGCGTCGAACTCGACATCCACCGCCGCGAAAAGGGCGCCCAGCAGGCCAAGCCCGTTGTCGTCGAAAAGCCGAAACCGGTGGACGACGAAAAGGACAAGATGCCGCGTCCTCCGGTCGTCTGCGTTTTGGGTCACGTTGACCACGGCAAGACGACGCTCCTCGACTACTACCGCAAGTCGAATGTCACGGCGGGTGAAGCCGGCGGGATTACGCAGCACGTTGCCGCGTACTCCGTTAAGCACGGTAACCAGTCGATTACCTTCCTCGACACGCCCGGCCACGCGGCGTTCTCGAAGATGCGTGAACGCGGTGCCGCCCTTACGGATATCGCCGTGCTCGTTGTCGCTGCGGACGACGGTTTCATGCCGCAGACGGACGAAGCGCTTAAATTTGCTCAGAAAAACAACGTTCAGCTCGTTGTCGCCATCAACAAAATCGACTCGAAGGGGGCTAACATCGATCGCGTGAAGCAGCAGATGCAGAAGCGCGGCATTACCTCCGAAGACTGGGGCGGAACGATTCAGTGCGAACCGGTCTCGGCGCTCAAGGGCACGAACATGGACTCGCTTCTGGACGCGATTCTGCTTCAGGCCGAAATGATGGAACTGAAGGCCAACCCGAAATGCCCGGCCGAAGGTACGGTCGTCGAAGCTCAGATGGAGCAGGGCCGCGGCCCGACGGCAACCGTCATCATCCAGCGCGGAACGCTCAAGACCGGCGATGCCCTTGTCTGCGGTCCGCATTTCTGCCGCGTGCGTGCCATCATGGACGAGTACGGCAAGCCGATGAAGCAAATCGCTCCGGGCTGCCCGGGGCGCGTCATGGGCTGGTCCGGCGTTCCCTCCGCGGGCGCAATTTTCTCGACGGTCAAAAACGCTCGCGAAGCGGAAAAGATCGCCGAAGAAAATCAGTACAAGCTGCGCAAGGCTATCGAAGAGGAAGAAGAAAACAAGCGTCGCGCTCAAGACGAAGAGCTGAACGCCGGCCTCTCTGACATCGAACGCCTTAACCAATTGCTTGCGGGTACCAGCGAAAAGGTCTTCAAGGTGGTCACCAAGGCGGACGTTGACGGCACGCTCGAAGCGCTCAATGCAGCGCTCGAAGGCATCAAGTCCTCCCGCGTTAAGCTCGAAATCGTCGGCGGTTCCGTCGGCCCGATTACGCCGAGCGACGTCAATATGGCCTCGGCTTCGAACGCGACGATTATCGCGTTTGACGTCAAAGCCGACAACGGCGTCCCTGCATTGATGAAGCGCCAGAACGTCAACCTCATCACGCACGACATCATTTACATGCTGCTCGACATGGTGAAGGATGCGATGGCGGAACTGCTTGATCCGGAACTCAAGGAAAACAAGGTCGGCATGGCGGAAGCCCGTGTCATTTACCCGTTCGGAAAGAACGCTTACGTTGCCGGTTCGATGGTCACGGAAGGCAGCATTCGCCGCGACTTCAACGCGCGCGTTTGGCGCAAGGGCGAAGTGCTCCATACGGGGCGCATCGACACGCTCAAGCGCTTCAAGGAAGACGTTACGGAAGTCAAGGCCGGCTACGAATGCGGTATCCGCGTCACCGGCTTCGAAGAATACCAGGAGGGCGACCTCATCGAATGCTTCGAAATCCTCAAGATTCGTCCGCCGCTCTAAAAGGCGTTCCCGCCGCTCCGGCGAATTCCGAAAATGTTGCGCACGCAGAGCTTCCGGCTCGGCGTGCGTGCATTTTTACGCTCGGCTGCCGCCTCAATCAGTACGAAACCGAGGTTTTGCGGGACAAGCTCGCCGCCGCCGGCTACCGCGTGGTCGAATGGGGCGAGCCCGCCGATTTGGCCATCATCAATACCTGCACGGTGACGGGCCTTGCCGAGGCGAAGTGCCGCCAAATTATCCGCGGGTTCATCAAGGCGAATCCGGAGGGCTTCTGCGCCGTCGTCGGTTGCTATTCGCAGACGGGCACGCCTGCGCTGGCCCGCATTCCCGGTATCGACCTGATCGTCGGCAATCAGGACAAACTCAATGTGCTCGATTACGTCGGCGACGGCACGAAAAACGCCGTGCCCGTCATCGTGCGCGAGAAGATTTCGCGGGAGGATTTTTCCGTTTCCTTTGTGGGCGAAATGCCCTTCAACAAGCGCGCGAATCTCAAGGTGCAGGACGGGTGCAATTTCATGTGCTCGTATTGCATCATTCCCTTTGCGCGCGGCCGGGCGCGTTCCCGCGAACTCGGCAATCTGCTCGACGAAGCCCGCTCCCTCGCGGCGCGCGGCGTGCGCGAGCTCGTGCTCACCGGCGTCAACATCGGCACTTACGATAACGCGGAGACGAATATTCTCGGCGTGGTCGATGCGCTGGCCGCCATTCCCGGCATCGATCGCATTCGCATCGGCAGTATTGAGCCGAAGACAATTCCCGACGGCATTTTCGATCGCATGGGCGATCCCGCGCATCCGCTGATGCCGTTTTTGCATTTGCCGATTCAGTCCGGATGCGAGCGCATTTTGCGCGATATGCACCGCCACTACACGCTCGCCGAATACCTCGAATTCGTCGAACAAATCGCCGCTCGCGTCCCCGACATCTGCATCGGGACGGACATCATGATCGGCTTTCCCGGAGAAACCGACGAGGAATTTGCGGAGACCTGTGCGACCTTCATGAACGGGCCGTTCGCCTATTGCCACGTTTTCACCTATTCCGAACGAGCGGGGACGCCCGCCGCCCGCCGTCCCGATCGCGTTCCCGTTCCCGTGCGCCAACGCCGCTCCGCCGCTCTCCGCGCGCTGTCCTCGCAGAAGCGCCGCACCTTCATGGAGCGCTACCTTGGTAAAGACGTCGAAGTACTCTTCGAAAATCCCGCCGGAGACTGCTTTCCGGGCTATACGCGCAATTACCTGCGCGTCATCGTTCCCGCGAGTGAGTTCCCGGGCGAAAACCTTGCCAACCAAATGCGTACCGTGCGCCTCGCCTCCATTGCCGGAGACGCTTTCTATGCAACGCGCATTTCCGAATTTAACCGCTAACAATCAGACAGATTTATCCTTATGAAAAAAGTTCTCATTCCGACAAAATTGGATACGGTCGCGGCCAAGACGCTTGTCGCTGCCGGCTACACCGTCGTCCAGGACGCGGAAACGCCGATTGACGCGCAAGTTGCCGCCAATCCCGATACGGCCGTGCTCATCGTTCGCTCCGAAAAGGTGACGCCCGAAGTCATTGATGCGTTGCCGAAACTCAAGGCTGTGATTCGCGCGGGCGCCGGCTTCGACAACATCGACATCGCCTACGCGCGTAAGAAAAACGTCGATGTCATGAACACGCCGGGCGCCAATGCCAACGGGGTCGCCGAAGAAGTCGTTGCCATGATTCTCGCCTGCTACCGTCACCTCGTTCCGGCGGACACGACAACGCGCGCCGGGCTTTGGGAAAAGAAAAAATACATGGGGCGCGAGCTGACGAAGAAAACCGTCGGGATCGTCGGGCTCGGCAATATCGGCCGCCTGCTCGCCAAGCGCCTTCAGGGCTTTGAGCCGACCCTCATCGGCTACGACCACTTCCTCGCCAAACAGCGCGCCATCAATATCGGCGTGACTCCCGTGCCGCTCGAACAAATTTTTGAAGAAGCCGACATCATTTCGCTTCACGTTCCCGGCGGGGCTTCGACGCAAAATCTCGTCAGCCGCGAATTGCTCGGCAAGATGAAAGACGGCGCGATGCTCGTCAACTGCTCCCGTTACGGCGTGGTCGATGAAGTCGCACTCGCCGAAGTCCGCGCCTCGGGGAAAAAGATTATCTACGCGACGGACGTTCATCCGAAAGACGCAGCGGGCGACAAGCCTTCCGCCGCCGTTGCGGACCTGATTCTTCCGCACCTCGGCGCCAATACGAAGGAAGCGAATTTCAACGCCGCCAAGCGCGCCGCCGAAGAAACCATCGCATATTTCGACAACGGTGACACTTCCTGCGTCGTCAATGCCGAAGTCCCGCTCGGCCTTAACCCGATGCAGCTCCAACTTGCAAAAATGCTCGCGACGCTGGCGCGCCTCGTCGGCGGCGACAAGGCGATTCGCCGCGCCGACTGCACCTTCTCGGGCCGCCTGCGGTCCTTCCGCAAATGGTTTACGCCGAAGCTGCTCGAAGGCCTGCTTCCGCATGCGGAAAAGGGATTGCCGCCGCCGATGGCCGAAGTGTCCATCCGCGAACACGGCATCGTCTATCAGGCGAAAGAGCCGCTCGCCGGCAATGTCGAAGAAGATTCCATCGTGCTCGATGTCATGACCGAGGCCGCCGCAAGCAAGCACGAAACCGTCAGCGTCCGCGGGATTGTCGCGGAAAACACGCCGATTATTTCGTCGATCAACGGCTTTAAGGGCCTCTACTTCGACTTGCGCGGGCACTTGCTCTTTGTCCGTTACGCAGACCGCCCGGGCGTGCTTGCCCGCATCACGGCCGTGCTCGGCGATGCCGAAATCAACATTGAAAACATCACGGCACCGATCGACCACGAAGCCGGCGAAACGCTCGCGGTTATCAAGACGAACAAACCGGTGACGGAGGCGCAGGTTTCCGCCGTCGCAACGCTCGTCAACGCGCTCTCCGCCTTCTCCGTTTCGTTCTAAATAGCGGAACGCTCCGGTAGCCAAAAAGAACGCAGGGAGATCTCTCTGCGTTCTTTTTTTGTAAGCGCTAAGCTTCGAAGCGGTAGCCTTCGCCGTAATAGGCTTTGATTTCGGCGAGGTCCTCGAGCTTGACTCGTAGGCGCGAAATCGAAGACCGCACACAACGAAGATGATCTTCGGTCGGGCTGATGTTCCAGACGTTGAGCAGGAGGTTCTCCGCCGAAAGGGTTTCGCCGGGGTGCTCCGAAAAAAAGCGTAGCAACTGCGCTTCCTTATAGCTCAGTGAAATCGTTGTTCCCGTCGAAAGAACAATCTTACGATTGCTGCAATATGCCTTGGCTCCGTTGCGTAGCGGCAGCTCTGCATCGCCCGGGGGCGTGATTCCCGTGACGCGGCGTAATACCGCTTCGATGCGCGCAACCAGCGGGTTGATGCGTATGGGCTTTATGACGAAGTCGTCGGCGCCAAGATGCAGGCAACGCACGCAATAATCGTCGTCCGCGAGTACGGTTTGTATGATTATGGGGACGGTGTAGCTACGGGATTCTCGGATGTACTTTAAGATCCCGATGCCGTCTCCCGCCTTGTCGAGCATGATGTCGAGAATCGCGAGATCAAAGGTCTCGTTGTCTACGTGATGAATCGCCTCGTTAAACGTCGTCGCCGTGCAGATTTCGTAGCCGCGGGCCTGCAACCCTTCCGACAGAAAGCGCAGTAGCTCGGGGCTGTCCTCTACAATCAGAATGCGGGGAACTTTTTTCATGAAGCGATTCTTAGGCTAAGCAAAAATGTCGTTCCCGTGGAGTCTGTTTTTTCTAAGCGAAGTTTGCCGCCTTGGGCCCGTGCCAGCTCCCGCGAGAGCGATAGCCCGATACCGAGCCCCTGCGTACCGGCGGCAAAAGCGCAAAAAAGGGTTTCGCGAACGTTTTCGGGAATCCCGGGCCCGTTGTCGGTAAAGTAAAGATCCAGCATTTTACCGTCGGTGGCGATGTTTGCGGAGAGGCGTACTAAGAGGCTTCCGGGGGCCCTGGCCGATTTTATGGCGTTTTCGGCGAGATTCATCAGGATGCGCTCCAACGCGATTTCGGATACGATCACCTTTGCCTGTTCCGCATCCGGGGAAATGTCCAATTCCAAGTCGGCGGAGGATTCGCCTAAGGTCTCGGCGAGTAGGGCGGAGACGCGTTCGATGAGCTCACTGAAAATATGTACCGAAAAACGCAGGCCGTAACTTCCGGTATGTGCCATTTTCGATGCAAGGAAGAAATTGTTGGAAAGCATGCGGAAACGCCGAATGTCACGGCAAAGCCCTTCCGCCGTTTGAGAGGCATCCGCCGCCTGCACGCGGCAATCCTGTAGAAGTAACTCGGCACGCGCTTCGATACGCGCCAGCGGCGTGTTCAAGTCGTGGACAATTGCTGAGGAAAACAATTTGCGCGCTGCCGAAATTTTTTGCAGGTGGACGATGATCAGAAAAACGGCGATGACAAGGACGACGCCCGCAAGCCAGGCAAGAACTAAAACCGCCCGGAATTCTTTTTGCAGGCGTGACGATCTTGAAGCGGTTTCAGCGCGCGGCAAGCGAATTTCTAGCGGGAACCCCAATATTTCCGTTGTTGGCGGGGACACCCTTATGCGGATTTGAGCCCCCGGGATGAAATCGGAAAGCGCCGCCGAGAGCTTGCCCTCCAAGCGCGCTTCGTTGATTCGCACCCCCTGCAGAAGCCGATGAATGTGAGGCGCATGGACTTCACGGGCGGCAAAAAGTTTTCCCGCATCTTCATAAAAACGAAAACCGCTCGAAAAATATTTTTCCGGATAGGGCTCCGTGCCGCTCGAATAGCCTTTCCAACGGCCGTAGCGGGGAAGGTGAGCAGGCGAGTCCGGGTGTGCAGTGGAAGGAATCCGTCGGCACCACGAATGCTTTTTGCACGGAAACCGCCCGTCAACAAATCGGACAATTTCATTGATAAACTCCGAGCAGGTTGCCGAACTTATCTGCGCATCCGCTGCGTTCCCGGTAAGGCGGTTGCCGCCGCAGTCCAAGCCGGCAACGCCGAAGAAATCAGCGTAAAATGCGTGAGGCTGTTGCTCCGGCGAGGCGATGTCGCAAAGCGCGAAGGCGACGGAACTTTCTCCCCAGAGCGAGGTGTCTGCGGCATGTTGTTCGGCGTGAAGTCCAAATTTTTCCGGAGAAAGCGCATCAAGCTGCGCCAAAAAAATCTGAATTTGCTCGGACACGACACGCTCCGCAAGCCGGAGCTGCTCTGCATTTTCCCGCAGAAAATTTGCCCGAATTTCCGTTGCGCGCAGGCGCTCGGCGCAAATGCAAATACCCGTCAGCGCTACAATTAGCGCGATGCAAATTAAGAGAGCAATTCGGATTGTCTTGTTCATTGTTTTTTAGGAGGCAGACTCGTGGAGGCTCTCGAAAGGGAAGGCTTCCGCAAATCGCTTACCAATTTATCATATTGTTTTCGGGAAATTGTCACAGAATTGTTACAAAAAAATTATTTTTTTTAATTTTTTTGTTTCGAGGGCTTCGAGATTGGAGGCGATTTCGGAGTCTAAGCCTTTATTGATGCAGGTTTGCGGAGAATTTGAAAAGTTTTTGGAGTGATTACATTTTGTAACAATTCTGTGACAATTGCTTGGAGGGGGCATGATAAACTGGTTTCGCACGCTCGGGAAATGGCTCCCGAAAGTGCCGGGAAATAAGTATCATGGGTATCTCTAACTTAACGAATCAAAACACTTTTTCTAATTCGCGCGGGCGTTGGTTGCCGCTTGCGGCGGGCATGTTTATCTTTGCGGGGCTGGCAGGAACGCTTTGGGCGCTTTCCTCGGCTTGGGAGAACGACTCCGATAAGGA
>JAZRTJ010000051.1:0-12463 GCA_045651925.1 Candidatus Spyradenecus sp. | reverse complement strand
CGTTCTTTTTTGTATGAAACTAGCCCCGTTTGGCGGTATGGAAAGAAGCCTTAAAGAGAGGGGCATTACGGCTTTGGGGTGATTCCCGTGGAACGGGAATACATGGGATAACGGCGGGTGGAGGGCAAAGCCGCAACCCGCGGAGTTGCCAAAGGGAAGAAGCGCCGCTTGAGGACATCGTTACGTCTTTGATTTTCCTGCGGCGCATGGAACAATATGGACGGATATTACCCAAACCTGATTCTCTTTAATCTCTTTTCTGCCTGTTCCATTGCGCCGCGGGCAGGGCGGGGAGCTATCGAAGTCACTTAGCGGCGCATGGGTCCGGAGTCCTGTCCGCGGGTTGCGGCTATGGCCTGCACCCGCGGTTATCCTATGTCGTGCACCTCCGGCGCACTAATTCTGATGCGCGGAAAGAAGAAAACTTAGGACAATGCCCTTGAAACGAATTTCTAGAGGTAGCCAAAAGGATGTTGTTGTTTTAAAGTTGTTTAAAACGTCCCGCGGAGATTTTCCTGCGGGGCGTTTTTTATTGGAAGATAGACCGTGATTTAGGGTTTCCCGGATTAATTTTGGGAAACGTGGGTTTGTGACTTTGGAAGGCGAAAAAGCGGATTCTGGGCGAAAATAGGGAAAATTGGCTTCGTTTTGCAGTCTAAAAATCAAATTTTAGCCGAAAATACGGAAATTTTTCTTCGTTTTTCCGTTAAAACCGCTTGACGTGCGTGAACGCTCGGGAGTATCGTCGCGGACATCTTATGTCATACATCCGATTTCATGCCGTAGAACGTGCCTCCAACCGTAAGGTCGTTGTTGTCCCGCCGCCGCAGGCGAAAATTTCCGAATTTTTCGGTTGCAAGGTCTTCAATCGCAAGGCGATGGCGAAGTATCTCTCGAAAGAAACGTTCCGGGCGATTACGCATGCAATCGATTTCGGCGAGCCGGTTTCTTTGGAATTGGCGGCTCATATCGCTCCCGCAATGCGTATGTGGGCAATGGAAAACGGCGCGACGCACTACACGCACTGGTTTCACCCGCTGACGGACGGAACGGCGGAAAAGCACGACGCCTTCGTCGAGCGCGACGGGCAGGGCGGCATAATTGAAGAATTCAGCGGGAAGATTCTCGCACAACAGGAGCCGGACGCGTCTTCGTTCCCGAACGGCGGCCTGCGTTCGACCTTCGAGGCGCGCGGCTATTCGGCTTGGGATCCCTCGTCGCCGGCCTTCATTGTCGGAGACACGCTTTTCATCCCGACGATTTTCATTTCCTACGCGGGCGAGGCGCTCGACCACAAGGCGCCGCTCCTCAAGTCCCTGGAAGCCGTCAATAAGGCCGCCGTCGGGGTCTGCAAGTACTTCAACAGCGACGTGACGCACGTCCAGTCCTCGCTCGGTTGCGAACAGGAGTTTTTCCTGATCGACGAAGAATTATTTAATGCGCGACCGGACATCGTTTTGACGGGACGCACGCTGATGGGCCATGAATCGGCGAAAAATCAGCAGCTGGAAGACCACTACTTCGGGGCGATTCCGCGCCGCGTCCTCGCTTTCATGCAGGAGCTGGAATACGAGGCCTGGAAACTCGGCATCCCCGTGAAAACGCGTCACAACGAAGTCGCGCCGAACCAGTTCGAGCTCGCGCCGATCTTCGAAGAATGCAATCTCGCGGTGGACCACAACCTTTTGCTCATGTCGCTGATGCGCGACGTCGCCCGCCGCCACAATTTCCGCGTACTGTTGCACGAAAAGCCCTTCAAGGGCGTCAACGGATCGGGCAAGCACAACAACTGGTCGCTCAGTACGAATACGGGTATCAATCTCTTTTCTCCGGGGAAAAATTCCATGGAGAACCTGCGTTTCGTGACCTTCGTCGTGAACACGCTGATGGCGCTTTACAAAAACAACGCGCTTTTCAAGGCCGCGACGGCATCGGCGACGAATGCGCACCGTCTCGGCGCCAACGAAGCGCCTCCGGCAATTATTTCCTCCTTCCTCGGAAAACAGGTCAGTGACATCCTCGACGCCTTTGAAAAGAGCTCTGTCGATGACGCCATCAAGGTGGACAGCAAAAAGCAGATCAAGCTCGGCGTCGGCCAGATTCCGGAACTGCTCGTCGATAATACCGACCGTAACCGCACTTCGCCCTTTGCCTTCACGGGCAACCGCTTTGAGTTCCGCGCGACCGGATCGATTGCGAACTGCGCGTCGGCGATGACGGCGGTGAACGCTGCGGTGGCCTACCAGCTCAAGGAATTTAAGACGGAAGTGGATGCACTCATTGACGGCGGTATGTCGAAGAAAGAGGCGCTTTACACCGTCATCAAAAAGTACATCAAGGAGTCGAAGCCGATTCGCTTTGACGGCAACGGTTATTCCGACGAATGGCGCGAAGAGGCGGCCCGCCGCGGCTTGGACTGCGAAACGAGTGTTCCGCTGATTTACGATGCTTACACGTCGCCGCAGTCGGTGAAGGTCTTCGCGAACGGCAATATCCATTCGAAGAAGGAGCTGGAAACCCGCAACGAAGTTAAGTGGGAAATTTATACGAAAAAGCTCCAAATCGAGGCGCGCGTCCTCGGCGATTTGTCGCACAACCACATTATCCCCGTCGCGATTCGTTACCAGTCGGTGTTGTTGGACAACGTGACGAAGCTCAAGGCCGTTTTCCCGCCGGAAAAATTCAACGTGCTGGCCTCGGAGCAGTTGCGCCTGATTGAGGCGATTAACGAACACGTCACCGCGGTGACGACGTATACCGACAAGATGATCGAATTCCGTAAGCAGGCGAATCGCATCGAGGATTCCCGCGAAAAGGCCATCGCCTACCACGATACCGTCCTGCCGTATTTTGACGAAATCCGTTATCACATCGACAAGCTCGAATTGCTCGTGGACAACGAAATGTGGCCGCTCCCGAAATACCGGGAACTGCTCTTCGTCCGATAGCGGACGGAAGACGGAGAATTGTGAATGGCAGGCAGAATCCCTGCTGTCGTTCACTGTTCGCCGTTTTCTTTTACCGTTTACTGCCTCCCAGCACTCTGTTCTCAAAACGTTCTATTGACGGGAACGGGCTTTTGGAATGTTTTATTAGTAATCAGAAAGTTTCTATTTTTTATGGCAAAAAAAGCTATTCGTAACGATAAACAAAAATTTAAAGGTTCTGCCGGTGACGACCGCAATTTGATTTTGGTCGATGACGATTTTCAGGACGCCGATTTTGAAGATAAGGTGTGGCTCTTTTGGCGTCGCCACGGGAAGAAAACGGTTGCGATTGCCGCCTTGGTTTTCTTTGCCGCTCTGGCCGTGATTGTTTACACGCAGGTGAAGCAGATGCACGTGCATGCGTTGCAAAACGAATACGCGGCGCTGAACACCGCCGACGAACGCCGCGCTTTTGCCCGCGAGCACCTCGCTGACCCGATGTCGGGCACGATTTTCTATGCGCTCGGCAACGCGCTTTACGGCGAATCGAAGTTCGCGGAAGCTGCTGCCGATTACAATGCCGCCGCCGCTGTTTTTGCCTCCCTCTCGGGCCCCGAATACGTTTTGCCGCGTGATCGCGCCAAGTTTGCCGAAGCCGTCGCCCTCCAAAAGGCCGGTAAGGCGGACGAAGCGATTGCTCTGCTTACCGCGCTTGCGGGGACCTTGGAAACCGAAGAAACCGTACGCGGCCAGGCCATGTACAATCTCGCGGTGACGGCGCTCGCTCAAAACGATTTGGATACGGCCCGCAATTGGCTCGACGAAATGGATCGCGCGCTTTCGGCCCAGAATATGTGGCATGCTCAGAAGCAGAACCTGCTCCGCCTCGACCCGCGCCTCGTCGCTCCGGCGGCACAGGAACCCGTCGCTCAGCAGTAGTTTTTCCGCATCATGGACGATTCCGAAAAGAGCATTTCCGAAGATGCCATTTATGTCCGCGGGCTCTGTAAAAATTACGGCGCCTACAAGGCCGTTTCGGATGTCTCCTTTACCGTAAAACGCGGCGAAATCGTCGGCTTCCTCGGCCCGAACGGAGCAGGGAAATCGACGACGATGCGTATCCTCGCGGGGCTCCAGCCGGCCAATTCCGGGATCGCCCGCATCTGCGGGATTTCGGTTTCCCGCGATGCTTTCCGCACCAAGTCGCATCTCGGCTACATGCCGGAAAACAATCCGCTGCCGGAGGAATTGCGCGTTATCGAATATCTGCGTTGGCGCGCCCGCCTGAAGGATGTTCCGGAAAAGGAATTGCGCTCCCGTGTGGAAGCGGTGATGGCCGCCTGCGATTTGGCTCGCAGTGCCCGCCGCAAGCTTATCGGCTCGCTCTCGAAGGGCTTCCGCCAGCGTGTCGGTATCGCCGACGCGTTGCTCTCCGAGCCGGATGTCGTCATTCTCGACGAACCGACCATCGGCTTGGATCCGCACCAGATTCTGGGTATCCGCTCGCTGATCCGCAGCTTGCGCGGCAAAAAAGCCGTCCTGATTTCATCGCACATTTTGCCGGAAATCGAAAACGTCTGCGACCGCGTCATCATCATCAACCAGGGGCATATTGTGGCTTCGGGAACGCCGGAAGATTTGCGCCGGGAATTCGTCCGCACGCGGTGTTTTGAACTCGTCGCCGATGCAACGGCGGAGCAGGTAAAAGCCGCTTTGTCCGCCGATTCGGTGGAAGTGCTTCCCGCGACGGAAGCCGGCCCGCGCTTTGCGGTGCAAATCGCCGTCGAAAATGCGGGCGAAGATTTTCTGGCGAAGCTCCACGCCGCGAATCTCCGCGTCTTTGAATTTCATGAACGCGTCCCGAGCCTCGAAGACATCTTCATCGCTGCGACGCGCCGGACCTACGATATTGTGGACTCCATTTCCAACAAATCATGAGGCATTTCCTGACACTTTTCCGACACGAATTGCGCCTGCTTTTCATCACGCCGTCAACCTACGTTGCGGGAACGCTTTTCCTCTGCCTCATGGGCGGAATTTACTGGTTTGCGCTCCAGCAGGCTGCTCTGCAGAAGGGACTGGAAATGCTTCCCGTCGAAAGCTATTTCTACCTGTTCTGGGTGCCGCTGTTCATCCTCGTCCCGCTGATTACGATGCGTTCGTTTGCGGAAGAACGCCGCGCCGGGACGCTCGGTGCGCTGATGACGACGCCGACGAGCCCCTTTGCCATCGTCATGGGCAAGTTCGCCGCCGCCTATACGCTTTACATCGTTTTGTGGGCACTTGCCTTGCTCTTTCCCGTAATCGCGTGGTGGATGCTCAAGGATTTTTGCCCGGACCCGCGCCTGCTTGCGCTGAGTTCGCTCAAGGGCGGGGCGCTTTTCGTCGCCATCAGCGGCTTGCTTTACATCGCCGTGGGCATCCTCGCGAGCAGCCTGACGCGAAGCATGCTCGTCGCGGGCTTGCTGACTTCCTGCGCGCTTTTCATCCTCATCGTCGCCGGCGGCCTGTTGCAAATGCTTCCGCTCGACGTTTACGAATCCTTTGCGTGGCTACAGGCTCCTGCGGAATACCTGAGGACTTTCAAGCATCTGGAAAATTTCTACGGCGGACTGATTGATTCGCGTCCGTTTTTCCTCTTCATCAGCGGTGCCGCCTTGGCACTTGGCCTGACCGTCATCAACGTTGAATCTAAGGCATAGGAGCACGGCGATGGGACGATTTCGTTTTTTTAAGTTCGAAGATTTTAAGACCGTTCGCCTTTTCCGCGGGCTGAATCTCTTTGCCCAAATCATTCTCGCGATTCTGCTCGTCGGCGGGCTCAACTATCTGGCCGCGCTTCCCGCATTTCAGGCACGCTGGGACCTCGACGACAGCAAAAGCCATACGCTCTCGCTCGAGACGGGGATGTTCCTGGAGTCGCTGGTCAAAAAAGCGCCGGCCGATACGACGGCCGCCAATCCCTGGATTCGCGTAATCGTGACCTTCCCGCAGGCGGGCGCAGGCGATTCCCGCGAAGAAGCCTACGTCAAAAACATGATGCGCCGCCGCATCGTCGGGCTGGTCGATAATTTTAAGTACAAGGCGAACTCCTTCGGCGTGCCGGGATTCATCCGTTTCGAGGAAACCGACCTGCAGAAGAACACGCGCCTCGCCGTCGAAATCGAAAAGAAAAGCACAACGGGAACGCGCATTTCGGACCGCACGGCCATCGTTGTCATTTCCCGTACGCGTTGCTCTACGATTTCCTCCGGAGAACTCCTCAAAATCAAGCGCGACGATGCCAGCAATCCGAACGATGTCGATGCATTCCGCGGGGAAGAGGCTTTGATGTCTGCGATCCTCAAGGTCGCGGACAACACGATCCCGGTCGTTTATTCGCTCGTCGGCAACGGCGAAGCCGCCATTGACGGAACGGACCGCCGTTTCGGATTGACGTCCTTTGCCGACCAGCTGCGTTCGCGCCAAATCAAGCTTGTTGCCCTGGACCTCTCGCGGCACGAAGACGTCCCTGCAGACGCCGCCATGCTGCTCATCGCTAATCCGCGCATTCCGGTCAGCCCGCGCAACGAGGAAAAAATCGCCCGTTACCTGCGCGAACGCAACGGCCGCGTATTGTTGCTGACGGGGCCGGGGCTCAATCCGGGTTTGGACGATTTGCTTTTCGACTGGGGCGTTCAGCTGATGGACAATTTTGTTGTCGAAACCGACGCTTCGAAATTGCAGTACAACGGGAATGTTTCGATGAGCCTCATCGGGACGGAGCCGCACAAGCTTTCGGAGATTCTCGCGGTGCAGAAAATCCCGCTCGTGGCTTCCCAGTTCCGCGAAGTCCGCAAGGACATCGGCTCGAAGGAAGACGCGACGCGCAAGGTCACTCAACTGGTCTTTTCCTCGAACGGGGTTTCGGGTGACACGCCTTCCAGCTGGGGTGAACGCGATTACCGCTTCCCGCCTTACAGCTACAACGAAAACCGCGGGGACATTCCCGGCCCGGTCTGCGTGGCCGTGGCGTCGGAGCGCATCGCGGGTATGCGCTTGGGATTTGCAATTCCGGGCGGTCGTCTCGTCGTGCTCGGGGCGGCGGACTTGGCGTCCAACGCTCAACTCGAAAACGGCGGCAATAAGGCATTCCTGCTCAACATCGTTAACTGGCTCGTCGATCGCGACATCTACCTGAACATTCCGCCGCGCCCGATTTCCGATTTTAATTTGAACGTTTCGATGCCGGACCTGATGCGCGTCGGGTGGACCTTCGCGCTTGTGCCCGCCGGAGTGGTTTTGCTCGGGTTGCTCGTCGCGTTCTGGCGCCGCCGAAATTAATTTTGAATAAAAAATGCGTTTTAAACTCACCCTTTTCCTCCTTGTCGCAAACCTGCTGACGTTCGGTTTGATTCTGCATGAATCCGGAAAAACCGAGGTGGCGGGAAGTATCAGCCGCTCGCTTTTTTCCGCCGGGATTTCGAAAATCGCCGTTACGGGAAACAACATCGGCGAAGGCTTTCTTTTGGAACTGCGCAAAAAGGACTGGTTTATCGCCAAGCCCTATACCTGGCCGGCCAACCCCTTTGTCGTGAGCCCGCTGTTGAACGACTTGCGTTTCCTCGGAGACGAAGGGAGTTTTTCGGTCGAAGAAGCTGAGGCGGCAGGTAGTGCGCTCTCGGACTACGGTTTGGAAAATCCGTTGCTGACACTGGCGATTACCGATGACGCGGGTACGCATTTGCTCAAAATCGGCAAGGAAACGCCGGACGCGCGCGGCGTTTATGTCCTTTCGCCCGACGGCAAACAAATCATTCTCGCGAAGACCTCGCTCCTGAAAAATCTCTCCAAAAAGCTCGACGAATTCCGTTCGCCCGAAATCTTTTCCATGGCGAGCTACGAAGTACGTTCATTCTCCGTACGCATCGAAGCCAAGGGCGGACACGAGCAGCGCATCGGCCTGACGCGTATGCGCCGTGAATCCGGAACCGAAAGCGGAAAAACCGAATACGGCTGGCGTTTTGAGACGCCGATTGCCGCGGACGCCGAAACGCAAAAAGTTGAACAAAGCCTCAAATCGCTCATCGAGTTGAAGTTCAAGAGCTTCCCCGTGGGCGACCTCGCTTTACTTGAAGCCTCCGGTCTAAAGTCGCCGACCATGCGTTTTTCGTTCTATGGCGCCATGCGTTCGCAAAGCCTGCTCGTCGGCAATCCGAATCCGGCAGACAAGACCGAGCTTTATGCGAAGCTGGACGGCAATGACGCCATTTTCACGATCCCCGCCGAAGCCGTGGAGGCATGGAAAAACGTCAACGATTCCATCGCCGGATTGCGTGAGCCGCGTTTCCTGAAATTTGAAGCGGAACTGCTGAAGTCCGTAACGATTCACGCGGAAAAGAACTCTCTTTTACTGCATCGCACGAATACTTCGGCAAGTAGCGCAGACACCCCGAAGGCCGTGAACGCGGGGACCATCGAGCTCGGCAATGCCGAAGCGTCGAACGCCTTGCTCGGCGCCGTCGAAAAGCCCGTTCCCGCCGTTCCTGCCAACGGCAACGAAATTTATGCCGCTTGGCAGATGCCCGTGGCGCCCGGCTCTCGCGTGACCGCCGTAACCGCTGTCGATCCCGCTGCCATCAAGCAACTCGTCGAAGCCCTGCAGAACCTGCGCGCCGTGAATCTGCCCGTTTACGAAAACGAGCGCATTGCCTCCGCGCAACGCAAACTCTTCCGGGCCTTCGTTTCTGACGACGCTTCGGAAAGCGATCTCAACGATTTCGGATTCAATAAGCCGGTCCGCATCGTCGAATTGGAACTGAACGCTTCCGGGAAAAACGGCGATCCCGCGCAGACGATTGAGCTGACCATCGCTCCGCCGGTCGCTCCCGGATTCCCCTATCACGCCAAGATCGGCAATGCCGTTTATACGATCGACGGAAAAATCGTCGAAGCCCTTTCCGTCGAACCCTGTGATTTCCGCGAACGTGTCATCTATCGCATGCCCGCAAGTGCCAAGCTCATTTCGATGAGCCTGAGCGATATTTCCGCCGGAGACGAAAAGACGGTTTACCGCGCCGAATGCCCGGCCAATGTCGCCGACTGGATGGCGGATCTCGCGCTCAAGACCGACTCCGCATCTGCGGAAACCCTGGCCCTCGCCAAATGCGTGACCGAGATGGACGCCGAAGCTTTTCTGCCCGAACCCTTCAGCCCCGATTTCCGCTACGACTATCTGGACTCCGGAGTCGAGGAAACCTGGCGCTGGAAACTCGAATTCGAAGTGCTTCCCGTGGCCGCCCGGAAAGCGGAACGCCACGTCTATTATCTGACGAAGCGCCTCGGCGGCAGTTTCCAGCTCGCGGGAAGCCCGGAACAAAATTGCATTTTCCGCATGAAACAGGCCTTCATCGATACCGTTCACCGGCTGACTTTCGCCCGTGATTTTACGAAGGATATTCCCGAGATTCCGGTCCCCGCACCCGTCGAACATCCTCCGGTTTCGACCGTCCCCGCCGTAGCCCGCTAACTTTACCCCGTTCAACCATGTCTGCCACCCAATACCTCGTTGCCTCCTTGGGCGATTCCGTCATCGTTTCGATTCACGGACGCGCCGTCTATACCACTTGCCGCGAGTTCGGCGAGTTCCTCGAAAAAATCGGCAAAACCGAGAGCATCAAACGCCTGATTATCGATATGAAAGCTTGCGACGGTGTTGACAGCACCGTTCTCGGGCTTATCGCGGGCGCTTGCGGCGATTTGAAGTCGCGCGGCGCGGAAGTTGTTCTGCAACGTTGCAACGAACGCATCGGCGAAGTCGTCGGCAATCTCGGCCTCTGTGCCTTGCTCAGCTATATTCCCGGCGATGCCGTTGCCGCGGGAACCGAGCAGATTCTTGCCGACGGCGAGGCAAGCGAGCAGGGCGCGTCGCCGGCAACCAACCACACCATTTTGCAGGCGCACGAAACTCTCATGGAGGCCCATCCCGAAAACGTTGCGCGCTTTAAACAAGTCGTTGACTTCATGCGGGCAGACCTCGGCATTTAGCTTCGGAGGAGCGAATTGCGCGCAAGCATGAAAAAGCTTAGAGCTTAATGCTTAAAGCTTAAAGAGGCGGAATCAGGCATCGGTAACACTTGTCGAGTCTATAAAATTTGCTGAGCGGTGAGCATTCGGGATACGGGATTCGCAATTGCCTCTCTGAGGCCGGTGCGCCGGAGGTGCACGACATAGGATAACCGCGGGTGCAGGCAATAGCCGAAACCCGCGGATAATCCATGAAAAAAATAGGCGCCGCAAAGTGACGGGGACAGACCCGTTTACGTGCCGGCGGCGTAATGGAACGAATTGCGCGCCTTAGCCCCCCTAAAAAACGAATTTCTAGAGAGCTTTAAGCATTAAGCTCTAAGCTCTCCCTTCAATTTTTCCCAGAATCATGCGGGCGATGGAGCGGAACACCTGCGCGGGAACGGAATCCCGGTCGGCAATGACAATGGGCGTGCCCGTGTCGCCGCCTTCGCGGATACGGCGGTCGAGCGGTAATTCGCCGAAGAAGTCGGTGTTGAGCGCGAGCGCGGTTTTCGATCCGCCGCCCTTACCGAAGATATAATCGCGTTCGCCGCTTGCCGGATTTTCAAAATAACTCATGTTTTCGATGACGCCGAGTAGCGGAACTTGCATGCGGTCAAACATGTGCGCGCCGCGCCGGGCGACGGATACCGCCAAGTCCTGAGGCGTCGTTACGACGACAATGCCGTCGAGCGCAATTGTTTGTGCAAGCGTGATTTGCGCATCGCCGGTTCCGGGCGGCAGGTCGATGACCATAATTTCGAGGGAACCCCAATCGACATCGTCGGCAAATTGGCGAATGGCCTTTTGGAGCATCGGTCCGCGCCAGACAACCGGCGTGTCGTCGTCGAGAAAAAGGCCCATCGACATGGCTTTGAGGCCGTGGGCTTCGCGGGGACGCATCTTGGAGCCGACGAGTTCGGGTGCGTTTTTGGTGCCGAGCATCATCGGAACGGACGGGCCGTAAATGTCGCAGTCCAAAATACCGACCGAGCCTTCGGCGGGCGCGATGCCCTGTTCTTCGAGGGTTTGAGCAAGCGCAGCGGCGAGATTGACGGAGACGGTGGACTTACCCACGCCGCCCTTGCCGGAAGCAACGGCGATGACGTATTTGACACCGGGGATGCGCGACGGCGGCGGTGGCGTGCCCGCGGCGGTCGGGGCCTTCGGCGTGGCGACGTCAATGTTGACGGTGACTTCCCGGCAGCCGGCTTTTTGCAGAGCGGCTTTGACGGCGACTTCGATTTGCCCCGGAATTTCCGGTTTCGAGGTGGTAATCGCCATGGATACAACGGCGTTTTGGTGTTCATCGACTTCGACTTTTTTTACGAGGCCGAACGAAACGATGTCGCGGGAAAGCCCCGGATAAGCGACGCTGCCGAGCGCCTTCAAAATATCTTCTTTGTTCATGGCGTGAGATAATAACGTTCGGCGGGGAGGCTTTCATTAAAAAAATATCATTCCTCCGACTTGCGCGAAATCTCCGAAATCGTTAAAATCGGCGCTTTCACAACTCTTATGATTAACAGGCATTTTCGCTGGCAACCCGGCTTCTTTCTTCGGTTTTTCATCCGCTCTGCTTTCTTCGGCGGAGCGTTGGTTGTAGCCTACATGTTTTCGCATGAGTTCGTCTCATGGGTGCAAAACGGCGGGGCGATTCCCTATGAACCCGTCCAAAGCCGTGAGACGACACTTTCCGCGGCCATTCTGATCGCTCTGGTTCAGCTGGCCGTCCTCGCCAAGGCCGGCTTGTATTCCGCATTGTTGCGCTATTTTAAAATTACGGATGCGATTCATATCTGCCTGCTCTTGGTCTCGGTTTCCGCCTTGCTCCTGGTGGCGGGTTACGTGCCCGGATTCGGCGAAATCGAATCGCTCTTCCCGCGCCGCGTCCTTTGCACGGACGCCTTGCTCTCACCCCTTCTTTTCTGCACGCTGCGCCTCGGCATCCGGGTTCTGTGGGAACGAAAATCCGAGCACTCGGAAGGCCGCAAGATGTCCCGCCGCCGCAAAAACTTTACCCGCGTCGCCATTTTCGGCGCCGGAGACGCCGGCTCGGAAATCTGTGCAACACTCTTTGCCCGCCCGCATCTGCGCAAGCTGCCGGTCGTTTTCTTTGACGATGCTCCCGGCAAGGAAGGTTTCTCACTCGCCGACGTGCCGATTGTCGGCAAATTTGAAAACGTCGAATACTGGAAATCCGTTTATAACTTCTCGGAACTCATTATCGCCATTCCGACGGCAAAAATTTCCCGTGTCCGCGAGTTGCGTGAAACCGCAATTGCCGCAGGCCTGACCGTTTCGATTGTTCCGGGAATAGAAGAACTTTCGCTCGGCCACACCTCCGTTTCGGCCATCCGCCAATTTGAATTGCAGGACTTGCTCGACCGCCCGCCGCTGGATCTCGACGATACTTCCATCACGCAGATGCTTTGCGGGAAAACCGTACTCGTTACGGGAGCCGGCGGATCCATCGGGAGCGAAATCTG
>JAZRTJ010000050.1:0-36525 GCA_045651925.1 Candidatus Spyradenecus sp. | reverse complement strand
AATGCAGCCATTATTTCTTTTTTCATATCGATAACACTTTTGTTTTCCCACGGCATCGCACCGTAGCTTTTAACACAAAACCCCAAAAAGTGTTACCTATGTCTGACTCTAAAGTGTTACCTATCTGTGAATTTCCGCCGCCTGGCCAGAGGTAATCTTGATGCTCGATTCTTGGCGCTTTTTTCGCCGCCGCAGGCGTCTTCACTTATCCGTTATCAACTATCAGTTTTCCCTTCTTTCTTCGCCGCAGGCGTTTTTACGCTTGGTTTAGGATTTCCAGGGCTTCGGCGTGGAGGCGCGGGTTGGCGGCGAGGATGGATTTGGCGTTGAGCGGGTCGTTGCCGTTCCAGTCGGTGACTTGCGCGCCTGCGCCTTGGAGGATCGGCAGCAGCGGGTACAGGTCCCAGGGCGAGAGTTCCGGGTCGGCCATGATGTCGGCGCGCCCGTTGGCGACGAGCAGGTAGCCGTAGCAATCGCCCCAAGTGCGGAAGAGGCGTGCGCGGTGGAGCAGGGCATTCCAGTTTTCGTTCGGGTGCTTGGTTTCGCAGTCGATTAAATCCGTTGTCAGTAGCAGGGCCTTATCGACGTTCGGGGTGTCTGAGACGCGCACGGGGACGCCGTTGTAGCGCGTGTCGCGGCTGTCGCCGACGATGCGTTCCCGTGTCATCGGTTGGTCGATGACGCCGATGAGGGGTTTACCTTGGTAAAGGAGGCCGAGCAGAATGCCGTAGAGCGAAACGCGGGAAACGAAGGACTTCGTGCCGTCGATGGGGTCGAGCGACCAGACGAATTCGGCGTCGGTGTTTTCGTTGCCGAATTCTTCGCCGATGATGCCGTGTTGCGGGAAGGCTTCGTGAATCATGGCGCGGAGGGCACGTTCGCATTCCTTGTCGGCGACGGTGACGGGTGAGCCGTCCTTTTTCGTTTCGATTTCGGTGTGGAATTTGGCGTGGTAGCCGGAGACGATTTCCCGTGCGGTGTCGGCGAGTTTTTCGGCAAAATTGCGGAGTTCGTTCAGGTGTTTTTCTGCGAGCATGGGGCGTATTTTCGCGGATTCTTTTTCCGCCTGCAAAGTTAAATTTCGGGAGGGCGTTTCCGCGGGTGTTTTTCTTCCGGATTTCGGGCTGTTGAAAAGCCGTCTTTCCCGCATAAATACTGAGAATTCGGCGATAAAATAAAAATAAAAAATCGTTTGCCTCCGCCCCGAAATTCAGACAGAATTAAGCCTTAAATTTTTGCTCTTTTCATCGAGCGGACAACCTACGAATTTTTTATGACGAGCGACAGCGAAAAAACAGAAAAAATCAGCCAGAAAAATGCCGGCAAAGCTTCTTACGGAGCGTCGGACATCAAGCGCCTGAAAGGACTTAAAGCCGTGCGGGAACGCCCCGGCATGTACATCGGCGATACGAATGAAACCGGTCTTCACCACTGCGTTTACGAAATCGTCGATAACTCTATCGACGAAGCGCTTGCAGGCTTTTGCTCTGAAATCGAAGTGACGATTCACGGTGACGGCAGTGTTTCCGTTTCCGACAACGGCCGCGGAATTCCCGTTGCTATGCACCCGGAAGAAAAGATTCCGACGCTGGAACTCGTGCTGACGAATCTTCACGCCGGCGGTAAGTTTGAAAAGGGCGCGTATCAGGTTTCCGGCGGTTTGAACGGGGTCGGTGCAAAGTGCGTGAACGCGCTTTCCGATCATTTCGTCGCAGAAGTTTGCCGCGAAGGTGAAGTGCACCGCATGGAATTCTGTCGCGGGGAAGTGACAAAGCCGATTCACGTCGTCGGCAATACGAAGCGCACGGGAACGAAGATTACCTTCCACCCGGACCCGGAAATTTTCACGGTACTCGAATTCAAATATGAGACGTTGTTGCGCCGCATGCGTGAGCTCGCGTTCCTCGTTCCCGGTATCAGGATTTCCGTGGCGGACGAACGCACGGGGCATTCCGACAATTTCCAATTCCGCGAAGGCCTTTCCGAGTACGCACGTTTCCTCAATCAGAACGAAGAATTACTGATGCTGAAGCCGGTTCTGATTTCGGCGGAAGTTGACATCACCGATCCCGCGAATCCGCTCGTCATCAACGACCGTTATGTGACTCCGGAAGGGCGCAAGCACGTCGTTAAAATGACGGTTGATGTTGCGATTCAGTACAACAAGAAGTACAGCGAACTTGTTTTTGCTTATACCAATCTTATCACGAATCCGGAAGGCGGAACGCATTTGTCCGGTTTCCGCTCGGCCCTTACGCGTGTCGTCAATTCCTATGCGAAGGCCAATAATCTCATCAAGGAAAAAGACCCGAAGCTGACCGGCGACGATATGCGCGAAGGCCTCGTGGCAATCGTTTCCGTCAAGCACCCGGATCCGAAATTCCAGTCGCAGAATAAGACGCGTCTGACGAATCCGGAAGTCGAAGGCGTTGTCCAGAAAGTTGTTGGTGAAGGCCTGCAGCTTGCATTCGAAAAAGACCCGAAAATGGCGAAAGCCGTTATTGAAGCGGCGACGAATGCGGCGCGCGCCCGAGAAGCCGCACGCAAGGCCCGGGAAACCGTCCGTAAGGGCGCGCTTTCCGGCGGCGGGCTTCCCGGTAAGCTTGCGGACTGCTCGGAAAAGGACCCGTCGCAGTGCGAAATCTATCTCGTCGAAGGTGACTCCGCAGGTGGTTCCGCCAAGCAGGGACGCGATCGCCGCACGCAGGCGATTCTTCCGCTTCGCGGTAAGATTTTGAACGTCGAACGCGTTCGCCTCGATAAAATGCTCGAGAACGCCGAAATCCGTGCGATGATTACCGCATTCGGAACCGGCATCGGAGACGGCGGGAAAAACGACGACGCAAACTTCAATATCGAAAAGGCGCGTTATCACAAAATCGTCATTATGACGGACGCTGACGTTGTCGGTGCTCATATCCGTACACTTTTGCTGACCTTCTTCTTCCGCTACATGCGCGGGCTCATCGATGCCGGCTATGTTTACATCGCGCAGCCGCCGTTGTACAAGGTGAAGCGCAAAAAGAAAGAGCAATACGTCGAAAATGACGCGCAAATGAATGCGATGTTGCTCAAGCTCGGAACGGAAGATATTTCGTTGTTCCGTAAGCGCGACAGCCAGTGCTTTGCACCGGAAGCGCTCGACAAAATCGTCGAAAGCATGGCGCGCCTCGAGGTCCTTGGTCGCGGTGTCGGCCGTTACGGTTGCGATCTCGCGACGTATCTCGATATGCACAAGCGCGAAACGCAGGAGCTCCCGCGTTTCCTCGCCCGTATCCGCACGGGGAACGACGAAAGCTTCGAATACTTTTTCACGGAAGACGAACGCTTGAACTTCTTCTCCCGCATGCAGGTGGAAGATATTACGGCAACGACGAATATTCGCGAAATCGAAGGAGAAAACGGACAGAAGCTCCAGCAGCGCGTGAGCGTTTACGAAATTTACGAAGCGGGGCAAATGACGAAGATTCTCCAGCAGCTTGCCGCGCTCGGGCTCGACATTAATCAGTTCACACCGAGTGAAGAGCCTCGCTACGAGCTTATTGAAGGCACGGAAACGGATGCCGATGCGAAGCGCTATCCGCTTTGCTCGATGCTCGAACTTATTGCAAAGATTCGCGAGCTCGGTCGCCGAGGGCTGACGATTTCCCGATACAAAGGTCTCGGGGAAATGAATCCGAAGCAGCTCTTTGAAACGACGATGGATCCGGCAACGCGCCGCTTCCTCAAGGTCACGATTGAAGACGCAGCCGAGGCCAATCGCGTGTTTACGATGCTCATGGGCGATGATGTTCCGCCGCGCCGACAGTTTATCGAAGATAACGCATTGAACACGTCTTACCTCGACGTCTAATCGTTCCCGTCGCGTTTTAACCTTTTAAAAATTTGTAACATGGAATTAACCGAACGTCTTTCTCCGACGAACATTACCGATATTATGCAGACCGCGTACATCGATTACTCGATGTCGGTCATTGTTTCCCGCGCGCTTCCGGATGCCCGAGACGGCTTGAAGCCGGTGCAGCGCCGCGTGCTTTACGCAATGCTGCGGGAAGGCCTGCGTCACAACACGGCCTATGACAAATGTGCCGGTGTTGTCGGGGAAGTGCTGAAAAACTACCACCCGCACGGCGATAGCTCCGTTTACGACACGCTCGTGCGCCTCACGCAGGACTGGGTCATGCGCTATCCGCTCGTGGACGGGCAGGGTAACTTCGGATCGATCGAAGGAGACTCCGCTGCTGCCTACCGTTATACCGAGTGCCGCCTGCAGGAACTTTCCGAAGACTTGTTGCGCGACATCGATGAAGACACCGTCGATTTTCAGCCGAATTATAAGGAATCGACGACGGAGCCGAGCGTGCTTCCGAGCGCGCTTCCGAATTTGCTCCTGAACGGCTCGACCGGGATCGCCGTCGGGATGGCGACGAATATTCCGCCGCACAATCTCGGCGAACTCGTCGAAGTTTGTTGCCGCCTCATCGACAATCCGGTGCTTTCTTTCGAAGAGATCGAAGAAATCGTGAAAGGTCCGGACTTCCCGACCGGCGGTTACATCTGCGGGACGGAAGGCATCAAGCAATACCTGCGCACCGGACGCGGTATCGTCAAGGTCCGCGGAACCGCGCATATCGAAGAGGTCAAAAACGGTTTTGAACAAATCGTCATCACGGAGATTCCGTACAACGTCAACCGCGAAGCGCTCGTGAAGCGCATTGCGGAACTCGTGAACGAGAAGGTGCTCACGGAGGTGCGCGACCTGCGTAACGAATCCGACGCAAACACCCGCATCGTTATCGAACTCAAACGCGGCGAATCCGAGCGCGTCGTGATGAACAAGCTTTACAAGCACACGGCCTTGGAATCGTCCTTCGGCGCCATTTTGCTCGCGCTCGACCACACGCGACCGAAGCAGATGAACATCCGAGAAATGCTCGAATGCTTCATCGAACACCGCCGCGACGTCATCACGCGCCGCACGAAATTCCGTCTCCGCAAGGCGGAAGACCGCGCACACATCCTCGAAGGTTTAAAGATCGCCTATCGCTTCTGCGACGATTTTGTGAAAATCATCCGTTCGTCGAAAGATCGTGACGATGCGCGTTCCCGCCTCATGGAAAAGTACGCGCTCTCGGAACGTCAGTGCAACGCCGTGCTCGACATGCGTCTGTATCAGCTCACCGGTTTGGAAATCGACAAAATCGAAGCCGAATACGTTGAACTCATGGGCTTCATCGAAGAATGCCGCGAAATTCTTTCCAACGAAAAGAAATTGCTTGAACTCGTTAAGACGGAATTGCGTGCGATGGGCGAAAAATACGCATCTCCGCGCAAAACGGAAATTCGCCCGGCCGAAGGCGAATTCCGTCCGGAAGACGTCATTCCGAACGAAGGCTGTATGATTTCTGTCTCGCACCAAGGCTTCATCAAGCGTACCTCGCTCGACCTCTATCGTACGCAGAAGCGTGGCGGTAAGGGCCTCATCGGCTCGGAAACGCACAACGAAGACTTCATCGAATATCTCTTCTCGGCGAAAACGCACGACACGATTATGTTCTTCACGAACAAGGGGCGCGTTTACGTCCAAAAGGCTTACGAAATTCCGGAAGGGTCCCGCACATCGAAAGGGCGCTCCATCGCCAACGTAATCGAAATGCAGGACGGCGAAAAGCTTGCCACCTTACTCTGCATCCCGGAATTTACGGATACGAAGAACGTCTTCTTCTGCACGAAGAACGGAATCATTAAGAAAACGACGCTTTCCGAATACAAGAACTGCAATCGTCGCGGTATCATCGCCATCAACCTGCGCGAAGGTGACGACCTTATTTCCGTCAAACTCACGAACGGGAACGATCAGGTTATTCTCATTTCGGAAAACGGGATGACGATCCGCTTTGATGAAACCGATGCTCGTAATCTCGGCCGCTCAGCTGCGGGCGTGACGGGCATGAAGTTGCGCGAAGGAGATGCCGTTGTCGCGATGGAAGTTGTCGATCCCGCCTGTACGTTGCTCATCGCCGGGAAAAACGGTATCGGCAAGCGTACACAATATGACGATGAAGAAGGCGAAGTCTTCCGTAAGCAGAATCGCGGAGGTGTCGGTGTCATCGGAATCAAAAACAAATCCGGTGTCGCGGGAGCGCTCAGCGTCCTTGATTCGGATCAAGTGATGCTCCTGACGAAGGGCGGGCAGGCGATACGCATGCCGGTCAAGGGTATTCGCCGTACGGGGCGTGCCGCACAGGGCGTGAAGCTCATGGACATTGACTCCAAGGCGGGCGAAGAAGTCATCGGTATCTGCAAAGTCATTACCGGCGACGACGAGTCGGATAGCGCGCCGACCCTCCCGCTCGGTCTCTAAGGCATAAGAGACCGTCTCATAAAAAGCGTTCCCGCAGTCTTCGCGGGAACGCTTTTTTGTGCCGTCAGAAAGGGGCTATCAACTATCCGTTTTCCCTTTTTCTCCGGAGTCCGGGTTCGCACCCCGTCTTTGCTCATCCTCTGCAACCATCCCACTTATCCGTTATCAACTATCCGTTTTCCCTTTATAAAATTCTTCGGGCGCAAAAAAAGCCCCCGAGGACGGGAGCTTTTTTGAATCGGATTGGAATCCGCTTATTTCTGAGCCGCGGGAGCGCTGACTTGCGCTGCTGCCGGAGCCGCGGCTTCAGCGGTTTCCGGAGTGCCGAAGACGTTGAGCTGAGCGAGCAGGATCATCATCGCGTAGGTCAGCACCATGCCGACGACGCCGATGAAGACACCCGTCTTGGCCATGCCCTTGGTATCGACCAAGCCGGTGGCGTGGGCGAGCGCATTCGGAGGCGTGGAAATCGGGAGCGACATGCCGAGCGAGGAGGCAAATGCCACGGAAACGAGCAGAGCGACGACGCCGCCGAGTCCGTCGAGGTTCGAGCCGACGTTAACGCCGACAACCGCGATAATCGGAACGAGCAGGGAGGCCGTTGCCGTGTGCGACATAAAGTTGGCCATGAAAAGGCAGATGACACCGGCACCGATCATGAGACCGAAGGGTGACCAGGTCGCAAACGGAATCGCGTCGATGAGGTTCTTTGCCAAGCCGGTTTGCTGGAGCTCGAGACCGAGTGCGAAACCGCCGGCAACGAGCCAGAGAACGTCCCAGCTCATCTTCTTGAGGTCGTCCTTCGTGATGACCTGCGTGACCGCGAAGACGGCCATCGGGATCATGGCGACGACGTTGGAGTCCATACCGACGATGCCCTTACCGAGTACCCAGAGGAGGACGGTGACGGCGAAGGTGATGTAAACGATGATCGCCTTCGGGGTCTTGAGGAACTTGCCGCCGACATTGAGTTCCATCGATTTTTTCTTAATCGGGAACAGGAAAAGCAGGAGCGCCCAAGCGATGAGAATGAGGATGATGACGTACGGAATACCGAAGGCCATCCAGGTGCCGAAGGAAACGGTGCTGCCCATGTCGCCGAGTGCCTTGAGGGCGATGGCGTTCGGCGGCGTACCGATCGGCGTACCCATCCCGCCGACGTTTGCGGCAATCGGAATGGCGAGTGCGAAGGCGGCGCGACCCTTGTCGTCGGCATCAAACATAGCCAGAACCGGAGCGAGAATCGCGAGCATCATGGCGGCCGTTGCCGTGTTGCTCATGAACATGGAGAACGTTGCCGTGATCATCATGAGACCGAGCAGAACGAACTTCGGATTCTTTCCGAAGGGCTTGAGCAGAACCTTGGCAAGGTTCATGTCGAGCTGGTATTTCGTCGCCGCAGCAGCGAGGAAGAACCCGCCCAAGAAGAGCATGATAATCGGGTCCGCGAAGGTGGCCATGATCGCCTTGCTGCTGACGAGCTTTCCGACATCGTCCCCGTTTAGGAACGGAAGGCATTGGTTGGAAACCGTTGCCAACGAGGTGACGATGACGAGCATCGAGGTCGTCCAAATCGGCACCGGCTCAAGAATCCAGAAGAGTGCAGCCATCAGGAAGATGGCGATAACGCGCACTTCGACCGGAGTCAGGTTCAGTCCCATCGCTTCGAAGGGAACGAAGAAGACCGAGCCTGCGATGAGCAGCGCAATGACGGCCTTGATGAGTTTTGCTTTGTTCATGATAGAAATTAGAAGGAAAGGTCTAAAAATACCGAGCTTTTTTAATGATGAAAAGCCCTAAATGAAGCTTCGCGGCTTAGCGGGAAATAACATTGGAATCTCTCACTGAGACATGGAGCTACGGAGCGTCACCGGAGCACCAAACGAACCGCTTCCACTTCAATTTCTCCGGAGGATTCGCTTTGGAACAAAAATCGAAAAACGGCGACTGAGGTCCCGTGTCTCCGTGAGAGGCAACATTGAAAGCTATAGAGCACCCGCCTTCCGCGCTTAGGATTTCCCCCTTAGAGCAGGTTGGTCGGAAGCGTGCCGAAATGGGCGTTTTCGGAGCCCTTTGGCGCGGCGGGAGCGGACGTTTTTGCCGGCTTTTCCGAACCCTTGGAACCGCGGGAGGCATTGCCCACAAATTCCCGGCTTTCGGCCTCGGTCTGAGGCATTTCGTTCGGGACGTACGACTTCAGCTTTTCGGCATCTGCGAGGACCTCCGGAGGCAGAATCGCTTGGGCGGATGTCAGGATGCCGCGCAGGATTTCCGTCTCCGGTCCCGGCGGAAGCGAGTAGGTAATCGAGACCCCGCGGCGTGTTGCTGCGACGAGCTTTTGCGCGCGCATGCGCATGAGGTCCTTTGAGACCATGGCCATGGGCAAGCCCGTAATCGCCTGCAGATCGCCCACCCGCCAGTCGCGCTCCCGCAGGAGGCAGAGCAGGCGGAGGCGAATGCGGTTTCCGAGCGTCTTGAAAATTTTGTCGGCAGTCATGGCAACTATGCGGGTTGTTGTTGGGAAAGGCAGTGGAACGAACCGCCTTCGATGAGGATGAGGCGGGAATCCAGTCCGACGATTTTGCGTCCCGGGAAGACCTCCGCGAGTATCCCTTGTGCACGGGAGTCGTTGGCCTGTCCGTAAGCGGGGACGATGACGGCGTCGTTCAAAATCAGGAAGTTCGCGTAGCTCGGCGGTAAATCTCTTCCCGCAAGTGAGAACGGTTCCGGCATGGGAAGCTCGATAATCTCGAAAGACCCGCCTTCCGGAGTCTGCATCGCGCGCAATTGCTCTAGATTTTTCTTCAAGGGCGCGTAATTCGGCTTAGACGCGTCGTTTTCGGAGACGGCAACGATGGTGCGCGGGGCGACGAAGCGCGCGAGATTGTCGATATGCCCGTCCGTATCGTCGTTGGCGAGTCCGTTGGAAATCCATAAGATTTCGTTTACGGAAAGTCCGCTTTTAATGGCTTTTTCGAACGCTTCGTCATCGCGTCCGGATGCGCGGTTCGGATTTTTCTGGACACATTCCGTTGTGAGTAACAATCCGTCGCCGCTGAGTTCAATTCCGCCGCCCTCGAGTTCGAAATCGTAGGCAAAACGCTTCATGCCGAGTGAGCGGGCGATGCAGGCGGGAATGCCGTTATCCAAATTCGCGGTGAATTTACCGCCCCAGCCGTTGAAAATCCAGTCGGTGACGGCGACTTCTCCCGTCGTGTCGTTTTTGACGAAGAGCGGTCCGTGGTCGCGGCACCAGACATCGTTGGCGGGGTGGTCGAAAAATTCGATGACGCTCATGTCGGCCTTTGCGGCTTCCAAGTATTTGCGCGCCTGGGCTTCAAGCGCTCCTGCGGCGCAGTTGAAGCGCACGGGTTGGAAATGCGAGATTTTTGCGGCGAAGGCGGCGTATTGCTCGAGCAGGGGAGCGAAGTAGCCCGGCCAAAGTTCCGGATTCGTCGGCCAGGTCAGCCAGATCGCGGCTTGTTTTTCCCATTCGGCGGGCATGCGGAAGCCCATCGCTTTCGGAGAGTTTTTATTTTCCATAATTGGAATATCTTATCCGTTTTTCGGAAATATTAAATAAAAATGTTGAAGCGAAATTTGGATTGGACGCGTTTTGTTTTGTGTTTCGGTGGCGCTCTGTGTCTCCGTGCGAGTTTCCGATGTTGTCTCTCACGGAGCCACGGTGCCTCCATTGCCGTTTTTCATTTCTTATTCCAACGCTAATCCTCCGGAGAAATTGGATTAGACGCGTTTCGTTTTGTGTTCCGGTGATGCTCCGTGTCTCTGTGTCTCCGTGCGAGATTCCGCTATTGTCTCTCACGGAGCCACGGGGCCTCCATGACCGTTTTTCATTTCTTATTCCAAAGCCCAATCCTCCGGAGAATTTGAATTGGAAGCGTTTCGTTTTGTTTTCCGTAGATGCTCTGTGCCTCTGTGTCTCCGTGCGAGTTTCTGCTATTCGATATTATCCCTCACGAAGGCACGATGGATCTCTGCTTTCTTTTTTTCTTTTCCCGCATTAATATGCCGCCATGGAAATTAAGCTGAAGGATTTTCGCCATATTGTTTGGGATTGGAACGGGACTCTGCTCGACGACCTGTGGCTTTGCCGGGAATCGCTGAATCGCCTTTTGGCGGCGGCGGGCAAAGCGCCTATCGACATTCCGGCCTATCAGCGTATTTTCGATTTTCCCGTAATCAATGTTTACAAAAGCCTCGGATTTTCGACGGAGCAGAGCGCCTTCGAAGCCATGAGCCACGAGTTTATGGGCTTTTACGAAGACCATCGTCTCGACTGCACCCTGCAGAAAGGCGCCCGTAAATTTATCCACGCCGTCCACGCGCGGGGGATAAGCCAATCCGTACTTTCAGCCTACCGCCACGATTATCTGACTTCGATTATCGCCGAACACGATTTGGAAAAATACTTTGTCCACCTCAGCGGCAACGACGACATTTTTGCGCGGGACAAATCGTACCGTGCGCCCGGTCACCTCAAAAAACTCGGCATTCCCGCCGAATTCGTGCTCTACATCGGCGACACGTTGCACGATGTCGAAACTGCGCAGGCGATGGGCGTGCAATGCGTTTTGATTGATCACGGCGAACACGCGCATCAGTCGCGCGAACGCCTGCTGGCTGCCGGAGTCCCCGTTATCTCCGATTACGAAACCTTGCTTTAGCTTGCGGCAACTTCTTTTCCCTTGCCAGCGCACGGATAAATTCCTTTCATAGTGCGCATCATTTTCTGTACGGAGAGATGGCAGAGTGGTCGATTGCGGCGGTCTTGAAAACCGTTGAGGCGCAAGCCTCCGGGGGTTCGAATCCCTCTCTCTCCGCCACTTTCAGAGGCGACCGCACGGTCGCCTCTTTTTTTGTGCAAGAATGAAGAATCTGACTGCAAGACCCTTGCTTTTGTTTTTTGGTTCTTTGCGGCAACCGGAGTTGTGGGATTAACGCTTTTCGTATTGATTTTTTCGGAGGAAATGCTTCTACTACCCCCAGTTTGAGAAATCAAACACCGCTCTTTTATGTCGTTTTGGTTTGACATGTAAAAGAAGTAAAAACAGCACCTGCAAGCTCGCTTCCGGGTGCTGTTCTTTTTTTTGAGAAACTGCGGCGGCGCAGAACCCGCCCGAAGGCGGGAAAGACGTTCGGCTAAATCAGCCAACAGCAGAGCAGTTCGATAATCTCGATTGTAATCTTGATTATAGTGAACAGCGCCGCGGCAACCATCACCGCGTCTTTTATGTCGTTTTGGTTTGACATGAAAGTCTCGCCTCGCCGACACTGCGCGCGCCGCAGAAGTCTTGAGAATTTGCTATTTCGCGCGCTTTGCCAAGTTGTTTTTTTTACAAATGTTGCACAAAACAACTCTGTCGCCTGCTCCCGCAAGTATCCGTAGTGCGCGTTTTACGCTTAAAACTTTTCCGCGAGAGCAGCGTTTTAATAGGCATTATGAAGAAAATACTCTTTGCCTTATTCGCTCTTGCCTCCGTCGTGCTTTTTGCAAGCGATTCTAAACAGGAAATCGCTAAGAAGCTTTACGGAAGGATCAAAATTGTCGACGGAGGAGAAGATTATAAAGTTCGCCTCGTCGATGGAGCGGAAGACATGAAGGTCAAACTTTCTATCTTCGATAACACGCCTGGGGTTTGGCATCTCGTCGGAGGAGCGGAAGATTACAAAGTTCGCCTCGTTGACGGGGCGGAAGATATTCGTGTAAAAATCACTAACTTCTACGAGTGGGACGAATATTATCCGGAATAAAGTTTTTCGTCCCACATTTCTCCAAGTTTTGCAGGCTTAAAGGTTCTAACATGTTCCCATGCTCCAATGTTTTCCTTGAATGTTGCCTTTTCGTCGTCAAGGATCCAATTTCCGCCCCAAGGCAATTCCGGAATTTTTGACCAGGCCGGCTTACAAATCTTGCCGAGCTCTTTGGAAAGCTTGCAGTTGTTGACAATCTCACATGGCAGTACAAGGGTACGGGTGGATTGCTGCATAGGATTTTCGCTGTAAGAAAGAAGAATAGAAGTCGGATCGCTAAATAAAAACTATGCATGGATCTAATGCGACTCCGAAGTGTCGAATCCAGATGGAAAAAGCAATGCTCCTCCAAGCGACAGTTGCCTTAGATGCAACTACGGAAAAACGTATCCCCTGGGCCAACGTCCGGAACGACTCTGCTGACAAATGTTGGGAACGCTAAAGGTGTTTTCTTCGAAGTTCGTCGTGTAAACGGAAGGCTCTGAGGCCAATTATAGGGTCACTCCGCCGGATTGGATTTTGTGTCGGCGGGGAGGAGGTCGCGGCGGGCTTTGCTTTGGGTGACGAGGTAGACGCCGGAGAAGACGATGAGGGCGGCGAGGAGCTTGGACCAGGTGAACGTGTCTTGGGCGACGAGGATGGCGAGGGCGCAGGCGACGATGGGTTGGACGTAGTTGTACATGCTGGCGCTGGTCGGGCGGATGCGGCGTACCGCCATCGGAATCAGGAGGTAGGCGAGGAAGGTCGCACCGATGAGGACGTAGGCCATGGCGGCGATTGTCTGTGTATCGGGCGGCACGATGAACATGCCGCCGTGCCGGAGCATGGCGGGAACGGTGAGCGGGGCGACTTCCAGAACGGCGAAGAGGAACATCCACTTCATCATCGTGACGGATTGGTACCTTTCCGAAAGCGGTTTGGAGAAGACGAAGTAGAGCGCGTAGATAAAGCTGCTGCCGAAGATGCAGAGATTGCCGGCGAGGCTTGAGGCCGCGTTTTCCGTATTGCCGGCGGAAAGCAGCACCAGCCAAACGGCCCCGCCGGCGCCGACGAGGACTCCGGCGGTTTTTAGCCAGGTAATGGGCTCCCGCAGGAAGACGGCGGCGAAAAGCATGACGATGATCGGCGTACCCGTGGTGATGACGGAAGCGTCGATGGGCGATGTCATGCTCAGGCCCCAGATAAAGAGCGATTGGTTACCGGCAATCCCGCAAAGCGAGCAGGCGAATAGGACGCCGATTTCCTTGAACGAGAGTTTTTCTTTGGGCAGAAAGAGCGAGAGCCCCCAAAACAGAATGCAGGCGGCGACCATGCGGGCAAGTGTGTGAAACTCCGGCGTGAGGCGTCCGTCGAGCAGCCATTTTGAAATCGGGTAATTGATGCCGAAAATGAGATTGGCGGCGAAGATGAGCAGATGCCCTTGGATGCGTTCTTTAGTCATGTTAGGTTTTCGGCGTTTCCTGTGATTCGCTGCGGGTGACGATGTAGAGCCCGCCGATGACGGCGAGGGTTGCGAAGATTTTTTCCGGCGTGATGACGTCCTGGGCGAGCAGGGCGGCGAGGACAAAGGCGACAATCGGGTGGAGGGTGTTGTACATGCTGGCGGGGGTCGGGCGGATGCGGCGCACGGCCATCGGAATCAGCAGGTACCCGAGGAAGGAAGTGCCGATAAAGACGAAGGCCATGGCGGCCCAGGCTTTGGCGTCGAGCGGGGCGAGCACGAGCGTTTCGGCATTCAGGATTGCGGGGACGGTGAACGGGAGGACCTGCAGGGCGGCGAAGAGGAACATCCATTTCATCATCGTCGTGGCTTGGTATTTTTCCGAAAGCGGTTTGGAGAAGACGAAGTAGAGGGCGTAAACGATGCCGCTACCGAAGACGAGGAGGTTCCCGAGCAGGCTTGATGCGGCGTTGGTGTCATCGAGGCGAGCGGATTGCAGAATCAGCCAGGTCGCTCCCGCCGCGCCGAGCAGGACGCCGAGTGTTTTGCGGCGTGTGACGGCTTCGCGCAGAATCAGCGCGGAAAGGACGAGTACGAGGAGCGGGCGTGCCGTCATGATGACGGAGGCATCAATCGGCGAAGTCTGCGCCAGCCCCCAAACGAAGAGGAATTGGTTGCCCGTGATGCCGCCGAGGGAGCAGAGAAAAAAGATGCCGATTTCTTTGCGGGAAAGCGGTTCGGCGGGCAGGAAGAGCGAGAGTCCCCAGAATAAAATGCAGGAGACGAGCAGGCGGGCGGAGAGGTAAAAATCGGGGGTGAGATGGTTGGACAAAAGCCATTTCGAAATCGGGTAGTTGAGGGCAAAAATCAACGCCGATGCGAAAATCAGTAGGTGGCCGATGGTACGCTCTTTTGTCATGCTTTCGGCGAAAGATACGCTCTTGCCGCGCAGAAGAAAAGAAGAAGTTAAGCGCCCTTACTTCTTTTGGGTAAGTTTTGGCTTCGCCGTGCAAGTTTTATTCTCTATTATATTTCTATGTTTTCCACTGTTTATTCCGGAGCCTTGCAGGGTGTCGAGGCTGTGTCCGTTCAGGTTGAAGTAAAATCCGATCTTCCCGGGGATTTCCGTTTTCAGATTGTCGGCTTGCCGGATGCGGCCGTCAAGGAAGCGTCGGACCGTGTGCTGGCGGCCTTGTCCAATTGCCGTTTGCCGTCGCCGAACAACCGGACGGTGGTCAATCTTGCGCCGGGGAATATCCGCAAGGAGGGGCCGATGTATGACTTGCCGATTGCGCTGGCGTTGCTGGCGGCTCAGGGGGTTGTGCCGCGGGAGCGTCTCAACGGGTTTATTGTGGCGGGGGAGTTGGGTTTGAACGGAGATGTGCGTGCTGTGCGCGGTGGCGTATCGCTGGCGCTTTTGGCGTTGCGGGAAAACCGCTCGGTGGTGCTGCCGCGGCAGTCGGCGGAGGAGGCTGCTTTGGTGGAGGGCGTCAAAGTATTTCCGGTAAATTCTTTGCGGGAATGCGTGGATTTCTTTTTGGGCGTTGCGAAGATTGAGGCGCTGGCTTCGTCCGGCAGTGCTTTCCGGCGCAATACGTCCCGCGTGCCGGAAGTGGATTTTTCGGAGGTAAAAGGCCAACAGCAGGTACGGCGCGCTGTTGAGGTCGCGGTTGCGGGCGGGCACAATCTGCTGATGATCGGATCGCCGGGTTCCGGAAAAAGCATGATTGCCAAGCGGATTTCGACGATTTTGCCGGAGCCGTCGCTGGAGGAATTCCTTGAGATTTTGGGAATCCATTCTGCGGCGGGCATTACGCTTTCCGACGAGCACTGTACGATTCGCCGGCCGTTCCGTTCGCCGCATCACACGATTTCCGATGTCGGGTTAATCGGCGGCGGAAGCATTCCCGGTCCCGGCGAAATTTCGCTCGCCCACAACGGCGTATTGTTTTTGGACGAATTTCCGGAGTTTAAGCGTTCCGCCTTGGAGGTGATGCGCCAGCCGCTTGAGGACGGCGAAGTCAGCATTTCCCGTGCGGCGGGGAAGATTACGATTCCGTCGCGCTTTATGCTCGTGGCGGCGATGAATCCCTGTCCCTGCGGCTATCTCGGCGATAAACAACACAAATGCACGTGCACGCCCGTTCAGGTCCAACGCTACCGCGCCCGCATATCCGGGCCGTTGCTCGACCGCATTGATATTCACGTCGAGGCTCCGACGCTGTCGATCGACGAATTGCGTACCGCCGCTCCGGGAGAGTCTTCCGCCGCAATGCGGGAGCGCATCCTCATCGCCCGGGAACGGCAACGCGAACGTTTCGACGGAGAAAGCGCGGAAGCGGGGCCGGTCGCGAAAACGCGTTGCAATGCGCGCATGTCGTCACGCCAGATTCGCCGCTATTGCGAACTCGATGATTCCCAGGGGCTGATTCTTCAGCGTGCCATGGAGCAACTCGGACTTTCCGCCCGTGCGTATGACCGCGTTTTGAAAGTGGCGCGTACGATCGCCGATATTGCGGGAACGGAGCGTATTGCGACCGAGCATTTGCTTGAGGCCATCCACTACCGCTCGCTCGATCGGCGTGTAAGTTACTTTTAACCGGCTTTCAGCCTTTAAGCGCTTTTGGGGAGAAAATAGCCGCGCTGTTTGTCGGAAATCGGCATGCCGAGCATCTGCATCATGACAAGGAAGTCTTCCCAAACCATGCGCTTGGATTTTGCCGTGCCGTTGCGAAGCAGATAGGACGGGTGATAGGTGGGAATCACGGGGACACCGTGGAACGAGAACTGCTTCCCGCGGATGGCGCCCATCTTGCGGTCCGGATCGTTGCCGAGCAGACCGTTGACCGCCGTCAGACCGAGCGCGACGATGACTTTCGGTTGAATGATTTCGATTTGAGCGACGACGTAGGGTAGGCAGTAGGCCATTTCCTCCGGCGTCGGCGGGCGGTTGCCGACGAGCGTCGGGAGTTCCGGACGCCATTTCATGATGTTGCCGATATAGACGTCGCGGCGGGAGAGTCCGGTGGCGCCGATGATTTTATCGAGCAATTGTCCGGCCGGGCCGACGAAGGGAATGCCCTGTGTTTCTTCTTCTGCGCCCGGAGCTTCGCCGCAGAAAAACACGGGCGATTCCGGATTGCCGTCGCCGAACACGAGATTTTTTCCGGTGTGTAAATGCTTGTTGCAGATCGGGTCTGCTTGCATTTGGGCGGCGACGGCGGCGAGTTTCTCCGCCTTGGTGCCCGTGGCGGGAATCCTGACGGTCGGCGGTTTCGGAAAGTTCGGAGCCGGCGGGCGTGCCGGGGCGGCGGGGGCACTTGTGGCCGGGAAAGCAGCGGCGGGTGCGGGGCTCGGACGCGGAGCGGCCTTGGGCGTCTCGTTACGCACGGGGGTCGGTGCCGCCTCGGGAAGTCCCATCGCTTTTACCGCCGCCTGCAGTTGCGCGAGCGAAGCGTCGTCCGCGACAACGCGCTCCAAGCCGTCTTCCTTGAGGGCGTGGAGCGTGTCGAGCAGGACTTCGAGGGCGTCGCGCATGGGTGTTATTATCGGAAATTATTCCATTCCCGGGACGAACGCGAGCGTTGCGCCGTCTTCAAGATTGAGCGTGCGGTAGTAGCACGAGCGGCGCGGCAGACCGTCTTTCCCCTTGGTGTGGCAGGCGCCTTTTCCGGCCGGGCGGACGAGGTAGAGCAGGGAATTCTGTTCGCAGTTGATGCGGACTTCGACGAGCTTCAGGAAGTCGCCGGAGGTCTTCCCTTTGATCCAGAGCTCATTACGGGAGGTGCTCCAAAAAGTAGCCATGCCTTCTTTCAGCGCGGTTTCGAGCGCGAGGCGGTTCGCATAAGCGACAATCAGCACTTCCTTAGTGTCGGCGTCCTGAGCGACAACGGGGACGACATCGGATTCGCATTGCGCCATGGCTTTGCGCAGTTTCGTGAAGTCAAAGTCCAACTTCAGGCCTTCTTCGATTTCTTTACTCATAGATGAAACGCATTTTGCCTTTCCGCTGCGGACTTGGCAAAAGAATTTCCTGAGCGGGTGAGATTTGTCGTGTAATCTTAGGATTTCTCACGGAGGCGCAGAGGCACGAGGAGTCGTAGGAATGCAAAACGACACGCGTTTGCGGTTCCCGGAGGGGCTATGCCCAGACTAGAAGAAACAACGTGTTCCGCTACGGCGGACGGCGAGGTCGGTGAGGCGGAAGAGGGCGGCGAGCAGGAAGGCCAGGGTGAATGTTGCAAAGGCGGAAAGCAGGGCGAGACAGTCGCTTTCCGGTGTTCCGGTCAGGGGATGCCAGACGGCGCTGAAGGCGAAGACGCCTGTTGCGAGGAAGGCCAGAAGTCCCGTTGTGCCGAACAAAACGGCGAGGAGACCGTAAGCCGTGGGGCCGGGAGTTTCCGTTACGTCCTCGACTTGCGGTTGGGGCGGCAGCGGGGCTTTCGGTGCGGGATTCGCTTCGGGAGGCGGGCTCCTTGCGGCTTCCTCCTTCGGCGGTGCGGCTTTTTGCGTCGGTTTGCGCGGTTTCCGTGCTTCGGGTGCAGGGAAGAGCGTGCTCAGTTCCGGGACTTCAATGAGGGCGCCGCAACGGCATTCAAAGCGCTTGCCGATGTATTCTTCGCCGGCGCTGTATTTCTCGAGACATTGGGGACACTGAATGCGGATACTCATAAATCGGATTGCTTGAACTGCGGGCGAAATTCTTTCCGTTGGAGGGGACCGGCGCAAGTTTTTTCCCGCGAAAGCATTTGCGCGTTGCATTTTGGCGGGAACGCGAGGAAAATTCCGCGAAATTCCAAACAACGAACATCCTTAAAAAACATGAAAGCACTCGTTAAAAAAGAAGCAAAACCCGGTCTGTGGCTCATGGACGTTCCCGAACCCGTTTGCGGTCCGGATGACGTTTTGATTCGCATCAAGAAAACCGCAATCTGCGGGACCGACGTGCACATTTACAAGTGGGACGAGTGGTCGCAGAAGACCATTCCCGTGCCGATGACGGTCGGTCACGAATATGTCGGCTACATCGAAAAGGTCGGCGAAAACATCCGTCACCTCAAGGTCGGACAGCGCGTTTCCGGCGAAGGCCACATCGTTTGCGGTTACTGCCGTAACTGCCGTGCCGGCCGCCGCCACCTCTGCCCGAACACGCAGGGCGTCGGTGTCAACCGCGCCGGAGCGTTTGCGGAATTGCTCGCGATCCCCGCGAAAAATGTCGTGCCGCTCGCCGATGATATTCCGGACGACATCGCCGCGATTCTCGACCCGCTCGGCAATGCTGCGCACACCGCGCTTTCCTTTAACATGGTCGGCGAAGACGTGCTCATCACGGGCGCGGGCCCGATCGGTATCATGGCAATCGCTCTCGCGAAGGCTGCGGGTGCACGCTATGTCGTCATCACCGACGTCAATGACACGCGCTTGGCGCTCGCCCGCAAGATGGGCCCGACGCTTGCCGTCAACACGATGAATACGTCGCTCAAGGACGTGATGGCACAGCTCGGCATGACGGAAGGCTTTGACGTCGGTTGCGAAATGTCCGGCAACATTCACGCGCTCAACGGCATGCTCGAAGTGATGTCCTGCGGCGGTCGTATCGCGCAACTCGGCATTCCGCCGGGCAATGCGGCGATCGACATGAGCAAGTTCATTTTCAAGGGCCTGACGATGAAGGGTATCTACGGTCGCGAAATGTACGAAACCTGGTACAAGATGATGGCGCTGATTCAGGCGGGCATGGACGTTTCGCCGATTATCACGCACCACCTGCGCTACGACGAATTCGAAAAGGGCTTCGAAGCCATGCTCAACGGCACGGCCGGCAAGGTCATTCTCGACTGGTCGAACATCTAAGAGAAAAAGATTAGAGTTTAAAGATTAAAGAAACTCCGAAAAAGCGTTTCCGTGAGAGATTTCGCGGGAACGCTTTTTTGTGTTTCAAGCATGGCGGAGCTGTGCCATGATTCCGGCTTTATAAGACAAATGCTTGAGCAGTTTTTTTCACTATTGGATTCGGTACGCGGCATTGCCGTTATTGTTCTTTTTTTCGGCGGTTCGATTTTTGTCCATGAGCTGGGGCACTTTCTCGCGGCGAAATGGCGCGGCCTGAAGGTCGAACGCTTTTCCATCGGTTTCGGCCCGCGTGTCTTCGGCTGGACGGGGAAAGACGGCGTCGATTACCGTATTTCGCTTTTGCCCTTGGGCGGCTACGTGGCCATTCCGGAACTCGCGGACATGGAACTTATCGAAGGCAAGTCTGCGCAGGGCACCGGCGGAGCTGCTCCCGCTAAGCAAATTTCTTATACGGATAAAGTCATTGTTTTCGCGGCGGGTGCGTTTTTCAACGTGCTGTTTGCGCTTGTTTTGGCCTGTGTTTTGTGGGTTATCAAAAGTCCGTCCCATGAGGGCTACGATTCGACCGAAATCGGTTATGTCGCCGAGACGATTGAGGTGGAAGCGGGCGTGACGGTGCCGGGGCCGGCTTGGGAGGCGGGATTGCGTCCCGGCGACCGCATTTTGTCGCTCGACGGCGAAAAGGTGGAGAGCTTCGACAAAATCGTCCAAGGCATTGCGCTCGGCACGCAGCGTAGCGAAGATGGGCGGCCGCAGGCGACGTTGCTTATCGAGCGCGACAATGCGGTTGTGGAGAAAAAAGTTTTTCCGCGTTTAGTGTCGCATAATCCGCGCAGCGGGGATTTCATTCGCATGATCGGCATCGAGCCGACGGATTCCGTCGTCGTTGCGCCGCAGGAAAATTCGCCGGCGGCCTTGGCGGGCGTGCGTTACGGCGATCGTTGGACGCAGGTCGCCGTGGGGGCGGAGCTTCGCGAGGATTCGTGGAAGACGCTCCATTCCTTCAGTGAATTCCGAGAAATCGTTTCCGGCTGTGTCGGCGAAAGCGGCGTGCAACCCGTGCGCGTGCGTTATGTGCGTGACGGCGGAACGCCCGTAGAGCTCAGCATCGTTCCGAAGGCGATTCCGGTTAAGAGCGAGGCGGCACTTATCCGTTTTAAGGAAAACGGGACGGAGCGCGTTTTGCGGCTTATCGCAGCTCCGGAGGATTTGTTCAATACCGCCATCCGTGCCAAGCGCGATACGTTGCGCGTGCTCGACGGGCTTCCCGCCGATTCGTCTTACGCGGAAATATTTTTGCCCGGAACGTTGATTGACGGTGTCGCGGAGCAGGGTTCGGGCATTGCGGCACCGAAAACGCCGGCGGATTTGAAGGCGTCGTTCCCCGGAGAAGCGCCCCGCGAGATTTCCGTTTTTGTCACAAGCCCGGGCGGAGAAGGGGCGAGTGCCCGCATCAGCGCGGCGACCATCAGCCTGGAGCCCGAGTCGCGGGAAGCGTTTTTGGGCGTGCTTTTGCTGCGGGAAGAGCAATTGAAACGCAAGTCGCCGTGGCAGCAGTTTGCCGATGCGTTTGACATGACGTTTAAGTCCATCGGCGGGCTCCTGAATCCGAATTCCGATATCGGTATTTCGCATTTGAACGGCGTGTTTTCCATCGGCGATACCTATTACGCGGTTTCGTCAAATCTGCGCAGCGTGCTGGTGTTGACGGTGCTGATCAACATCAACCTCGCGATTCTGAACCTCCTGCCGATTCCGGTGCTCGACGGCGGCCATATTCTTATCGCGACGATTCAGCGCCTGCGTCGCCGTCCGATCTCGCCTCGTGTGATCAACGGCGTGCAGTTCGTCTTTATCTTCCTGCTCCTGCTTTTTATGGGCTTTGTTCTGTTCAAGGATTTTGCGCGTTTTCGCGGGAATCGCGACATGAAGGCCAACGTACAGATTGCGCGATTCCAATATACGCCGGAGTTTTTGGAAACGATGGATTTCCCCGTCGCGAAACCTTCGGAGGCACCGGCGCGGGAGACGTCCGGAGAATAATTTTGATTGTAAGACCGTATGGCTGAAATCTTTTTAATCGTACTGGGAATCTTGGTCGTCATCGCGTTGGTCATCGCCAACGGCTTTTTCGTTGCGGCGGAATTCGCACTCGTGAAGGTGCGCCCGACGCAATTACACCCGCTGGAAAAATCCGGCGGCATCCGCGTGAAAGCGGCGCTGCGGGCGACGAAACACCTCGACGGCGTTCTCTCCGCAACGCAGTTCGGCATCACGCTTGCGTCGCTGGCACTCGGTTGGGTCGGCGAACCGATCGTTGCGCACAAAATCGTTGAGCCGCTCTTAGCTGATTTCGGCATCACGGATGCAGCGACCGTCACGACGGTTTCCTTTGCCGTTGCCTTTTCGATTATTACGTTCCTGCACATTGTTTTCGGAGAGCTCGCGCCGAAGTCGCTCGCCATTCAATATCCGATGGCGACTTCGCTCAATGTCGCCGTTCCGCTGATCATTTTTCATAAAATCTTTTTCCCCTTTATTTGGCTCTTAAACGGAACCGCGAATTTCTTTCTGCGCCGCGCGGGCATTCATCCGGCCGGAGAAGGCTCGCATGCCATTTCCAAGGACGAAATGGAATACGTGCTTTCGCATTCCCGCCCGGCGTCGGACGATGTTTTGATCGACCGCATTCTGATTCGTTCGCTGCGCCTGCGTGATACGCGCGTGAATGAAGTCATGATTCCCCGCGACGAAATCAATGCGCTCTGGGCGAATGCGACCAATCAGGAGAATTTGCGGGTTGCCCAGCGAACCGGCCACTCGCGCTACCCGGTGTTTGACGGCGATTTGGATAAGCCGGTCGGGATTTTGCTGACGCGGGAATGGCTTTGGCAAATCCAAATGCTCGGCGAAGATACGCCGATTGAGCCGCTCCTGCGCGATGCGATGGTCTTCCCGCCGGAAATGGAATTGGCCGAAGTCTTAGAGCGTTTCCGCCAGTCGCAAAACCACATTGCGCTCGTCGTCAACGCCGAAGGCCGTACGCTCGGGCTGGTCAGCTTTGAAGACGTGCTCGAGGAAATCGTCGGCGATATTCGTGACGAGTTTGACACCGATAAGAAGGAAATTTTCAACCAGACCGAAGATTCGATTGTCGTTGCGGGGACGCTCAACATGCACGAACTCGAAGCGGAAACGGGTTGGAATTTTGAGTGGGACGGCAACAGCTATGAGACGGTCGCCAGCTGGGTGCGTTCGCTGTGTCCGGGGCGCCCGCCGAAGCGCGGGGAAACCCTGCGTTACGAAGATATCGAGGTTGTGCCGCTCGAAACGCCGGCCGGCTCGCTGAAGCGCATTCTGCTCCGCCGCGTTTGGGAAGGCACGAAAGAGGAAATTTAGCGCGTGCCGGAGCTCCGGCAGCTATTGCAATCCGCCGAAACACGTTGAGCGTAGAGGATTGTTATGAAACAAAAAGGGCATGGCTGAGAGTTAAATCTCGTCCATGCCCTGTCTGCTCTTTTCACGTTTTTGTCGGAAGCAGAAGAACTCTGCAATCAACGATATTGGGTCTTTAGTAGGAACAGGCGCCGGGCGAAAAGAGCATTGAGACGCATTTTTGTATTTTGGATTTAAAAGTCAAACGGAAACACTTGGCGTTTGCGTGGTTCGCTTAAATTCTTTATCGCGCTTGCATGGGATTTTCGAGAGAATCAGCGGCTTTATGAATCGGGTTTATATCAAAACTTACGGGTGCCAGATGAACGAACGCGACAGCGAAGCCGTCGCGGAGATGTTGCGCGGACGCGGCTATTCCATCGTCGATAACGAATTCGATGCCGACATCATTTTGTTGAACACCTGTAGCGTGCGCGACCAGGCCGAGCAGAAGGCCATCGGGAAGGCGTATCGCCTGTTGCCAAGCCGGAAAAAACGCGCGAAAGACGCGGACAAAGGTGTGCCTGTTGACGGGAAAAAGCGCATCGTCGGCATCATGGGGTGCATGGCGCAGAATCGCGGGCGCTCCTTGCTCGACCAACTTCCCGATTTGGGTTTGATTGTCGGCACTCAGAAATTCCACCGTGTTCCCGAGCATTTGGACAAGTTGCTGGCGACGATGCGCGGCTTGGGCCCGAAGCCCTCGTCCATCGTCGATTTGGACGAAGAAGCCGGCTCGCAAAACACGATTTCCCAACACACGCCGGGACGCAAGATTTCCGCGTTCGTTTCGATTATGCAGGGTTGCGACATGCGCTGTGCGTATTGCATTGTGCCGAAAACGCGCGGCCATGAGCGTGCGCGCCCGATTGACGATATCGTGGCGGAAGTCGAAGAACTCGTCGCCGCCGGAACGCGCGAAGTCATGCTGCTCGGGCAGATCGTGAATCGCTACGGCATCCGCGAATTTCCGACGGTGGACGGCAAATCGCCGTTCGTTCAGCTCTTGGAGCGCCTTCACGCAATTGAGGGGCTGAAGCGCATTCGTTTTACCTCGCCGCATCCGGTGGGTTTCCGCGAGGATTTGGTGGACGCGTATCGCCGCCTGCCGAAGCTCTGCAGCTACATCCATCTGCCGGCACAGAGCGGTTCGGACAAGATTTTGAAAGCTATGCGCCGCCCGTATTCGCGCGAACGCTTCATCGAACTGGTGAAGGCATTGCGCGAGGCGCGTCCGGGGATTTACTTCTCGACGGACGTGATTGTCGGTTTCCCCGGCGAGACGGAAGAAGATTATCTGCTGACGAAATCGCTTTTCGAAGAAGTCAAATTCGACATGGCGTTTATTTTCCGCTACAGCGTGCGTGCGGGAACGCCTGCGGAGGCTCTCGGAGACCCGATTTCCGAGGAAATCAAAGATGCGCGCAACAAGGACCTGCTCGCCGTCTTGGAAAAGCATTCGCTCGCGCGCAACGAATCGCTTGTCGGCACGATTCAGGAAGTCCTCGTTGAAGCTCCTGCAAAACGCGGCGAAAACATTTTCCAGGGACGCAATGACGGCGACCGCAAAATCGTCTTCAAGGGCGACGCTTCGATGCTCGGCGAAATGGTGCGCGTGCGCATCGATTCCGCGACCGTCACGACCCTCACGGGAACAATCGTCGACTAACGCCGCAGACCGCGAACCCGATCCGGAAAAAACACTTCCGTCTTTCCGGGCGGAAGTGTTTTTTTTTGTACCGGTCTTCGGAAGCGTTTCCGGAGACAATCGTTTATGCAGTTTTTTTGCTTTCGAGGTGAATGGTGGCGTCGATGCCGAGTTCCGTGAAAATCGTTTTTTCGATTTTGTCGGCGACGGCGTGGGCTTCCCGCAACGGGGTGTCGCCGTCGAATCGGATGTGAAAGGTGATTTCCGTGTGCGTACCGTATTCGTGGCTATGCATGTGGTGTAAATCGAGGTCGTCCCGGCCGCTGACGCGCTCGCAGATTTCGCGCACGCGCTCTTCCGTCTCGCGGGAGACGCGTGCCCCTAAAAGCTTGGAGGCGGCGCCTTGGAGTACGACCCAGGCGAGCTTGAAAAGGAGGATGCCGACGACGCAGGAGAGGGCGCCGTCCATCCACCAAAGCACGTCGCCGCAGAGCTTGGCGGCAATCATCCCGACGAGGAGAATGGCGGAGCTGAGCGTGTCGCTGCGGTGGTGGTAAGCGTCTGCCCGGAGCGAATTGATCCTGGTCTTGCGTGCGGCCCAAAACGCGTATTGTGCCATGGCTTCCTTGATGACGATTGTCGCAATCATGGCGGAAAGGGCGAGCCAGCCGAATTCGAGGGTTTCGCGGGCAACGATTTTTTCGATACCGCCTTTGGTGAAGGTGAATCCGACGCCTGCGAGCATCATGGCAATGGTGAGTGAGGCGATGAGTTCGGCGCGTCCGTGCCCGAAGGGATGTTCGTCGTCGGCGGGTTTTTCGGAAATCTTAAGGCCGATGAGCAGGACGGCGGAAGACAAACAATCCGAGAGCGTTTCCCAGGCATCGGCGAGGACGGCGAGCGAGCCCGTCGCGTAGCCGACCCAGAGCTTGAAGGCGCCGAGGCAGGCGTTTCCCGAAATGGCGATGTAGCCTTCGCTCTTCGCGATTTTCAGGTTTTGTGCCCGTCGGGTGCGGAGCTTTTCTGCGAGTAATTTTTCCGGCATGAGTTTTGATGATTGCGTGAACCCGGCAGGGGACGTTCAAAAATTAGAGCAGAAACCGCTGAAGATTTCTGCTCTTTTTTGAACCCGAACCGGCGGGACGATAAAAGCGTTTCCGCGCGGCAAATCAGTTGATGTCGCCGAGATAATCCGTCGGAATCTCGAGTTCGTTTTGGTCGTTCAGGAAGGTTTTGAACAGCGACGGGAAGAAGCGCGTTTCGCGGAGTTCTTCGAGCGGGATCCACTTGTAGCCGACTTGGCGCGTATCCTGCTCGGAGCCGTGGCCGATATTGCCTTCTTCGACTAAATCGCAGGCGAAAACGACTTCGACCTGGTGAAAATGCTTGTGGCGTGCCGCGAAATCGTGGTTTTTCCCGATGTATTCGCGAACGTAGAGCATTTTGTAGGGTTCGACGGAGATACCGAGTTCTTCGGCGCACTCGCGGCGGACCGTGTTGTAAAGCTCTTCGCCGTGCTTCTGACCGCCTCCCGGGAGCACGTAAAACGGTCCCGTTTGGTCGCGCAAAATAACGGCGAGCAACTTATTGTCCCGCACGACGACCGCACGTGCCGCGACGCGAATCGGATTGCTTGCCTGAAACGGTTTCGGGCGGCGGGGACGGTTATTGTTTTGCGGAGGAGGATTCATAAAAGCTAAGAGATTTTAAACACAAACGGCAGACTGCGGGAAACGCCGCCTGCCGTTTGTCGAATTAATGTGATAACGTCGGGATTAGTCCAACAATCCGTCGGCAATGTCTTCGTTCGAGTGAACGGCCTTGACGTCGTCGAGGTCTTCGAGCGCGTCGATCAGCTTTTGGATTTTCTTGGCGGTTTCGGCGTCGGAAATCGGCACCGTGACGTTGGGCAGGTAAACGAGGTCGGATTCCGCCGGCTTGATACCCTTGTCTTCGAGCGCTTTAGCGACATTGTCGTAGTCGGCAATGGCGGTGATGATTTCGAAGTGGTCGCCGTTATTCTTGAAGTCTTCGGCGCCGGCTTCGAGCGCGAGTTCCATGAGTTCGTCTTCGTTCATGCCTTCCGCGGAGATGAGGATCTGGCCCTTGCGGTTGAAGTTGAACGCGACGGAGCCGGAGCTACCCATGTTTCCGCCGTTTTTCGAGAAGGTCGAACGCACTTCGCCGACGGCGCGGTTTTTGTTGTCGGTCGTCACTTCGACGACGAGGCTGACACCTGCGGGAGCGTAGCCTTCATAAACCATTTCTTCGTAAACGACGCCCGGAATTTCGCCCGTACCCTTTTTGATGGCGCGGTCGATGTTGTCGTTCGGCATGTTGGCTGCACGTGCGCGCAAGAGGATGGAGCGCAGGCGCATGTTCGTGCTCGGGTCACCGCCGCTTTCGCGTGCCGCAAGCGTAATTTCTTTGGCAAGATTGCTGAAAATCTTACCGCGTTTTGCGTCAACCAAACCTTTGTGACGCTTCGTCGTAGCCCATTTACTGTGTCCGGACATAATTTTTGGATTAAGGAGTTAAATTTCGGGAAAGCATAGCTTCAAAGCGTTCCCGCGTAAAGGAAAAGCTTTGAAATAAAGCGGAGGGGTTGCGATGAAAGCGGCTTACGGGGCGTTTGTCCCGCGGCAACGGGCGCAGGCAGACGGGGAAATGGCGAGGCCGCCCTTGGAGGTTTCCCGCAGTTCGGCGGGCATGCGGCGCCCGATGTCGCGCATCGCAAAAATCGCGTCGTCGAGGGTGACGCGCGGGCAGACTCCGGCGAGTGCGAGGCCGGCGGCGAGGTAGGAGTGGACGGCGAACATACCGTTGCGGGAGACGCAGGGCACTTCGACGAATCCGCCGATCGGGTCGCAAACCAGGCCGAGCGTGTTAATCAGCGCGAAGGTTCCCGCCGCGCAGGCTTGGCGCGGGGTTCCGCCGAGGGCTTCGACGATGGCTGCGGCCGCAATGCAGGAGGCGCTGCCGACTTCCGCCTGGCAACCGCCCTGAGCGCCCGCGATAAAGGCTTTGTCTGCGATAACCATGCCGATGCCGCTTGCCGTGAAGAGCGCATTCGTCAGCGTGTCTTCGTCGATGCCGTGCGTTTCTTCGAGGAGGGTCAGGCAGGCGGGGACGATGCCGGCGGAACCGGCGGTCGGGGTGGCGACGATTTTTCCGAACTGGGCATTCGTTTCGAGGACCGCGTAGCCGTAGGCGACGAGGCGCGTGAGGTCAACGCCGAGTAGGGCGTTGCCGCTGTTGGCGTATTCGAGGATTTTCTTGGCGTCGCCGCCGGAAAGTCCGCTCGGCGAGCTCGATGCGATTTCGAGGCCGCGGCGTACGGATTGTCGCATCGTGCGGAAGTGCTCCCGCATTTTTTCAAAATTTTGTTCGCGGTGAATGCCGGAAAAGATTGCTTCGCGGCGCTGGGCTAATTCGCCGATCGAAATCGATTCGCGTTCGCAAATCGCAAGCATTTCGGCGGTGGTTTCGTAGTCGTAACCGAGAGAGTCGTTCATGGGGAAGGGAGATAAAAATTAACTGATTTTGGGAATACGCACGCCCCGGCGCACGAAGGGAATGCGCAGGAGGACGCTCAGGCAATCGTCCGGAATCGGAGAGTCCGTTTTGATGATGGTAAACGCGTCGTTGCCGCGCATTTTGCGGGCCGTCAGAATTGTCGCGATATTGGCTTCCACGCAGGCGAGCAGACCGGTGACATGGGCCAAAAATCCGGGGCGGTCTCTATGCCAGCAGACAAGGGCGTCGAGCGTTCCCGAGAGATTGGTTTCGAAGCCGTCGATCCGGCAGAGCTGGACGTTGCCGCCGCCGATGCTGGCGCCTTGGATGACCAGCGTTTCTCCGTCGGCGAAAAAGAACGTGATGCGGACGGAATTCGGGTGGGCATCGGTGCCGAGATCGACTTCCCGGAATTCGATGCCGATTCCGCGATTGTGTGCCAGCCGGAGCGAGTTTTTCAGCCGTTCGTCGTCCGGCAAAAGCCCGAGAATCCCTGCGACGAGCCCGCGGTCGGTGGCGTGCCCTTTCCCCGTTGCGGCAAAGGAGCCGTGGAGTTCGATTCTGACGCGGGCGAAGGGGGCGATTCCGCGAGCGATGTGGTGAGCGAGCAATCCGAGACGCACCGCGCCGGCGGTATGCGAACTGGAGGGGCCGACCATCGCGGGGCCGATGACATCAAACGCGGATATGTTCATTGCGCGCATTGTAGGATTTTCCGTTTATTCCTGAAAGCGAAAAATCGGCAGGGCGCTTCGGAAATCCGCCGGATCTGCTTCGCCTAAAGCCGTGTTTCGTAAGATTGTTTGCTTGAAAGAAAGCGACTTTGTTTGCAGAATGGAAAGCGATTTGAGCTTTGCGCTCGAATTGTTTATCCCCAACCAAAATCTTACACCAATAATTTTGCTATGATTATCTCCGAAGCAGAACTTCAATCTTTCACCGGCGTAGTTCAGTCGCACCCGCATGACTTTTTGGGCATGCACCGTGCCGTTGTTGACGGGAAAAGCGGTATTGTCGTGCGCGCCTACCTGCGTGACGCCAAGAACGTTTCCGTTAAAAACGTTAAAACCGGCCGCAAAACGGCGATGACCCGTCTGAGCGAAGACGGATTTTTTGAAGCGTGGTTCCCGCGCAACAAGGAAATTTTTGCTTACCGATTCGTCGTTGAAAGCTACGCGGGAGAGGTCTCCGAAATCGCCGACGGCTATTCGTTTTGGCCGACGATTTCCGAAAGCGACTTGTATTTGATTAACCAGGGGAATGACCATCGCGTTTACGAAAAGCTCGGTTCGCACGTGCGCGAAATCAACGGCGTTCGCGGGGTTTCGTTTGCGGTCTGGGCACCGTCCGCACGCCGCGTTTCCGTCGTCGGCGATTTCAACGGTTGGGACGGCCGCTATCACCCGATGCGTATGCTCGGTGCTTCCGGCATTTGGGAAGTGTTCATTCCGGGTGTCGAAGCCGGCGCGAAGTACAAATTTGAATTGCTCAATCAGTACGACCCGACGCCGTATTGCAAGATTGACCCGTATGCGATTTCGTTCGAACCGCCGCCGAACAACGCCTGTATCGTTGCCGACATTTCCGGCTACAAGTGGAATGACGCAAAGTGGATCGAAATGCGTAATCAAACGAATTGGCAGGAAAAGCCGATTTCAGTTTACGAAATGCACCTCGACTCGTGGAAACGCGTCCCCGAAGAAGATAACCGCGCGCTGAACTACCGCGAACTCGGCGTCGAGCTTTCCAAATATTGTAAGGAAATGGGCTTTACGCACGTCGAAATGCTCCCGCCGACGGAATATCCGTTCCCGCCGTCGTGGGGCTATCAGGTGACGGGCTTCTACGCTCCGACCTGCCGCTTCGGTACGCCGGAAGACTTCATGGCGATGGTCGATACGCTCCACGCCAACGGTATCGGCGTCATCATCGACTGGGTGCCGGCGCACTTCCCGCGCGACGACTGGGCACTTTCCGGTTACGACGGAACACACCTCTACGACCACGCCGACCCGCGCCAGGGCACACAGCCGGACTGGGGCACCTTGCTCTTTAACTTCGGCCGCTGCGAAGTCCGCGGCTTCCTCATCGGCTCCGCACTCTCCTGGCTCACGCGTTTCCACGTGGACGGTCTCCGCGTTGATGCCGTTGCCGCGATGCTTTACCTCGACTATTCCCGTAAGGACGGCGAATGGATTCCGAATCAGTACGGCGGAAAGGAAAACATCGAAGCCATCGAATTCCTCCGTGCGACGAACGATATCGTCCACCACTACCATCCGGGCGTAATTACGATTGCGGAAGAATCCACTTCGTTTGCCGGTGTTACGCGCCCGACCAAGGAATTCGGTCTCGGGTTCGACTTCAAGTGGGCGATGGGCTGGATGCACGACACGCTCGCATACATGAAGGAAGATCCGCTGAATCGCAAGTATCACCACAACAAGCTGACCTTTGCGATGCTCTATCAGTACTCGGAAAAGTTCATGCTTGCGCTCTCGCACGACGAAGTCGTCCACGGCAAATGCTCGCTCATCAACAAGATGCCGCAGGCGGATATGACGGGCAAGGCCGCCAATCTCCGTGCGCTTTTGGGTTACATGTGGACTTGGCCCGGAAAGAAGACCCTCTTTATGGGCGGTGAATTTGGTCAGTCGCACGAGTGGAAGTACGACGGCTCGCTCGATTGGCACCTGCTTCAGTACACGGATCACAAGGGCGTTCAGGATGCTCTCCGCGATTTGAACAAGCTCTACCAGGAATCGCCCGAAATCGCGCAGCTCGACCAGGATTATCGCGGCTTTGAATGGCTCAACGCCAATGACGGCGACAATTCCGTCATTTCCTACGTCCGCAAGAGCCTCGACGGTCTTACGAACTGGGTGGTGCTTTGCAACTTCACGCCGGTCGCACGCACTTACCGCGTCGGCGTTCCTTCGGAAGGCCACTGGGACGAAGTCTTCAATTCCGATGCGAAATGCTACGGCGGCTCCGGTCTCGGCAATTTCGGCGGTAAGGACTCTGAGCCCAAGCCTTGGAATGAACGCCCGAATTCCATCGAAATCACGCTTCCGCCGCTGGCAACCGTCGTGTTCCGCCAAAAGCGCTAAGCACCGCTTTCGAAGCAACAAAAAACGTTCCCGTGATTGCGGGAACGTTTTTTGTTTTCGGAAAAGCCGAGAAGCGGAGCTTACTTCATCGCAAGCGCCATCTTGTTGGCCGTGATGACGCCGTAATTGATGGTGCCGAGCCAGCCGGACATGATGATGCCGACCGAGCCCGCATGGTAGAGTCCGTGGACTTTTTCCGGAAGCTCCATCGAGATTTTTAAGCCTTCAAACTTCGTGCCGAAGGAGGTGCCGTCGCGGTGGCGCACATAGCGCTTTACGGTGCGCGGCGTTGCGGCTTCCACCCAGTCGACCTTCGCACGGATATCCGGAATGTACTTTTCCAAGCCGGCAAAGGATTCTTCGATGATACGCTTTTTTTCGGCTTCGTATTCTTCGTCGGAAAGATTTTCCCAGCTCGAGAATTTCTGGTTAATTGAAGTCACAATCGCATAGTGCGGAATCTTGCGTTGCGGACGTGTATCCGGGTAGTAAACCGAGTAGGTGCGGGACGTCGTGTGCAAATCGACGAGGTCGTCGCTGTCGAATTTCGGCGCTTCGGAAGTGAAAACGAGGTCGCCGATGTACGGGATCGATTCGCCTTCGCGGATACCCATGTAAACCTGACAGGAAGAGGTGTTGACGCGGACGGCTTCGGATTCCGAAAGAAAATCCGCAGGGACGGTGCCGGGCTCGAGCATTTCTTCGACGGTATTGCGGATATTTGCGTTCGAAAGTACGGATTTACAGGCGATTTCGACCGTTTCGCCGAAACGCATGTCGCGCACGCGAACGCCGCGTACCACGGGGAGACCGTCGACACCCGTTTCCGTCAAAATCTTTTCCGCGAGGCAATTGCGGCGGATATCGACACCGTTTTTCTTGAGCTCCTCCGTCATTTTTTGGATGAGCAGATCCGTGCCTCCCTGGAAAATGTACACGCCTTTGCTCATGAAGTTCGAGAAAACAATCCCGTAGGTGATGGCGGGTTCGTTGAGCGTGGAGCCGTTGGCGTAGGCAATCGGTTCGAGCAGGAGGCGCCAAACGTCCGTACGACCCGGGAAAAATGCTTCGAAGAGCTCGCGCGTCGTGCGTTTGTCGTTGTCGTAATAATTCATCTGCGCGAGGTGTTCGAAAAATCCGTGCACGCGCTCGGCGGGAACATTGAATTTTTCGATGAGGATGCGCGTAAAGTCTTCGCGGTCGAAGGTCGTTTGAATATTGAATTCCGGATTGATGAAGCGGATGTCCTTGAGCTGGTGGATCGAATCCGCGATTTCCTTCGTCCAGTATTTGCGGCAGGACTTGATCATGCCGTGCGGGAAGCCGTGCAGGGAAATATCGAAAATATGCCCGCCCGGACGCTTAAAATAGGTCGCCAATCCGCCGAGCTGATAGTGGTGCTCGAGCAACAAAACGGTGTGTCCCGCCTTCGCGAGATAATTGGCGCCGGTGAGGCCGGCGAGGCCGCTGCCGATAACGATGGCGTCGTAAGACTTTTGAATGCCGAAAAGCGGATTGGAAGCTTGCATCTTTCTGTGTTGTATAAAATAGACGAAAAGGCGAAAAGACTATCCTTTTGTGTTGCGCGAAGCAAAAAAAAAGTTTCGCGGCGGAATTTCCGAGGCTTCGGAATAAATACGGAATGCCGCTCGGCTCGGAGGCCGCCGTTTTCAGAAACAAAAAAAGTGCTCCCGCGAGAATGACGGGAACACTTTTTTGAGAAAATCCGAAAGGACTTATTTGCGTTCGAAGAGCTTGCGGATCTTTTCGCCGACGATTTCGACGCGGTGCTTGGAGAGCTGTTCGCGCTTCTTGGCGAGCGTCGGAGCGCCCTTGGAGGCTTCACGCATCCAAGCCTTGGCAAATTCGCCGCTTTCGATGCGCTTCAGGGATTCCTTCATGCGCTTCTTGACGTCCGGCGTAATGATTTTCGGGCCGTTGTAGTATTCGCCGAATTCCGCCGTGTTGGAGATAACGGCATTCATCGCTGCGATACCCTTGTTGTAAATGATGTCGACGATGAGTTTGGCTTCGTGGACGCATTCGAAGTACGCCATTTCGTCCGGATAGCCGGCTTCAACGAGCGTTTCAAAACCGTATTTCATCAGGTCCACGATACCGCCGCAGAGAACGTTCTGTTCGCCGAAGAGGTCTTCGTAGGTTTCCTGTTCCATCGTGCATTCGAGAACGCCGCCGCGCGTGAGACCTTCGCCCTTGGCGATGGCGAGAGCGGTCTGGAGGGCATTGCCGCTGGCGTTTTGGAAGACAGCGACGAGACCCGGGCAGCCGAAGCCTTCTTCGAAGACGCGGCGAACTTCCGTTCCCGGTCCCTTCGGAGCGACCATGATGACGTCCACGTCCGCCGGCGGAACGATGTTTTTGAAAACGTAAGCAAAGCCGTGCGAGCAGCAGAGCGTCTTGCCCGCCGTCACGTACTTGGCGATTTCTTCCGCGTAAACCTTCTTGTGGCTTTCGTCCGGAAGCAGGATGTGGATGATGTCAGCCTTTTTGGCGGCCTTATCGACGGAGAGCGTTTCAAAGCCTTCGGCCTTGGCGGCCTTGAAGGACTTGCCCTTGCGAACGCCGATGATGACGTTCACGCCGCTGTCGCGGAGGCAGAGAGCCTGAGCGCGGCCCTGGGCACCGTAACCGATAACGGCAATCGTCTTGCCTTTCAGGACGGAGTCATCGACGTCGTTGTCGTGGTAAATCTTGATGGCCTTGGGAGCCGTTTTCTTGGCGCAAACTTTCTTGCAGCAGGATTTCTTTGCCGTTGCGGCAGGGGCTTTCGCCGTTTTTTTAGCAGGAGCTTTTTTCGTAGCCATAATGTTGTTATGAATAGAGTAAAATTATTTGCAGGAATTGGTGCCGCGTTCGAGCGTGAGCGCTCCCGTGCGTGCCATTTCGATGATTTCGTAATTGGTCAAAAGCTTCATGAGGGCATTGATCTTGTTTTTGTTGCCCGTGAATTCGATGATGATGCTTTCGAGCGTGACGTCGATGACCTGAGCGCGGAAAATACCGACGATTTCCAAAATTTCGGAGCGCGTTTTCTGGTCGGCCTTAACCTTGACCATGACGAGTTCGCGTGCAACGAAGTCAACGCCGTCAAAATTCTGAACGGTGATAACGTTGACGAGCTTATCCAGCTGGCGGATGCAACGGTTTAGGGACTCGTCGTCTGCGATAATGGTTGCCGTGATGCGGGAAATATCCGGATTGTGTGTCGGCGCGACGTTAAGCGTTTCGATATTAAAGCCGCGACCGCTAAGCATGCCGGAAACGCGAGCGAGAACGCCAAATTTATTTTCAACCAGAGCGGAAACTGTGTGCTTGTTCATATCGCGGAAAATGGTAGGCGCTGAGGGATTCGAACCCCCGACCCTCTCGGTGTAAACGAGATGCTCTAACCAGCTGAGCTAAACGCCCCAAAGGAATTAAAGCCAACACTATGCACCGTTTATTGAATGTTGGCAAGCCTTGAAATGTTAAATTCTCCAAAATGCCCCGCCGAACGAAAATTATGAGGTGTAAGCGTGGGCTTAAGCATGCGGGTATCAAGTTGCATCACGGTGCTTGCGCACCGATCCCGTTCGAATTCATCCGGTAAAACACGTCCGAGACGTTTTTGTTGCCGTCGAAGGCGTAGAACAGGTTCAAACTGTTCGGCGCGTAGCGAAACACCAGCGGACGCGTGGCGACGGGTTCGGTCGGATCCCAGACGAACTCTTTGAACACGTTATACGGCTCGTTCGAATAGAGCACCTGCACGCAGAGATAGCCGTCGTAGAGTAAACGCAACCACGTGTTCTGCGCGCCGTTCGTCACGGATTTCGCGGCGGACACGCGCCGACCAAGCGCGTCGTGCGCGTAGTCGTATTGCGAAATCACGTTGCCGTTGACGGTGTTTTTCACTTGGGCAATCAAATCACACTTGTTGTGAAAGGAGTCATAACCTATTGGGTCAGCCTTTGTGAAACAAAGTGCGAAAATAGGAAAATGCCTCCATCTCGTCCGGAAGATCCTCTGTTGCGCCATTATGAATTCGTTGAAAAAAACGCTCTACTCCCAATTTTATCTTTGGAGAGCGCAGAGAGGCACAGGCAATAAAAATACCATCTCGGGAGTCTTCCACCGACTTTTCGAGTAATTCAAGGCATAGATCCTCGAATCTAATATTTGTGCCAAGGTAGGCAAGATGAAGAAAACACGCCTCGGAAAAACAAGTTTCTAAATCGTAGTGAAACTGAATGAGGCGCTCTATCTCATCTTTTACAAGGACTCCTCGTTTTGCCAAAAGCTTTGCTAACTCAATGTTAATGTTCCATGCGAGGCTTTCACTTGTCCATTCGGGAGAACAAAAGAAATGTAGCAGACTTGAGGAATCTTTTTCTGTTAGAAAGTCAAAAATCCCTGAGCCTCCATAGGGAGAATAGGGACTCTCGTAGAAAAAATACGGGGAATCGGGTTGCAGAATAAAATTTGAAATAGCTCTATTCTCTACAAGCGAATTCAAGATGATTTCGTAAATATGCGGATGTCTACTCTTTAGGCCTAACATGGATTTCCTCTTGTCTTGTAACATAGATTTGTATTTTTGAGGTTAGCTTCCCTGATGATGCACCAATTTCTTTTCCTGTATCACAGATAAATCGATCTAAATCTTGAGGTTTAATTTTTCCTTGAGCCTTCGTGTGCTCTAATGCCTCGTCAATCAGTCTTTTTGCGTCGTTGTGGGTAAAACCTGGTTTAAATTGTGCAGGGCCAAACTTAGTGCTTTCTATCCATGCATCTCCCACAGTATGCTTTCCGAGCCTAAAGTGCTTATTCCCATGCTCAACATATTTATATGTTATTGTTGCTCTGTTTACATTGCACGCTATTTTTTCTACCTTTGATACTTCTGCTACTTTTACCAACTTCGTTGTACCTGCAGGGAAATAAGGAACACAAAGGGCTGCGGTACCACGGCCAAAGCAACTTTGTCTCCAACCCAAAGATCATACACGATGTTGGCTAAATCCCAAAGACTGTCCAGTGGGATCTCGCTTAGAGAATCGCAATTACGCAAGTTATTCCCGACGAACGCATACAGATTCAGTCCGCCTTGTTCCTCGATGGGGTCACGGGAGAGGAAGCGCCCGAGCGAGGGGGAGTAGTGGCGGAAGTTGTAGTAAACAAGGTCGAGTTCGGAGTCGTAATGTTCCGAAGACCATTGGAAGGGTTGCGAGACGTCGCCGGAAGTGGTGACCGCGCCGAAGGGCGCGTAGGCATACGCCGTGCGGATGTAGCTGGCGGGGCCGAAGACCTCGCAGATGTTTTTCGTGAGGTCGTAGCCGTAGGTGAACCAAGTCCCGTCCTTTTGGATCGCGAGCGGACGCGTCGC
>JAZRTJ010000049.1:0-12385 GCA_045651925.1 Candidatus Spyradenecus sp. | reverse complement strand
TGCGGGCTTTGAGGCCGAAAATCGTGGCGTCGCTTCCGATGCCGACGTAGAGATCGCCGAGCTTGGAGGCTTCTTCAAAAAACGCCACGTGCCCGCTGTGGAGCATGTCGTAGCAACCGGAGACAAAGACTTTTTTGTTAGCCATAAAAAAGGATTCTGGAGTTAATCTTGTTGGGGAGGTTTTCCGCGGAGCTTTCTGTTAAAATTGCGAAGTGAATTCAGGAAAAGGAAAATTTTCTCGGGAAGACCGGAACGGGTATTTTTTATTCCGAGGTTGTGCTCAAGCTGAATGCGGTCGCGGGCTTGTGAAAGCCACGGGAAAACTTTGTTTCCGCGAAAATCGATGAGCTTTATGTCTTCGGCGGTTTTAATGAAATTGTCGGTCTGAACATCTCCGGAGATAATGCCGTGGGCGTGACATTCGCCAAGGAGCGCGGAAACCTTTCGGGAATCCGGTTCGGAAAGAGGCAAGTGCAACGCGTGTCCCTCTAAAAATTCCGTAACGGAGATTGCTTCCCGCAAAACGCCTCGGGAGAATTTTTCGGCAACCAAAAATGTTTGCGGAATCTTCGTAAAGCCCCGCTCCCGTGCACGGGTGCTGAGATTGAAAATGCTTTTGGCGTCGGAGCCGAATAGAAAGGCTTTTATTGAGCGATCAAATCGGAAAACAAAAAGTTCGCGTTTGAGTACAACGGGAATCCCTGCGATTTCGGCTTTGAGAATAAGGCGCTTGCGTTTCGGTTCGTTCATGCGATCGCCGAGGATTTGCCCGGCGCGTGTGTCTAAAATCTCACGAATGCGCGGGAATGCTTCGGCAAATTTTTCGTCGGAGTAAAAAACGGAAAAACCGTCAATCTCGGTGACCTTCTTCATTTTTGAGGCGTTGCTTCCCGTTCGCGTTGAATGAAGAAGAGGCGCACGTACTTCATTTCTGTGTAGAAGTAGTGATTCACGGAAAGAATCCAGCCGATTTTCCCGTCGAGAAATCCGCCTTGAAGCACGTACATTTTGAAGAATGCGAATGCCGGACGAAAAACAATGTCCTTGAAAAATTTTGCCCGTTTCCCTTCGGCAAAAGCCTTTTCCGCTGCGAGCCGTGTGTATTTTTCCAGCTTGTTTAAGTAGGCGCTCCATTTTTCATAGGTGAAATGAAGCATCGGTTCACGGAGTTTTTTTAGCGGGTACGGGAAGATGATTTTCGGATGCACGAAGCCTTCGACGGAAGCACCTTCACGCGGCATGAGGCGCGGAACGAAATCCGGGCGCAGGACACCGTGGTTGACGCGAATGCCCTTGAAATGGTTGATACGCTTGATTGCGTAAGCAGATTTTTCTCCGGAGCTGACGCGTTCACGAATTTCCCGGGTCAGTTCCGGAGTGATACGTTCGTCGCAATCCAAAAGCAAGATCCACGGTTGGGTTGCCTGCTTGATCGCGAATGTTTGCTGCGCCCCCCAGTCGCCCGCCATCGCACGTTGAAAAACTTTAGCGCCGAGACTTTCGGCAAGGTCTTTTGTTTGGTCCGTGGAAAAATCGTCAACGAGAATGATTTCTGACGCAAAAGAAACGCTATCCAAGCATGCCGGAATATTTTTTTCCTCGTTTCTCGCAACAATAACAACAGAAAGAGGAATTTTGGAAGTCGTTGGTCTTTCGGAGGTCATTGCTCGAATCATACAGAAATGCACTAAAATCGGGCAAGGTAATTTCAGTAAAGTGTGACTTGTTTGCGAAATTCCAATTTGCCTGTAGTCGCTTCGTAATGTTAGGGTTTACTTATGCCTCTCACCGTTTTTACTTACCACCGAGTTTTGCCGCATCCGCATCCGGATGCATTGAGTGTCGATGTTTTCGAACGTCAGTTGGATTTCATTCGGGAGCGCTTTGAAATTCTTACGCCGGAGGAAGCGTTGGATTTTATTGCGGGGAAACAGAAGAAGCCGAACGGCCGCTATGCGATGCTTTCGTTTGACGACGGATGGTTGGATAATTGGCTTTTTGCGACGCCGATTTTGAAAAAACGGGCTTTGAAGGCGGCGCTTGCGTTGTCTGCTGGATTTTTGCACGACGGAGAAGTGAGAACCGTTGAAGGGGTGCCTGCCGAAATTGTCGAGCGTCGCAATTTGGACGCGGAAAAAATGGCGCCGAACGGGGATACGCTCTGTTATTTAACCCGTTCGGAAGTGCGTGCGATGCACGATTCCGGATGCTGGTCCATCGAGGCCCACGGCACGAAGCATCTCAAAAACGACCGCGGAATCAGCTCTGTTGCGGCGGCGGGCACGGGTGTTTCTCCGGAGGAATTTGAGGCGTCTCTGCGTGCGGACTTGAGGAATTGTATTAAGGAAATTTCTGCAATCACCGGAAGGGCTCCCAAAATGATGTTTTGGCCTTGGGGGCATTATTCCGACGTTTCGGTGAAAATTGTAAAGGAAGAGGGCCTCTCGGCTCAGTTTACAACAGCCAAAGGCTCGGTTGAATTTGCCGATAAGCGTGACATTCTTCCGCGCCTGAACGCTGCGGCGAATTGGAAAAAATTTAAAAGAAATACGTTTATTTTCAGCCGTCCGTGGTTGGCGCGTTTGCACGATCTTGTCGCCCACACGGAAACTCTCCGGAAAATCTGAGATGCCCGTCAGAGCAATTCCAAAAGCGCATCGATGTGTAAGTCGAGCGTGTAGGGATAGAGAATCGATTTCCCCGGTTCCGTGAGCGGGAGCGTTCCCGCACGATGGCGTTCGCGTGCGGCAATGATTGCGTTGCGAACGCCTTCGGGAGTTCTGGGGAATTTGGAGCATCCCGGCTCAGTAAGCGCATCCGTCGCACCACAGGCTTCCGAAAGAAGTGCCGGTGTCCCGCAAAGAATCGATTCCACGGCCACCAAGCCGAACGCTTCGTACTTGCTGGCAAGAATGGTTGCATCTGCAGCGGCATAATATCTCTCAATATCGGAATGAAAGCCGATATTAATGACTCTCGGATGTTCAATCGGACGCCGTGACGCAACGGCAAGCTTGATGTGCGGATCGTTAATTGCGTCAAGCGCGGCAAGGATTAAATCCGCCCCTTTGAGTTGGTGATTGTTGGACGGGAAAAGGAGAACAAAATCCGAATCGGAAACGCCCCACGAAGTACGTATCTCTGTTCGGAATCGGCGCTTCTCGAGATTGAATTTTTCGGAATCGACAGGGGGGAAAAGGCAAACGACCTTGTCCGGGTTCGTCGCATTAAGGGCGACGATTTCGTCCCGTGTCATTTGGGAGTGCGCGACGCAAACGCCGGCTTGAGAATAGAGCGCAAATTCATGCTCCATCGTCATTTTATCCGTGAGTGAAGGGCGCTTTTTCCCTTTCTTTTGCAAGTGAGCGAGGTGTGTTCCTCCCGAAACCGCCATGTCTACGGGGGCGGGAACGCGCGAGGTGCTGATTGTTTTCCAACCGGGGTTGCAAAAATTTGCCGCACGATTTTCAAAATCCCAATTGGCAAAGCGTTGGTTGAGGCACCACGGAAATCTTGCGGGCACACGAATCAGTTCAATTTTATCGTGCAGATGCTTCGGGAAAACGGAGATGTCGGTTCGCATGGCAATGCCGCGTACGGGGATTCCTTTCTCCGCAAAGCCGCAAATCATGTCGGTGACGGCGCGTTCCATGCCGCCGGCTCGAGCGATGGTGTGAAAAATGTAATTGATTCCCGGGATTGCTTTCATGGGCTATTTTTTCACGATGCCGTGTGGGGTCCAAAATTCGGATGAGGCGAGTGCCTGATTGAGAATTTCGATGTTTTTCGCGTCGCGGGAGCGGTCGTTTTCCTTGTGAAAAAGGTGGTATTGTGCGCCGCCGAACTTCAACGATTGCCGGCGGACGCCGAGTTTCATCAGACGCACTTCGATTTCGGCGTCTTCGCGTCCCCAGCCGGAAATACTTTCGTTGTATCCGTTGACGGCAAGCAGGTCTTTGCGCCAAAAGCCCATATTGCACCCTTTGGAAATATACGGCTTTTTTCTGCGGTAGCGTTCACGGAAAAAGCGGGTCAGTACCGGAATCCGAAATGCGTTGAATTTATTGCAAACTCCTCGGGAAAACGGCGTGAGTTGAGCGGTTCCGGCAGCAAGCACTTGTTTCGTTCGCTCGGCGGTAAGAAGCGTGCGGCTCCCGCAGGTAAACCAGCCGTCGCGCGCATTTTTTAAATGGTCTTCAATAAAACGGGGTGAAAGCACGCAGTCGCCGTCGATTTGTACGATATAGTCGCTGCTGCAACGGGTGAGCGCCTTGTTCCAGATAATGCATTTACGGAAGCCGTCATCCTCGTGCCAGACATGGATGAGCGGGCAGGGAAAATCTTTTTGAAATTCGCGGATGAGTTCCCGCGTAGCTTCGCCGCTGCCGTCGTCGGCGATAATGACTTCGTCCGGAATGCGTGTCTGTTGCTTGACGCTCTTGAGTACAAGCTTCAGTGCTTCCGGCCAGTTATAGGTCGAAATCAGCAGGGCACAGGTTTTCGGTACGGCTTTCACTTTGCCCGATTATCTGAAAAAGCCGCCTCGCGAACAAGTCTTTTGTCGCTTCTTCGTGCGCAACGCTTGCTTTAATATCCAGATCTCCGTTTCTAATTGCTTCCCTTTCGCAGGATTTGGCGGAGCCATTTGCGGTGTGGCCCGGAAAGCGTGATGCTCTCTAAGTCGTCTGCGGCGACTTTGACGAATTCCGCCTCGGCGTTGTTTTTCGGAAGCCGCGAAAGCGTGCCTGCGTAAATGCGCTCGAGGATGCTTTCGGAAGCGATGCCGCGCCGTCCCTCCAAAAGCAGGGCTTCGGCATGCGGCGTTTTGTCGGGGAAAACGCTTTCCCAGCGCGGAAATTCGAGAAGCTCACGTAGGCGGCGTGCCGAAGCGTGGGGCTTGGCAAACAGAACGGAGCCGTTGCGGAAGCGGATAAAGGCCCGGTCAATTTGTACTTTTTTGACGGTTTTGGCGGCAAATCGCGGAAGCGATGCGACGTCATCGAGTGTTTTCCCGTGACAAAATGCGGCAACGGGGCAGTCGGCGCAGCGCGGATTGTGCTTGGTGCAGACGGTGGCGCCGAGTTCCATCATGGCTTCGTTGTGGTCGCCGGGATGTTCGCGGGAAAGCAGGGTGTCTGCGAGTGCGGAGAAATGCTTTACGCCGGTGCCGTTGTCTTTAAATGCCGTTGTGTCGACGGAGAGGCGGGCGAGGATGCGAACGACATTACCGTCTACGACTGCCGCGGGGACGCCCTGCGCGATGCTGGCGATGGCGGCAGCGGTGTAGGCGCCGATGCCCCGGAAAGCGAGCCAGCCTTCGGGAGTTTGAGGAATGCTGCCTTGGGCGACGATGGCGCGTGCGAGGGCGTGGAGGTTGCGTGCGCGGGAGTAGTAGCCGAGCCCTTCCCAGGCGTGCAGGACGTCGCTTTCGTCGGCCAAGGCGAGTGTCTCGAAATCCGGCCATTTTTTTACCCAGTTTTCGAAGTACGGACGCACGGTATCGACCTGCGTTTGTTGGAGCATGAATTCGGAAACGACGGTGCGGTAAACGCTGCGTTCGCGGCGCCAGGGCATGTCGCGCTGCTCTTTCAGAAACCACGACCGGAGGGCGCGTTGAAAGTCGAGGATTTGCGTTTCATTGGTCCAAAAAGCATTCATGGAGCGATTCCGTTTTCAGAAAAATCTACAGGGTTTCGACGGGAGATTCGATCTCGGATTGTCGGCGGGAGCGCGAGCCTCGCCGGCGGGGACGCGGCTTCGATTCTTCGACGGCTTCGCGCAGGTAGCGGACGTCAGTGATGGCGCCGCCGGAGAGTTCGACGCAGTCGGCGAGGAATTTTTGCGGGTCGATACCGATGGTAAAAAGGTAAATGCGCAGGGAGTTTTTCCGGCGTTTCAGGGTTGCGTGCCAGCGGTTTTGCCAGCGGATGTCGCGGTTTTTACGTTCGTCGGTCTCGGTCGGTTGGTAGGAGGAGTCGGCGAAAATGGTTTTCCCGTCTTTGCTGTATTGCCGTATTCCGTCCTGAAAGTCCGAGAAAATGACGAGGGCGTCGTACCTTTCGTTCATCATGATGTCAATCCACGCACCGACGGAGCCTTGCTCGAAGTTGGTTGCATATTTTTTGTGGATGCGCTTTCCGTTGTTTGAAAGCTTTTCCTTTTCCGTGCCGTCGAGGCGGATGCCGTAGCGGTTGTTGACGGGGCTTTTGTCTTTGTAATGCTTTCCGCCGATGATTTCGCCGTCGTGTACGAGGGTGCGGATGCCGTCGAATTCAAAAATGTCGGCATCGGGATATTTGTCGTAAATTTCGTTGCGGACCTGCGGGAGGTAGGGCGACATACTGCCCGAGCAATCGAGATAGACGGCGACTTTTTCCGCTACGATATTGGCGCCCATGACTTTCCGCGGAGCGAAGGCTCCGACGAGGTTTTTCCCGTCGCCGATTCCGACGCCGATGCCCGTTCCGATACCTCCGCCCGAGCCGCCGCCGAATCCGCTCCCGCCGTTGGCGAGTCCGTCGGCCGACAAGCCGGCGATGCTCTGCGAGAAGCTCGTCGGCGCGGGCATTTTGACGTTAAATTCCGGAAGCGCGATGGTGGCGGATGCAGATTTTGAAAGGATCTTCGGGGGACGGGGCGGGATCACTTTGTGGGCTTTTGCACGGTGGGCTTGGTTCTCGCCGCCTTGGCCGCCGCCGCTACCGGTCACGAAGGCTTGGACGGTTTCTTCTTCCGGCGCTTTGCGGATGCGCTCCGTAATCCAAAAAAGCGCAAAGATGAGGAAGGCGGCGTGGACGATGGCGGAGGCCGTGAATCCGGCTCCGTTCCCGCGGAAGAAGCGGCGTTTAGGCTTTCCCGTTTGGGGTTCGGCGGCGTTTTCCCCGCGGCGAATGAGTTTTCCGATGATGAGCCGCTCGCCGGGAGCCGCCGAGCGGTCGGCGACATTCGGGGTGGGAAGAACGGTTTTTTCGTGACGGGATTCCTGCATCGGGAATTGTGGAAGTGTGTTTAAATAAACCGAGCGATTCGGTAGCCTTCAACGATTTTCTTGCGGGAGCGGGGTTTTCGGCATTTCATTTTTTGATTCATGAGCGAAGTTAAGACAGTTCCGCGGCAGGCAGGTACGAAAAAAAAAGGCGGCGCATTCTATAAAGATTGGTTCCTTTACGGGATGGTTTCCTGTGTCGTTTTGGCGACGCTTTTCCCGGATTTCGGAAAAACCGGCGGGGCGCTCCACGCTGACGTTCTCGCCAATGTCGGGGTTGCGGCGGTCTTTTTCTTTCACGGCTTGGGCCTCTCTTGGGAAAACCTCCGGAACGGGTTACTGGCATGGCGCGTCCATACGGCGGTGCAGTTGATGACCTTTTTCGTTTTCCCGCTGATCACTTTCGCGTTTTGCGGGATTTTTGACAATGCTCTCGGCTGGCTTCCCGCTCAGCTCGCACTCGGGTTTTACTTTCTCGGGGCATTGCCTTCGACGATTTCCTCCTCCGTGGCGATGACGGCTATTGCGCACGGAAACGTTCCCGCCGCCGTCTTCAACGCCTCCATTTCGAGTCTGCTCGGCATCGTCCTGACGCCGGTGCTCATCGGCATTTTTGCGACGACGAGCGGAGATTCCCTGCCGCTCGGAAAGACGATTTTCGATTTATTCGTCCTGCTTTTCCTGCCCTTTATCCTCGGGCAGTTGTTACGTCCGTTGCTGAGAAAATTTGCGGAAGGTTTCAAAAAGAGCATCAACACTTTCGACAAGGGCGTCATTTTGCTGATCGTCTATTCCTCGTTCGCCGATTCCGTTGCTCGGGGTCTTTGGAAGAATTACGGCTTGGAAGTTCTGTTTCAGACCTTTGCGGGAACGCTCCTGATTCTGGCAATTGCGCTCGGCATTTCCTTTGCGGTCGCGAAGCTCTGCCGATTCGGGAAAGAAGATGAAATCACGACGGTGTTTTGCGGTTCGAAAAAGACTCTGGCATCGGGAGTGCCTATGGCGAAAGTCATTTTCGGCGCAGCGGCGCTTTCCGGCGATTTGGACATCGGGCTGATTGTCCTGCCGATTATGTTTTACCACCAGCTCCAGTTACTCGTCTGTACGATTCTCGCCAACCGCTACGCCGGACGGGAACGGATTTAAACGTAAAATTTTTAATTTCGTTTTTGAATGCCGGGCCGGGAGGGCTCATGCTTAATGACAACAATGAACATGACTCCGACCGAAGCCGCTTCCGATGAACTTGAATTGCCCGTAGCCCCGCGCAAAGCTTGGCTGCTCGGAGTTTGCGGGATGGGCGTCGGTCCCCTGGCCATTTATATGCGCGGTGAAGGCTGGGACGTCTCCGGCTGGGACGACGGAGCAGATTCGCCGATGCGCGCTTTTCTCACACAGGCGGGCGTTCGATTCGAAGAACGGCTTCCCGCCGATGCGGCCATCGTCGGACGTTCCAGTGCCGTTAAGCCCGGTAATCCGCTTTACGATGCCGCTCTTGAAAACGGCTCGCGTATTTTACGTCGCGGGGAACTGCTCGCGGAGCGTGCCGCCGAAAAGCAGCTGATTGCCGTCTGCGGCAGCCACGGAAAGACAACGACCAGCGGGATGCTCGCGCAGACCCTGGCCGCAGCGGGAACGGACGCCGGTTACGTCCTCGGCGGGCTTTATCGCGATTCGGCGATGCCGCCCGCCCATTACTCGACGGCGACCCCCTGGCTGGTTGCCGAAGTCGATGAAAGCGATGGTACGATTCGCCATTTCTCTCCGGAAATTACTATCGCGGTGAACCTCGATTGGGATCATCCCGACTACTACAAAACCGAGGAGGACTTGGAACGCATTTTCCGCGAGCTCTTCGAGCGGACGCGCCGGGCGATCTTCATTCCCGCCGGCAATGCCCGCCTCTTGCGCCTGACGCGCGACTTGAATGTTCCCGTCTTTACGGTCGGCGCCGGCGGTGATTTTTCGTACAGCGTCGTGCGCGCCCGGGCCAACGAGACGCAGCTTGAAATCGGAGGGAGATTCTCTGGGGGAACAATTATTTTGCCGACGGCGGGGACCTTCAACACGCAAAACGCCATGCTCGCGCTCGCGGCAACGGCCTTTGTTTGCGACGGTAAAATCGGTGTTTCTCCGCTCGGGAAATTTCCCGGAATGTGCCGCCGCCAGGATGTTCTCTATTCCGGAGACCGAATCAAGGTAATCGCCGATTACGCGCATCATCCGACCGAGATTTCCGCTCTTTTGCGTTTGCTTCGTGAAACGCATCTCGGCCGCCTCGTCGTCGTCTTCCAGCCGCACCGCTATTCGCGCACGCGGCAGTACGCGGCGGAATTTGCCAATGCGCTGGCGATTGCCGACGAAGCGATGATTTTGCCTGTGTATTCGGCGGGCGAAGCCAAAATTCCCGGCGGAGAAGCTGCCGACATTTTGGCTGCCGTTACTGCTGGAACGCGCGGGATCCGTACCTGCGAAAATGCCGCCGGATGTCTGGCACGCTTGCGTGAGGTCGCGACAGGGGTTGCAGAAGGAAAAGGCGAAGAAACGCTGATCGCTTTTGTCGGCGCCGGCGATATCGATCGTATCGCCGCCGCGGTTTTTGTTCGCGAGCTTTGGTTGCGTGAAGCCGGACGCCCGCGCGAAACGTCCGAGGGCTTCGGTGAGCGCATGAGAAAACTCCTCGGCGACAAGGCTGTTTTCTGCGCGGAGAAAAATTTCGGGGCGCTGACGACGCTCGGGGTCGGCGGGAATGCCGCTTGGTATGCCGAGCCGGAGGATTTAAACGAATTGCTCATTCTGTTGCGCGGAGCCCGCGTTTACGAGCTCCCGGTTTTCGTTCTCGGACGCGGCTCGAATCTGCTTGTCCCCGACGAAGGATTTCCCGGCTTGGTCGTTCGCCTTTGCCGTTCGAATTGGACGCGTGTCATGCGCGTGCGCGCTTCGGACAACGAAGTCCCGGAACGCGCCTGCCTGCGGGCCGGAGCGGGGATTAAGCTCAAGGAATTTTGCGCCTTCGCCGCACGGGAAAACATGGGCGGGTTCGAATTTTTGGAAGGCATTCCGGGGACGCTCGGCGGCGCACTTCGCATGAATGCCGGCGCTCACGGAAGCACGATCTTCGACCGCGTTGTCAGCGTTGAATGGCTGATGCCCGACGGCTCGCTTCACGAAGCGACGCGGGAGCAGATGCATCCGACGTATCGGGATTGTCCGGAACTGCACGGCGCAATCGTGCTTAGCGTGCTTTTGAGATGCGAAGCGGCGCGGGAAGCGGACGAAATTTTTTCCGTTATGCGAACTCTCGCGGAGGTGCGTCGTACGTCTCAGCCGCGGGAACGCTCAGCCGGGTGCACCTTCAAAAATCCGCCCGGCGACAGTGCGGGAAGGCTCATCGACAGCCTCGGCCTGAGGGGCTGCTCCCAAGGCGGTGCGACCGTTTCGCCCGTTCATGCGAATTTTATTACGGCGACACCGAGTACCCGTGCGGAAGACGTGGAAGCACTTGTTCGCCGTGTACGCGGCATCGTCAAAGCCGAAACCGGAATTACACTTGCGCCCGAAATCATTTTCGTCGGAAAAGATTGGTAGGGAGGCTTCCGGCAACGCTCCTTTTATGCTTGGAGCTTGCCGTGAAGTTTCGCTTTAAAGGCGTCCGGGTCTTCAAGTTGCGGCGTGTGCCCGCAACCCGGGATTTTGACGAGTCGGGAGTGCGGAAGGGCGGCGTGCATCGTTTCGGCGATTTGTGTGAATTTGGCATCGTTTTCGCCGCAAACGAGTAGGGTCTCGACATTGATTTCGCCGAGTTCGTCCCAAAGGGGCGGGAGCGCTCCCGTGCCGAGTGTTTCGAGGGAACGCGCCCAGCGTGTTTTATCGGCAGCGGCTCGGCTTTCCCGAATCCGGCGATTCCACGGCTCGGGAATATTGGCTTGCGAGGCGATAATCGGCACCGTTCTCCAGAACGCGTAAAAGGCGGCGGCATCGGGAGCGGCGAGGATTTTTCGGGCAAGTGCGGCGTCGTGCTCCCGGCGGGCCTTGCGTTCTGCTTCGCTTCTTAAGCCCGGGGAAGCGGAAATTAAAATGAGGCGGTCGCCTTTGCGGAAGCGGCCGTTTCGGACGAGCCGCAGGGCCAGGTGCAAGGCGATGCGGCCGCCCATCGAGTAGCCGAGGAGGATGCGCGGTTGCGTTTTCGATAGCTGTTCAAAGCGGTTTTCAAGCAACGTAAGCAGACCGGGAAAATCTTCGGGAATGTCGGCGGCGTGCAAGTCGGGAGTGTCAAAATAAACATCCGGAAACGCATGGCGCATGCAGTCGAAATCTTTCCCGCATCCGGTAAATCCGTGGAGTGCAAGTACGCTCGCCTGAATGTGTTCTGCGTTCGGCATTAGGCTTTGGCGATCGGCAGTTTGTCCTGAAGGTTTAAACCTGAATCATCGGCGTTGCCGGCGAGCGCGGCGACGACTTCTCCCGCCAGATAGCAGGAGCCCGCGACGATCAGTGATTCGCCGGCTTGCGTTTCCAAGGCGCAGCGACCTTTGCCCGGGAAAAGCGTTGCGACATCCGATTCGAAAACGCTTCCCGAAAAATCCGCCGGGATGCAGGCGCGCAAATCCGCAAGCGAGCAGGCTCGGTCTTGCGCCGGACGCACGAGGAAGATGCGCTCCGCGTGCTTGGCAATGACGCGGAGAATCGGCCGCGCGCGGTCGGCACCGAGAACGCCGACGATGATGCTCGGGCGCGTTCCCGTCTTTGCGACATGCGCGGAAAGCATGGCGTCGAGCGCGACGGCGCATTCGGCATTGTGAGCGACGTCGATGATGAGTTCCCGCCCGTCTTCGAGGCAACGGCGTTCCCAGCGTGCCGGCCAGCAGACCGTGTTCAGGGCATCGGCAATGTCTCCGACGGATTCGTTCCGGGTCTCGCGGAAAAAGATTTCGGCGGCGAGCGTGGCGGTCGCGGCGTTGCGGCGTTGGTGGTCGCCGAAGAGATTCGTTTGCGGATAGGTATCGACGGCATCGCCGAAGCGCTCCCGTACGGAGACGAGCGGGGCCCCTTTTTCATGAGCGACGGCGCGGATGACGCGTTCGGCTTCTTCGGGGACGCAGCCGAGGACAACGGGGACACCCGGCTTGATGATGCCCGCTTTTTCCGCGGCGACGGCTTCGAGCGTGTTGCCGAGCATGTCGCAGTGATCCAGCCCGATGGAGGTGATGGCGCAGACTTTCGGCAGGAGAATATTGGTGGCATCGAGACGGCCGCCGAGCCCGGTTTCAATGACTGCCGCGTCACAATGCGTTTCGTAAAAGCGCAGGAACGCCATCGCCGTCATCAGTTCGAAAAACGAGGGGAAATCCTCATCGCCGGGCTGACCGAAACGGCTTGCCGCGGCGTAGAGTTTTTCCG
>JAZRTJ010000048.1:0-5534 GCA_045651925.1 Candidatus Spyradenecus sp. | reverse complement strand
AAAGGTGCAACGTGGACAATGCTCACGTCTGCTCCGGGGGTTAGCCCGAACGCAAGGAGACGTTGGTTGACGGGTTCGTCCACGTCCATGGATTGTACCCGTACACGTGCTCCGACTTTGGCTTCTGATAGAGGAAACATGGCTGTTAATACTGAGAATTGCATCCTATCTTAGCGTTTAGAGGGGGATAATTACAAATGATTTTCATTTTCAAAAGCGATGTCGGGGCGCAGGCTCGCGGAGTGGAATCGAAGCATGGCAAATAAGTCCCGTTTCGCCTGCGCGCCCGACACGAAATTAAAAGATGTAGCCGAATTGTCCGGCGATAAGAATGTCGTCCGACGAAGTGAAGAGGCGCGGCGCGACAGTGACGGTCAGCCACCAGTTTTCCGCTTCGTAGCAACAGTTCGGTCCGGCATAGAACTGGTCGTCGTCGAAGCCGGTTGCGTCATAAACGACGGAATAAACGCCTTCAAGGCCGACTCGTAATCCGCTGCATACAGAGTAGGAGGCTCCCGCCGCGAGCGAATATTCCGTGGTGTCGAAGGTCGAGTCCGTGCTACCGTCTGCGGGATCGCCTTTTGCTGAGCTGAAGGCGACGACCGGCGTGAATGCAAGCACGAGATCGTTATCCAGGAAGTTTTTTTGAAAAATGAGCCCGAGTTCGAAGGTGATGTCGCGCGCGCTTGACTGATCTGCTCCGGCGAAGGCCCAGCTGAATCCGCCGATGAGCGAGAGGCCGAAAGGAAGTTCTTGGTTTTCGGGATCGAGAATCATGTTTTTCATCGCGAGCGAAATGCCCGTAAAGTTGAAGTCGTGCGTGCGGGATTCCGCAATCTTGCGGGCGTAGCGCGAGCTCATGTATTCGTGGCCGAAGTCGAGTGAGGCGGCGATTTCGAGCGTTTCCGTGGCGCCGTAAGCGAATTCGAGAGCGGGTGCGACGGTCACGCAGTGGCTATGGTCCGTTGTCGCGGAGGATTCCCAATTGAGCGTCACCTCCAAATCCCCCGTGCCGGCGGGAGCAGCATCGTCGGTAATCACAAAAATTCCGCCGAATGCGTTAACTGCGGGAAGGGCCGCCGTGAGCAGCAGTGCCGCAAGTTTTGTTGTTTGTTGTTTTCTCATGCGTGTTTTGTAGATGATTTACAAAGCAAATGAGATTCATTTTCATTAGTCAATATGAAAATGAGAATTATTCTCATTGAGGGTTGCAAATTCCGTTGCCGACAAACAGCTTGATTGGCGAGGGAGCATGCACTACGCTCTGCGGCAAATCTACGCCACTATGAATCTCTCTCGCCTATTCACCTGTTCATTGTGTTTAACTGCCGTTGTCGCTTCGGCTGAAGAATATTGGGCCGCCGGAGTTAATCAATTCGGCGGTTGGTACGACGTTGAGAAAACTTGGGATAAAGATGTCGATGACCTCATGTGCTATGCGGCATCCGCGTCTAATCTCGTCGCCTGGTGGCAGGACGGACGCATTGAGAGCGGCCTTTCGGTTTCGCCTGAAGCGCCGACCGCAGCGGAAGTTATTTGGGGAAAATATAAAAGCGCCTGTATAAGACCCGATGTGGGCGGTCTCACCATCGGTGCGATTAACTGGTGGCTTTCCGGGACTTACCTCCCGACAGGAGACGAAGATGCGGAGCGTAGTGTTTTTGAATATGCACCACTCCGATGCTCTGGGTGGCTCCATCCTTACCGCCGATGTCGGGACAACCCTCGGCGTGGGAAATAATGCCCACGTCGTGCTGGACCAAGCCGGCCACAGCATTGCCGGCAATGTGCTCGTCGATTCCGGTGCGACACTGGAAATTAAAGGTGCCGTCGGGAGTACCATCGCTTCGACTTTCAAAGCAACAGCGAATGGTACGTTAACCTTTACCAATACCGCTGTCTCCATTAAAGGCCCGGACGGCTCCGGAGCTGTTCGTGTGGTAAATAGTCAAGTAACCCTTAGCAGTCACATTGCCGGTTTTAAGGGTGAGCTTTTTGTTGTAGGAAGTGATGCAAAACTTTCCCTCCAGCCTGGTAGCGGGTACGTTTATGCCGCTATCAACATTGAGGAAGGCATGCTAAATGGGAGTGTTCAGTTAATGGCTGGTGCGTCAATCAACCTGGCTTCCGATGCAACAAGCGGAAAATACGCGACGTTGATTTCAAGTAGCGTCGACATCAATGGAGGCGCTACACTTTCCGCAAGCCTCCTCAACTCTACTGGAGCTCAGAATATTACAACGCTAGGGTCCGAAGCTTTGAATAGTTCCATTGGCGGCGTGGTGCAAGGTCAGCTGACGTTTGAGGGTGATTCTGTGCTGGTTCTGGATAAATCTCACATCGATTTGAGTGGCGGCAAGTTGAGGCTACGAAATGCGGCGGTCAAGCTCGATTTGACACCGGACGGCGAGCTTTTTGCTGATAGCATGGTAGTGCTGTTCTCCGGTGTTGACGTACTCTATACCGGAATGGGCACGGATACGCTGAAAGAAGGCTCATACTCAGCGCAGGATTATTTCTCCGGGGTTTTGATTGATGAGAATACAATGATGACCTACCTCAACGGCGTCGTCTCGCTGTCGGGCTTAGCGATTCCGGAACCGTCCGCGTTCGGCTTGTTTGCCGGGTTGGGAGCTCTTGCACTTGTCGGTATGCGCCGGCGCCGCCGTAAATAAGTAGCGGAGCGATTCGTCAAAGGCCGTTGTCCGATTCCGGGCAACGGCCTTTTTCAAACACGAAACGAATCACGGGGCGCCTTAATCATTTCCCCAGGGAATGAAGAGGAAATTACCGCTCCAGCCTTTTTCATCGTCATTGACGATGCGGAAGCATTTTCCGAGAAAGGAGAAGGAACCGCGCTTGCCCGTATCGACACTGATGAACGGGAACACGTCGAGCTTGGTTCCGTCTTGTGTCGTTTCTCTGCGGTAGAGGTATTTCAGACAGCTGGTAACGGATTTTTCTTCGTTGCCGCGGGAATACCAAACGCCCCAAAGGAATTCCTTTTCGAAATTGCCGTCGGAGGCTTCCTGCGATTCGTAAAACGGCCAGACCTGAAATTCTTTTTCCGTGAGGACTTCCGTATTTTCGGCAACGAGCTTTTGTACGGCACGCGTCATTGCGTTCTTGTCCGTATCATCGGGGACTTCTACGCCTTTCGCCCGAAGAATCTTCGTTAGCTCGCGGCGGAAGAAGGTTTCGCGGCGGGCGTATTTTCCGTCCCAATCAAGATTTTCCTCTTCGCCTTCGGCAAAAATTTCTTCCTCCAAATCAATACTCCCGTGAGATTTTTCCCACGTTCTGCCGTTCGGAAATGCAAGCGAATTGGTGTAGGAGCGAGAATAGCCATTGAGACAATAATTTTCCGCATTCCAGACAATTGCCTGTTCCCGCGGGCTTAACGCGCCCTCTTTCCAAATTCGGAAATCGCGTGTCTCCCAAAATGTGTTGATGTAACGATAGCAGGAGGACTTTTCTAACGACTGTGCAGGGACTTCCCTCATCATCGGAATCGGGGCATAATTACTTTCCCGGAAATTAAAAAGATACGCCAATGCCCAGTGCCTCCATGATTTTTCCTTTGCTCCGAGACGATTCTCTGTGTCGAATCCGTAAATCAGCGGGATGTAAAATTCACTGTCGTAGGGCGCATCTGCCGTAGGAATTCCGTTTGAATCGCAATGGGTCCACGAATCGTAGAAATAAAGCGGGAAAAGGTAATTTTCGAAACGGCGGACCGTATTATAGTTGCGATACGAATTTTCTATCCCGAAAAGGTAGCACAAGGCATAAAATTCATAGTCGCCGCCGTTTTCATCACGACTTTTGTAATGATAGAGCGGGAACAGCCAATTCGAACTTCGCTTGCACTCGCTGTCTTGATCCGATCCGGCGAGCGTGAAGGAATAGCGGAAATCCGCGTTGTAGAAATCGTTGCTTGAACCGTAAAACGGCCAAAGTGCCCAAGACGTTTTTTCATCACGGGAACGCGTTGCGCCCAAGCCGAACAGAAAGCTGCGCCGCGTTTCTTCTCCGTCCGTCCAACGATGCCCGAACGGGAAGAGATAGCTCCACTCCTTTTTTCCGTCGCGCGAATGCATATAAAGCGGCCAAAGTACGGACGTGAATTCGGAATCGCCGGAGGGCGATGCGTAGTCGATGTAAAGCGGGCCGAGAGCGTAGTGCAAATGCCCGCCGTCGGAAAATTTTCCCCAGCCGCCGAGTGCGGTTGCGAAGACGTAGTCGTTGCTTCCGCGCGTGTTGTAGTAATAGAGCGGCAGAACGGCGGTTGTTTCGGAATCGCCGCTTTCCGAATGCCAACCGAGCGGCGTGATAAACGCGTAGTCGTTTTCGCTTCCGGTATAGTAATAAAACGGCAGGAGGGTATTGATGAATGTTCCGCTGTCGTTGCTTCGGAAAAACGTCGGGAAGACCCAAGTAAAATAATCGTTTCCGGCCGGGTTTGAGTCGGATGCATCAATTGAGACACGGGCTTGCTTTTCCTCCCGGTCAAAAAACAGCGGGAACAGCCACGCGAGTTGCTGCTCCTTATCTTCGCTATAACCGCCGAGCAGGCCGTAAAGTAAACGCCAGTCAATTTGATAGGGTTCGCGTTCTCCTTTTGCCGTATAGGATTTCCGAAACAGAATCGGCCAGAAATTCCAATGCGAGTAGGAGCCCGAAGAACCCTGATGATAATACTCGTCCGTATTCCGATAATAGAAATTCAGAAACCGCCAATCGCCCTTACCGGTTCCGACTCCGCCGAGCGGGAAAAGGCCCCAGTCTGACCAGTCGCTTACCCACCACAACGGGAAAACGTAGTTCGGAATATACGAAAACCTTCCGGACTTATGAAACAGTGGAAATAGCCCGTAGCTGTTTCTATCCCAGTAGGCGTTTAAAGCCCAACCGCCTTTCGGATCCCAGCCGGAAAGCGGCCAGATTACGGAATGCTCCTCTCCGTCCCTGACGTAAAACGGGCGGAAGGCCCAGCCGTTGTCATCAAAATCAAAAAACGGCCAAAGCACGGAACAGCCTGCTCCCGCCGAATAATAAAGCGGCCAGGCGTTGACACGATTTTCGGACATTTTCGGCTCGTCTTTTTCGCCCAGTGGTGAGATGTCCGTCATGCGTTTGCTGGAGATGCATCCGCTGAGTAAGGTCGCGGCGGCAAGAAACAGGGGAAGGACGAGCTTGGGCGAATGCATGGTCGAAATATTACGCAACGAGGCCTGTGTTTAGAAGCATAAAAAACGTTCCCGCGTCGCAGGAAAGATTAGAGATTAAAGGATACCTCTAGAAATTCATTTTTAGATTGTTGTCCTAAGTTTTCTTCTTTCCGCGCATCAGAGTTAGTGCTCCGGAGGTGCACTACTTTGGATACCCGGGGGTGCAGGCAATAGCCGAAACCCCCGGACAGGCCTCCGGCCCCATGCGCCGCTAAGTGACTTCGATCGCTCTCCGACCTGCCTGCGGCGCAATGGAACAGACAGAAAAGAAATTAAAGAGACTCCGGTTTTGGTAATATCCGT
>JAZRTJ010000047.1:0-42824 GCA_045651925.1 Candidatus Spyradenecus sp. | reverse complement strand
CACGTCCAACGGGATCGGTGCGCACTACGACTACGCTCCGTTCGGCAACACGACCCGCACGCACCGCGATTCAAGCGCTTCGTTCGACATCGTTGCGCTCAATCCGTTCCGCTTTAGCTCAGAATACTACGACTCCGAACTCGACCTCGTTTACTACAACTACCGCCACTACTCACCCTCGCTCGGCCGCTTCCTCTCCCGCGACCCCATCGAAGAACAAGGCGGATGGAATTTGTATGTATTCGTAGGAAGTCGACCTACGTTTCAAAATGATTCCTTGGGATTGATATCTGTAGGAGGCGGAGGCGGGAAAAAGCGTTTTAGCGGAGTTATCAATGGGCCCGGATATGCTTTCGACTGGGAGATGGTTTGGGGACTTTCTTTCAGTTATAAAGAGACCAATCGCCCTTGCGAAAAAGAAGCGACAGGAACGTTTTCTTTAAGCGCAGAAGCGGGAATAACTGTCGGATATGGTATTCGAAAGAATGATGTGTTCGGATGGGATGTTTTCTTGCTTGCAGGAGTTCGATTTTTTGCGGGATTGGATGCATCGACGACGTTTAGTGTTAAATTCTCTAAAGCAGAAACACCTTCCTATTCATCAACCCTTAGAGGAATCGGGTATGGTGGAGCAGAGGGAGGGGCTATAGCACGTGTATCGAAGGCAAGGAAGAATGACTGGAAAGAATTCGGATTAGGTTTACGCGGACAGGTGAGCATTGGATCTGAAGTATTGCTTTCCTGTACCGGGGAACAATGTGCCGTAAAAGGAAGTCTCGGGCTAATTGAGGCGAAGATAGATGTCATTGCTAATTTTCTTTGGCTCGATGTAGGGTTTGAACTATGGAACCCTAATACAGAGAGCCTTCCTTTCACGTATTCAGAATCCACTTCATTTAAAAATCCGCTGGTAGCCGCCCTAGAACAATAAATACGATGTATATTTTCACGATTAATGAAGTCGAAAGAAGCTAAAAGTATTTGGACTGCAAAGCCGAAGTTTCATCTCCTTTGGGTTAACCAATTTTCATTGTCCCTTTCTATTGGGGGAGCGGTTCTCCTTATAGGTATTTGGGCGGAAAATGATTTCCAATGGTCATGGTATTTTCTCGGCATACCGTGTATTCTGTGTGTCCTAGCAATATTGATGCCGTTATGGAGCGGATTTCTTTTGATGGGGACAAGGTATATGCTTACCGAAGAGCACGTTCTAATCATAAAGAATTACATATTTTTTCGGAGGGCTTACAGCTTGCCGTTAAAGAATATTTGGAGTGTAGAAGTTTTCTCAAAAAACAAAGAGGTAAGTGTTTTTTGGGGACTCTACGAACGTTGGTGGTCCGGACTCATAATTTCTTCATCCATTCAGCGAAAGAATGAAGAATTCCGCTTTGTTTTTCTTCGAGAATCTGATTGGACGCACTTGCGTGATCTTATTCCTAAGAGAATATCTATAAAATTTCTATGCACTTCAAAAAAATGAAAAGTTATCGGGCATGGCGATAAATTCTGGCTTTACGTCTCTCTCTGTACCAATGATTGCTATTGGACATGACATAGAATCCAAAGATGCTAATATAAAAAACTAATGGCTACCTCTAGAAATTTATTTTTAGGGTATTGTCCTAAATTTTCTTCTTCCCGCCTGTCAGAATCCGATTCAAGCGCTTCGTTCGACATCGTTGCGCTCAACCCGTTCCGCTTCTCGTCGGAACACTACGATTCCGAACTCGACCTCGTTTACTACAACTACCGGCACTACTCGCCCTCGCTCGGCCGCTTCCTCTCCCGCGACCCCATCGAAGAACAAGGCGGCCTCAATCTGCATGCGTTTGTGGGGAATAGAGTTCTTTCTGTTGTCGATAATTTGGGCGAATCGCAACACGGATGTAATAATGTTACCCATACGGAATTTCAGAGTCTTTCAGACGAGGAAGTGAACAGACGATACGAAGAACTCTCGAAAAAGAGGCAGAAAACCAGTGTAGATAAGGAAATGCTTCGAAAATTGAAAGCAGAGCAAAAAGGACGTCGATTGTGCCATAGTAGGATTGAGGGATTTAAGTGTAGAGGGGGATTCGGGAGTCCGATTTCAATGGCCGTCCAGCTCACCTGTACACTCATTGCCATGTATATAGAAAATGAATTGAAAGAAGTCGAAAGGACGGAGGAGGAGAGTGAGGGGCTGATGGCACTAAGCGCAAATTGCGTTCGAGGTGTAGATGGTTTGTGGCGATGTGTTTGTCCTTTAGAAACAACAGCTTATGGTGCAGGCGATTTATCTTGCAAGACGTTCATAAATCGACCTTTGTTTATGTGTATTAAGCATAATGTGGACATTCCTATTCAGTCTTTGATTGGGCTCGTAGAGTCTAACAATGTGCAAGTGATAAAAAACGAGAACTGTTGTGATGAATAAGAAACTTCGTGCGGCCCGCTCTAAGGGAATATTTATTGATGAACAGAATCTTTCGCTTATTTTCTTTGAAGTCACGGATGAAGCGCTGTTTTCGGTGTTGGCTCCTTATGCAAAAAAAGTATTGAAAAGGACGGATTTTGAAGCGGAAACTCAAATATCTGCATTAGATTTTCTTGAACGAATTGGGTGCGAATATTGTTCGGAAGAAGATTTCCTACCGACGATTTATCACCCCTCTTCTTATCTTGTAGGATCTATCGCCTTAGGAACGTTGATGTCTTTATTTCCAGATACAATGGGCGCCAACCGGATTAACCGAAAAAGCTTATCGAAATACTTGCGAACAGAATTGCTTGTGTATGAATTTTTGTTCGGAAAGCTTTCCGAGGATTCTTTTATCCGAAAACTGAAAAGAAGTTCTTCAGAAACGCTTTCGCTCACATGCTGGAGAATCTCACGGATAATGAACGGATTGGAGAAGGGACAAAGAGTGTTAAAAAACAATAGCTTTTTTCTTTCTGATATGTGGGGCTCTCTTATTGCCCGACACGGGAAGCGGGGAATTTTTTACGGGAACTCCGAAATTGGCGACATGTAATGTTTTAACATGTAATCTCAAGTCGTGTATGTTCACATGATTATACCTTCGATTCAGACTTCGACGGGAACGTGGGCTGTCGAATACAATGCCGAAAACCGTCCGGTGCGTTGGACGAACGCCGCCACGGGGACGGAGATTACGATGAGCTTTGACTCGCAGGGCCGCCGCGCGTTGAATACAAATCCGTGACGAACGGGACACAGAACACGTGGCTGCGTTTCCTCTACGACGGCTATCTCTGCGTGCAGGTGCTCTATTCGAACGAGCCGTACAATGTGTTCAAAGAGTTCGTTTGGGATCCGACGGAATCGGTGGCGACGCGCCGAACAGCTTGAACCTGTTCTACGCTTTCGACGGGAACAAAAACGTTTCGGACGTATTCTACCGGATGAATTCGAACGGGATCGGTGCGTACTTTAGTGCTGCCACGCGTGCGTCCGCGTTTTTTGATGCCAATCCGCTTATTTTAGGATTCCTATGGGCGGTTAAAGCTGCTTTTCGCGGGGGGATGTGTGGATACAAATTGCGCGGAATGTAAAAAAACGAAAAAGACTGTTGACAGTCGGGTAGGGAAATCGCTTGAATAGTCGTTCAACAATTTTTTCAGAAAGCTATGAAAGTTTCATCTTCACTTAAAAATCTTAAGGTGCGTCACCCGAACTGCCAGGTCGTTCGTCGCAAAGGCCGCATCTACGTCATCAATAAGACCCACCCGCGCTACAAGGCGCGCCAGGGTTAATCCTCGCGTTTTAATTTTAGCTTAGGAAATTTTTACCGTGAAAAAAGATATTCATCCTTCGATCAACAACGTTTGCTTCCGCGACGTTTCCTCCGGTCGCCAATTTTTGACCAAGTCCACGCTTTCCTCCAAGGAAAAGATCACGGTTGACGGCGAAGAATACTACGTTATCCCGCGCGACGTGACTGCGGACTCGCACCCGGCTTACACGGGCGAAAAGCGCTTCGTCGACACTGCCGGCCGCGTCGAAAAGTTCCAGAACAAGTTCTCGCGCCGCCGCGCACGCTAATTCGGGAATTTCCCTTTCGGGCGCATTTCTCCGCAAAACGGAGAGATGCGCTTTTATTTTTTTACGGGAATTGTCGTTTGTCTTTTGAAGGCGAATCGCTTAATTTCCCGTGGCAAGGAATCCCTCCATGGAATTAATTCGGAACGTCGATCACGAAAAAAAGCAGCGGCAGACCACGCTTTGGCTCAACAGCCTGATGGCGTTTTGCGCCGTGTTCAGCCTTGCGTCAATCGTGACGGCGTTGGGGTGGCGGCTAAGCGAAACCCAGGTGACGGTCTTGCTGGTGCTGTCCTACGCGAATCTTGGCATCTTTCTGGCGGAGGAAGCAGCACGCCTGTTTTGTATTTATAAATCCGTTTGGAATTATCTGCGGACTTGCCTGGCAGAGCTGCTTCTGACTCTGTCGATTCCTGCTGCAGCCGTTTTCGGCGCCGATTATTGGAGTAGCCCGGATTCCGCGAAATCTTTCGTCTGCCTGCTACACTTGTTGCTGATTGCTGTCGTGGGTGTTCGCCTTTTGCGCTTCCGCGGTAAAATCGAAGCCGTCAAGCGATTGAGTCCGGGGCACGTTTTTATTTTCAGCTTCGCGGCCCTGATTTTGTGCGGGACATTGATGTTGTTGACCCCGCGGGCGAGTATTGACGGCATTTCCTGTACGGACGCATTGTTTTTTGCGACGAGTGCCGTATGCGTGACGGGACTTGTTCCCGTGGAGAGTCTGCCGGCGACGCTGACACAGTTCGGACAATATATTTTGCTCGTGCTCGCGCAGTTGGGCGGCTTGGGCGTGATGTCCATTACCTATTTCTTTGCCTACTTCTTTGCGGGCGGGCTTTCGATTCGCAATCGTTTTGCGTTTCAGGATTTGTTCAGCGAAGACAATCTCACGCAAATCGGGCTCGTGCTCGGCGTGCTCGTCGGCTTTACCTTTTCCGTGGAGGCACTCGGGGCGCTATGGATTTATTTTTCCTATGCGGCGGAACATGCGGCAGATCCGATTTTCTTTTCGGTTTTCCACGCGGTCATGGCTTTTTGTAATGCAGGCTTTTCGACGTTGCCGCAAGGTTTGGCAACGAGCGGCATTCCCGTGCAGACGGATTTTATTTTTGCGATCATTGTCCTCTCCGTCATCGGCGGAATCGGTTTCCCCGTGTTTAAAAATTTCTGGCTCGTCACGCTCGGGGCTTTGCGTCGGCGCCTTTGGCCGCGGCGTGTATCTATGCCGGCGCGCCTTTCCACGCATTCAAAAATCGTATTGGTGACGGGGGCGCTGTTGCTTGTGGCGGGGACGGTTTCGCTGCTCCTTACGGCAATCGGCTCCGGAGAAGTCGATTTTATGAGGGCGTTCTTCCTGTCGGCTACCACGCGCACGGCCGGGTTTGATATCGGGAACACCGCGTTGTTGCCGTCCGGAACGCTCCTGATTATGATGGTGCTGATGTTTATCGGCGGCGCTCCGTTTTCGACGGCGGGCGGGATTAAGGTGACGACTTTTGCCGTTGCCGTGCTTTCGATCCGCCAGTTTTTGTCGGGGAAGCATGATTTGGAAATTTTCGGGCGCCGCCTTCACGGCGATATTGCACATCAGGCGCTCGCCATTGTTGTGCTGACTGCCTTGTTCTTCGCTTCGGTGGCGATTGTGCTTTGTACCTTGCATCCGGAAATCAACGCGGAGTTCCTGTTGTTTGAGTCGATCTCCGCCGTCGCGACGGTCGGGGTTTCCTGCGGGGTGACGCCCATGCTCAGCGATGCCGCCAAATGCGTGCTGGTGGTCGCGATGTTTGTCGGGCGTATCGGAATTTTGCTCTTCCTGGCATCGTTTATCCGCCGCCGGGCTCCGTCGGGCGCGCGTCTTCCCGAAGACTCCATCGTCCTTTCGTAGCCGAGCGTAGGCGATTTTCGAAAATTGACATCTTCGGTCTTGTTCGTGAGAATGCTAGCGCATTATGAAACTCGAACATTCTCCTAAAGTCGCAGTTGTAACGGGCGCCGGTCGCGGAATCGGCAAGGCAATCGCCGAAAGCCTGGCTTCGTCCGGACACACGGTCATCTGCGTTTCCAAGAATCCGTCTTCGTGCGGCGCCGTTGCCGATGCGATTACGGCGGCGGGCGGAAAAGCGGTCGCCAAGGCAGTGGACGTCTCCGATGCCAATGCCGTTGCCGCTGCTTGCGAAGCAATTCTTAAGGAATACGGTTGCGTTGACATTCTCGTGAACAATGCGGGGATTACGAAGGACGGACTTGTTATGCGCATGACCGACGAAGATTGGTCTGATGTTTTGCAGACGAATCTTTCCAGCGCGTTTTACTGGGTGAAGGGCTTCCTCCGCCCGATGACGAAGAAGCGTTGGGGCCGCATCGTGAACATTTCCTCCGTGACGGGTGTTCAGGGCAATGCGGGTCAGGCAAACTACGCTGCCGCCAAAGCCGGTCTCATCGGCCTGACGAAGACGCTCGCGCGTGAATTCGCGACGCGTTCCATCACGGTCAACGCCGTTGCTCCCGGATTTATTACGACGGATATGACTGCCGTGCTCCCGGAAGAAGTGCAGCAAAAAATCAAATCCGCCATTCCGTTGGCCCGCTTCGGCGCTCCCGAAGACATTGCGGCGACCGTCAATTTCCTCTGTTCCGAAAACGCAGGCTACATTACCGGTCAGTGTTTTTCGGTTGACGGCGGCATGGCAATGTAGCAGGATTCACCCTCATTGCTTCAGGGGTTGTAAACCTTTTCGGCAATCTTAAACTCAATAATCAGAAATTTTAACCATCAAACAATAAAGAACTATGGCAGAAAAAACCATCGAACAACGCGTTAAAGACATCATCGTCGCTCAGCTCAATGTCAACGAAGAGCAGCTCACGCCGGAAGCCTCCTTTATGGGCGACTTGGGTGCTGACTCGCTCGACCTCGTCGAATTGATCATGGCCTTCGAAGAAGAATTTAAGGACGAAATCAACGGCGAAATCCCGGAATCGGATTCGCAGAAGCTCCAGACCGTCGGTCAGGTTATCGAATACATCTCCGCTAAGGCCGGAAAATAAGCACCGGGCACAACGCGTGCTCATGCATCCTTAACCCTTAATTTTATCCGAGTGCAAGCCGAAGCTAATACAAGAAGAGTCGTTGTAACGGGTATCGGTATCGTTTCCCCGATCGGGAACGGGGTCGAGGCTTTCTGGGAAGGCCTCGTCGCCGGTAAAAACGGTGTCTCCACGGTAACCCGCTTCAATACTGAAGGTCTCACCTGTACGGTCGCTGCCGAAGTCAATGACTTGGACATGGACAAGTACATGGATCCGAAGGAGCAGAAACGTAACGACCGTTACACGCGCTATGCCGTTGCCGCCTCCAAGATGGCAATGGAAGACGCGGGTCTGAAGGTCGGCGACGTTGAGCCGAGCCGTATCGGTGTTATCATCGGTTCCGGAATCGGAGGCATGGAAACGATTGAGGCGCAGTCCGCCGTTCTCGTCGAAAAGGGCGCTCGCCGCGTCTCGCCGTTCATGATTCCGATGCTCATCTCGAACATGGCTTCGGGGGTCGTTGCGATCGACATGAAGGCACAGGCCGTCAACTACGGCATCGTTTCCGCATGTGCGTCCGGCTCTCACGCCCTCGGGGAAGCGCTCCGCCACATCCGTAGCGGACACGCGGACGTCATGATTGCAGGCGGTGCCGAAGCCGCGATTACGCGCCTCGGATTTGCCGGATTCTGCAACATGAAGGCACTTGCGACGAAGTATAACGACACGCCGGAAACGGCTTGCCGTCCCTTCGATGCAACGCGTGACGGCTTCATCATGGGTGAAGGCGCCGGGGTGCTCATCCTCGAGACCTACGAACGCGCAATTGCACGCGGTGCTAAGATTTATGCGGAATTCGCAGGATACGGCGCTTCGTGCGACGCGTATCACATCACCTCCCCGTCTCCGGACGGATCCGGTTTGGCTCTCTGCATGGCGCAGGCGCTGACGGATGCGGGCGTGAATGCGAACGAAGTGGATTACATCAACGCTCACGGGACCTCCACGCCGTACAACGACAAGTTCGAAACGGCTGCGATTAAACGTGTTTTCGGCGACCATGCCTACAAGCTTGCCGTCAGCTCGACGAAGTCGATGACCGGTCACTTGCTCGGGGCTGCCGGTGGCGTCGAAGCGGCTGCGGCCGTTCTCGCCATCGCGAACGGTATCGTTCCGCCGACGATTAACTACGTGAATCCGGACCCGGAATGCGATTTGGATATTGTCCCGAATCAGGCCCGCAAAATGGACGTCAAGGTTGCGGTTAGCGATAACCTCGGCTTCGGCGGACACAACGCGGCGCTTGTATTCCGAAAAATCTAAGCGTTCCCCCCCCTCAAAAAAGCGTCTCTGCGAATCTTTCGCAGGGGCGCTTTTTTTGTCGAAAAAAATGCGGAAACGCTTAAGCTTGTGCGTATGGAAAACCCCGCACAGCCCCCGCAGTTCAAGCATGTCAAAGCTTACGAAAATCTTGATTTCCTGAATAGCCCCGTTGCGCGCACTATCCGAGTGCAATGCGAGATGCTGGAGCCGTATTATCGGCTGTATCCGTACGGGATACGGAAGACCTTGGTCATGTTCGGGTCTGCGCGTACGCTTCCGCGGGAAGATGCGGAGGCGGATTACGAACGCGAAAAGCGCCGCCTCGAAAATTCGCCGCTCCCGGCGGCGGAGAAAGCCTTGCGCTTGGCCGTTGCCGAGCGTGCACTGAAAAACGCGCATTATTACGAGGCGGCACGCAAGCTTGCTTACGATTTGACGGTGTGGTCTCGGGAGCGTTTCCCGAATCCGTCGGACGGCTATTACATTTGTTCCGGAGGCGGTCCCGGTATTATGGAGGCGGCCAACCGCGGTGCCTATGAAGCGGGCGGAAAATCGCTCGGCCTGGGCATTCAGTTGCCTTTCGAGCAAAAGCCGAATCCTTATATCTCTCCGGAATTTGACTTTGAGTTCCGCTACTTCTTCATTCGCAAATACTGGTTCCTGTACCTCGCGCACGCACTGATTGCTTTCCCCGGCGGTTTCGGGACGATGGATGAGCTTTTCGAAATGCTCACGCTGGTCCAGACGAATAAGGCGGGGAAAAAGATTCCGATTGTGCTCTTCGGCGAAGAATTCTGGCGCTCCGTCATCAATTTCGAAAAATTCGCCGAACTCGGTTACATCTCGAAGGAAGACCTCGACATCTTCCATTTCTGTGACAACGTGGATGATGCCCGTGAACTCATCATCCGGGAGATTACGGCACAGGATACGATGATTGCGCGCGATGTCGCCGAACGCAGCGAGGACGGTCTCCAGCCCCACGAGCTTGACAAGCGTTGCTCGCGCGGATTCATCAAACCCGGAAACATGTAGCCCCCGCGCTTTCCCGCGCCTGATTCTGAAACGGATTTTATAAAAATGCATCGAAGGTTCTTTGTCTTACTGACTGTATTGCAATTATTCATTCTTTCCGTGACCGGACTATTCGGGACGGAGAACGCGGTGACGGCGGAGGACAAGACGCCCGCAACTACGGCGGGAAAGGGCGAGAAGCTTTTTTACACGGCAACGCTCAACGAGTCCGTTTTTATCAACGACCGGGAAGCCCTGTACAACACCCGTGCGACGGTGCGCGTCTTGCAGGGGAACTTTGAGTCGGTGGTTTTTGAGGTCTTGGGCGAGGGCGATATCGTCGGCGTGAACGGTCCGCAGGTGCGTGACTGGAGTGTGCGCCGGGCGGGGGCGCGCGTTTTTCTCGAAATGCGTCCGAATGCCGTCATCCCCGTCGGCAAAACCTTTGATGCGACGATTGTCGGCCGCAAGAGTTTGGAGTTGCCGGCAACGCTCACGCCGATGATGTTTACCGGAACGGATGCGACCGCCTTTTCCGGGATGGTGCGTATTGTTTCGACACCGGATATCCGCCTTTACGGCAAGCAGTCGCGCGGGCTTTTACCGATCGGAGTGAGTGAGCGTAACGAATTGGCTTTCAGTATCAACGGGACGCCTTCTTTGCGTCTGGATATTGCGCGCGGGAACGAGTTGTTGGCACCGGTCGCCTTGGAGTCTTTTTCTCTGCGCGGGGCTATCGAACGCGGTACGGCGCACTTCCGCATGCGTGCCGTCGCGAGTGTACGCGAAATCGGAGCGGAAATTGCCGTACTTTCCGGAGACGCGGCATTGAAAAACTTCGAAGCGTCCTCCGATTTTTCGGTGCGCGCGGCAATTGACTCCGAGACGAATCTGCCGATTTACTACCTCAAATTCCCGCACCGCGGAGATTTCGAGGTGAATCTTGAATTCGACGCCCGCATTAGCGCGGAAGACGGCTGGCAGCGACTGAACTTTGCCGTTCCGGCGATTCAGGTTGCACCGTTCGCTTTGAAGGGCTTGAACGGGGAAATCCTTTTTGCGCCGTCAAGCGTTTCGGTGCCGCAGAAAAACGGAGACGCCTACGAAGGCTTCCTTCCCGCAAGCGGCGCCTTTGATTTGCGTTGGCAGGAAGTTTCGGGCACTCCGCCGGAATTCTCCGCCTGTGTGTTTTCCGCCGACGCTTGCAGCGAATGGCGAATCGTGACGGGCATGTTGCGCCAGCGGGAAGAAGTCGCCCTGATGATTTCCCAAGGCGCGCTCTCCAATCTCATTTTCGATTTGCACGGTGAAGGCGAAATTTTGAACGTGACCGGCGGGGATTTGCTCTCTTGGAATGTTGAAAAAGTCGGAGACAAGCGCCGCCTTAATGTTGTGCTGAGCCGCCGGAAACGCGGAGCTTATGCCCTGCGCATTGAGGCTCGGAGTGCATTCGATACGTTGCCGGCGACTTTCCGGCCGCTGCGGGTCGTTCCGCTTGCGAACCAGCCGGATGCCGCCGTCTGCGTTCGGTTCAACGAATTTTTGCGCTTGGTCAACGAAGGCGTACTCCGTAGCGAATTGCTTCCTCAGAATGGACTGACGCAGGTTGCGGTATCGACTTTTCCGCGCGAAGATGACTTCTTTGCTCCGGTTGCCGAGCCGGCCGAACAGACCGTCTACCGCATTGCCAATAGTGCCGAAAGCTTGGAGCTTTTCGTCGATGCGATTCGCCCCGACGTCTCCGTCGCGCAGACGACCCGCTGCTATTTTGACTCGCATCGCATCGTTGCGGTTTCCCGTCAGGAACTTAAGATTCGCGCTGCGCCGCTCTACGAGTGGCATGTCCGTGTCCCCAACGATTATAAGGTTGAATCCGTCGAAACGGCGCTGCTCGCGGGTTATGAACTTGCGGAAGCGGCCGAGGACGGTTTCAGGGATCTGAAGATTGTTTTCACCGAGCCGCTTTCCGGAGAACAGGAAATCCGCGTTGCCGTCAGCAAGGAAACGAGCGCTTCGGACGCCGACTGTCTGCTACGTAGCCTGCGCTTTCCGGATGCACGTTTTGTTCGCGGCTTTGTCGGTTTTGCGGGCGCGAAGAATATGCGCCTGATTCCTTCGAAGTTGGACGGGCTTTCCGAGGTGCCGGCGGAGTTCTATCCGCAGTCCCGGGGCGCTTTACCGCAGCAGGTTTTCCGTATGCGCGGCGGCGTTTGGGCGGCAGAGGTACGCGTCGAAAAAATGATTTCGTCCCTCCATGGAGAGGTTTCGACGGTTTATCGAATCGGGCGGGATGCCGTTCGCGGGAATGCCGTTGTGCGCTGCGATTCCGGTGCGGAGGCGGTGGACGAGCTACGCCTTGCTCTGCCGAAAGGTGCCAAGCTTCTCCAGCTTGAAAATTCCGATTTGTTTTTGCCGCCTACGGAGAAAGACGGCTTGCTGACGGTTCCGCTACGGACGCCGACACAGGGCGTATTTTCCTTGGACGTTCGTTTTGAGATTCCGGTGAACGCTGTAGGAACGACAGTCTGTTCCGCCGATTTCTCCGGTGTCCGGTTGATCGATGTCTCGGGCGAGCAGGGCGAAATTCTCATCACGAGCGACGAAGCCGTTGCGATTGCTTCGCCCGAAGAAAGTCCGGATAAATCGGCATTTCTGAAGGTCCCGCGAGCGAATGTCCCCGGAGAGAATTTTGTCGCGCGCGGCGGAAGCGTTTTGCTGAGCGCATTTCAGTACGTTCAGCGCCCATTTGACTTGATGCTTGATTTTGCCATGCTTCCCGAGAAGATGCTTTCGCGCTGCGTGGTTACTTCTGCAACGGGGCATCTCGAACGCATGGAAGACGGCTCCCGGATACTCGCGTGCCGTTTTGAATACCTGAATTCCGGCGAAGAAACGCTGACACTGAATTTGCCGGAAGGGACGGAATTGTATCGCTTGTCGCCGCTCGGAGATGTTGATGAGAACAACATCGGGATTCTGTCGCCGGACGGCCGTTGTTGCACGGTCCCGTTGTTGGTCAAGAGCGGGCGCGGGTATTTCGACTTGGATCTCTGCGGCGAGGCGTATGCGCCGGGGAAGACGAGTCTGGAACTCGCATTACCGAAGCCTGATGTCCCGGTGCTTTCTGCCCGTTTGGAAGGTGCGGGGACTTTTTCCGGCATCGATTTTGAAAACGGCCGCCGCAACCGCGGTTCCTGGGAAGCCATTTTCCGCGCCATCGGGGAAAAGGTTTCGCAGAATAACGTTTTGTTCCCCGCATTCTGCGTTTTCGCGGGCACGCTCGTCATTCTGCTGACGACCCGCCTGCGCTTCTGGCGTTTCGTCCTCGGTTTGGTTTGTGCGCTTGCCTTGGGAGCGGTGATTATGATCGGAAGCTCTGTCTTACGCGACTGTGTCAGTCCGAGCTACGAATTTTCCGTCGCGACCCTCGGTGCCGGAGAGCCTGTTGCCGCTCGCTTTACTCCGTGGGCAACGCTCGGAGAACGGCTTTTTAACATGGATTTGAACTCTGGAATTTTCATTTGGATCGCCGGAGCGTTTCTGCTTGCTGTCGGAGCCGTTTGGCGTCGCAGCGCGATTTTGCGTTTCGCGGGGCGTTGCGGCTTCTACGGTGCGTTTGTCTGCGGAACGAGCGATATCGAACATCGTATTCCCGCATTAATCGCCGCTTTTGTCGTTACGGAGCTCGTGCTGCTGATTATCGATTGCGGTTTTGCGCTGAAAAAAGCGTTTTCAAAGAAAGCCGGGCCTTCTGCACCGGGAGCGTTGCCGCTGGTTGCCGGATTGATTGCCCTCGGACTTGCTTCGGGAAATCCGGAGCTCCGTGCTGATGAAAACGACTTGGAAAGCGAGCTCGCCCGACCTCAGGAAATTGCCGAGCGCATCGTCCAAGACATGAATATTTTGACGGACCGCGTGCTTGCGTCCGGGGAAATTCGCGTGAAAGGAAAGGCGGGAGAACGCTTCGATTTGCTTGCCTCGCCGGCCGTGCTTACGGATTTTCGCAAAATCTCTCCCGATGCGCCGATACGTCTCGAACGCCGCCGCGGCAAAGACGGTATCGTCTATCAGATTGTTTTGGACCGCCCGGGGACTTTCTCCGCACGATTCGCCTATGAATTAGGCCTGCGTCGCGATGCCCGCGGCATGAATTTGCCGACTGGGAATGCCGCCGCAGACGTTGTTTCCGTTTCCATCGCTCGTCCCGACAGCCGCTTGGGGGCCGAAGGTGAAGTTACCCTCGCCGTCGATTCGCCCGACGGTAAACTGCAGACCGGGCAAATCGTTTTCAAACCGCAGGAAAAGCGCCGTATTCTTTGGAATCCGCGGGAACGCGACCGGAGCCGGGAAAGCCTCGATCTCTTCGCCGAAGACTCCAATCTCTATGTTCCCACTGCCGGTACCATTGAAGGCTTCCACCTGCTAAAACTGATTCCGATTCAGGGCGAATTTGACGAAGTTAAGATTCGTATTCCCGAACCATTCTCGGTTTCTCGCGTCGAAGGCAATTCCATTCGCCGCTGGAATTTCGGCCGCGATAAGGTGTTGACTGTGCTCTTTGATTCTAAAAAAGCCGAACCCGTTGAAATCTCGATTTATTCACAGGCTCCGCTTGAACTCGGAAAAATGCTTGCCTTTGCCTCGCCGGACGTTTTGGACTGCGAAGACGGTATCAAGACCGTCGGTGTGGCGACGGGGGATGAATTGCAGGTCGATGAAGTGCTGGCGCCGAAGCTGGTTGTCGTCGATGAAAAAGAGTTTTCTCCGGAGCTGCTCAAGCGGGCGGCAACCGACGGGAAAGCCGTTTCGTTGCGTCGCGCATTTCGCTCCGTTGCCGGCGATGCGCTTGTCCGAGTCGCATTTTCCGAGGTCAAACCGAACCTGCGCATTACCTCGAAAGACCGTATCGTACTCAATCAGGATAAAGTTGCGCTTGTCATGGATTTGACGGCGGAAGTTTCCCGGGCGGATGTCTTTAGCCTTTCCTTCGCGTTGCCGGAAGGCCTGGAGGTGGAATCCGTCTCCGGCGAGGCTCTGGCGTACTGGTCCGAATCTCAAGACGCGGATGATTCGCGGACCGTGACGCTCCACCTGAAGAAATCCTTGGTCGGAGAAGAAAATTTCCGTGTCGCACTCGCGGGAGCGTTTCCGGTCGGCGCGCCGACTTGGACGGCGCCGCGTATCGTTTTCAACGGCGCTCAACGCCAGCTCGGGGAGCTTTATATTCACACGGAGGAAGGGCTACAGCTGAGCCTTCGCGCCCGTAATAATATCGTCGAAGTTGTTCCCGAAGAAGAGGCTGCCGGAACGGGTTCTACGGAAGCAAGCACGGCACAGGCAGACGAGGCTGCCTCCGGCGACCCCGATGCCGATTTTGCGTTCCGCTATTTCGGGAATAAGTGGAGTGCGACTTTCTCCGTCGGATCTTTCGAGACCCGCATTTCCGCGAATTGGACGCAACGCATTACGCCGCTCCATTTTGGCCGCTACGCCCGCGTCGATGTCGATTGCATTTACAATGTCGAAAACGCCGTCCGCCAGGTCGTACGCGTTTGCCTGCCCGAAACGGCTTTGGCGCCGCGTTTTTCGGGTGAAGATATCGTCAATGCTGCGCCGCTTAAGCATTTCCGCCCGGTTGACGGTAAGCCGGCACCAGACGGGAATGTCTGGGAAGTGCGTTTTGCCAAGCCGATGCGCGGCGATATTGCATTTAAAGTTGAGTACTTCGAACGCCTCGGGCGGAAGACGGAAATCGTCGCATTCAATGCTCTGGATGCAAGCGATCAGCGCGGCCGCGTTGCTCTCGAGGAAAACGGCGTGTTCGCCGTCGCACCGGAATGTGCGGCGGTCCCCGATGCGGACTTTGTCGGGAAAACGCTCGTGCTCAACATGAGCGACAAGACGCTCGGTGATTGGCGGAAGTTGGCAAGCGACGTGCGGGAAGGCTCTTTCTCGGCACCGAGCATTCGCCGTTTCACCGAAATCTCCCGCAACGGCTTCGTCTCTGCGGAAACTCTCGAGTTGAACGTCGCTCAAACCGATTTGTTACGCATCGATGCTACCGGATTGGACGTATTGGAGCTGCGTACGGACGGACGTCCCGCCGAGCTTTTTGACGCCGGGGATGCCGAGTTTTATTTGCTCTTGAGAAAGAAATCGGCTCCGGTTTCGACCCGGGTGGAATTCGTTTATCGCGGAAAATTCGCCGATAGCCATGCGCCCAAGGTCGAGGCGCTGCGCACCAGTGCGCATCCGGAGCGAGCCGAATGGTATTTCGCCGAAAATCTTTCGGGCGGAACCTGTGAAGTATCCCGCATTTTCGGCCTCCCCGCCGATAAGGTAAAAAGCGGAAAGAATCGGCCGGCCGCGCCGAAGTGTTTCGACGATTTTGTTCCCTGCTGCGCTTTCGAAACCGAGCGCTATCCGTACGTGGATGCCGGGGCGAGCCTCGTTTTCTTCCGCGATATGCCGCCGCCTGTCGGCCCCGAACGCCTTGACGAAAAATGGGCTTTCAGCGTGCTTGCCTTTGTCGTGCTGTTGCGCCTGCTTGTCGCCTTGCTTTTGCGTCGCCGGAAAATAAACGCTTAAATTTCCGGAGAGCTTATTGCAGAATTCAGAGCACGGTTCTCGGAGAATTCCGCTAACAAAAAAGCGTTCCCGTCAGTTTGGCGGGAACGCTTTTGTTTAAAACGAAATCTGAGTGACTCAGTTTTCGGAGCCTTATTCGGCGGCAGCTTCTTCAGCCTTCGGAGCGCGCGGCTTGCGGGCGCCCTTCTTGCCTTTCGGAGCTTCGTCGGCGGCTTCTTCAACCGGGTTTTCGGAAACGACTTCGATTGCGATTTCGACGGAAACTTCCGCGTGGAATTTAACCGAAGCGGTCGTCTTGCCGAGCTGCTTAATCGCACCATGTTCGAGGTGGATCGCCTTCTTTTCGATTTCAAAACCTTGTTCCGCGAGTTTCTTCGCGATGTCGGTCGTGGAGATCGAGCCGAAGAGCTTGCCGGCGTCACCGGTCTTAACGGCGAAGGTGAGCGCGAGGCCCGTGAGCTTTTCAGCGGCGGACTTTGCGTCGGCGAGTTCCTGAGCTTCGCGGGCAGCGCGCGCTTTCTTGAGCGCTTCAATCTGCTTGCGGTTAGCCACAGTCATCGGAACCGCAATACCTTGCGGGAAGAGGAAGTTGCGTGCGAACCCTGCGCGAACCTTGACTTGGTCGCCTTCAGCGCCGAGGCCGGCAACGGGTTTTTTGAGGAGGACTTCTGCGAGTGCCATAGTTTTTCTTGTTTAAATATTAATGATGTTTGCTAAAGCGAATGGGAATTAGAACGGAACGTCCGCATCATCCATATCGGACGGCGGCGGAGCCGAGGGACGCGGGGCCGACGGAGCGGCACGACGCGGAGCCGGTGCGGATTCTTCGTAATCCTGGCCGGGTGTCGCATTGGCGCGACCGCCGACGAAGGTGAAGTTTTCCAGGACGATACCGAGCTTCGAGCGCTTTTCGCCCGTATTCTTGTCGTCCCACTGGTCAAGGCGCAGGCGTCCTTCAATGTGGATGCCGGAGCCCTTCGTGCACCATTTGGAAATCGTTTCCGCCTGCTTTCCGAAAGCATCGACATCGACGTAGGTGACTTCTTCTTTCTTCTCGCCTTCTTTGGATTGATAGACGCGGTTGATGGCAATGGAGATACGCGCGACGGAGAGACCGCTCGGAAGCGTGCGCAACTCGGGGTCACGCGTCAGATTGCCCATGAGAATCACTTTATTGAAAGATGCCATTGGGACGGATTCCTTTTCGATTCGGATTCTGCAATTAGCGGGATTGGATCAGGATGCGCTTGATGGAGCGATCGAGACGAAGTTTTTCGCGGAACACAACCGGGAGGGTCGTGGCGGCGGCAACGTCGAACTGCACGTAGTGTGCGCTCGGCATGCGGCGATTGGTGACGCGAACAAAGTCTTTGACTCCGAGGTCTTTCACATCTTCGATGGTCGCACCGAGCGTGCCGAGGAGTGTCTTAATTTTCTCGATCTGCGCTTCAGCGGTGACGCTGCGGACATCAAAAATCATGTTCACACGATATTTGTTAAGGTCGTTCATTTGTTTTCTTTTCTGTTTATAAGGTTTTGTGCGGCGGGAAGACCTTGATTAACAAGGAGTTCCAAGCCATATAGGAAATGTTCCTGACGAGCTTCAAAAATCTTGGTCTCTTCTTCGTTTAGTTTGCCCAGGACGAAATCCGAGAGCGGCTGTTCGCGGAAAGGTTTCGCTCCGATCCCGACACGAAAACGAATAAATTCGTTCCCGCAGTGACGGATGATGCTTTTGATTCCGTTGTGGCCGCCGTCTCCGCCTCCCTGTGAGATTTTCACGACTCCGGGCGCTAAGGTGATGTCGTCGTAAACAACGACGATGCCGGAGGGAAGGAGCTTGTGGTAGCGCATGTGAGCGCCGACACATTCGCCGCTGTTATTCATGTAGGTTTGAGGCTTGCCGAGCCAAAGTGTTCCGGAGGAACTCTTGGCTTTCGCGAATTCGCCGTGAAGGGCGGCTTCCTTGCGGAAATCGACATTCAGCTTCTTCGCAAAGGCGGATACGACGCGAAAGCCCGCATTGTGGCGTGTCGTTTCGTATTCCCTGCCGGGATTGCCCAAACCGTAAATAACTGAGACGGGCATACTAATTTAAAAGAACAGGCGCCGAGGCGCGATTGAGAAACTCAGGCGGGAAGCCGAATTTATTTCTTCTTCTTTCCTTCCGCAGCGTCGCTTGCTTCTTCCTTCACTTCAGGAGCGATGCAGGAAGCAACGACAGAGTTCTGGTTCGACGGGAACGTAACGCCCGGGATTGCCGGAAGCGCGTCAATGTGAATCGTGTGGCCGGCGTGGAGGTCCGTGACGTCGACTTCGATGCATTCCGGGAGGTCTTTCGGGAGGCAGCGAACGATGATTTCGTGAGCCGCTTCGAGGATGCCGTTTTCCGTGAGAACACCGACGCAGTCACCCTTAATGCGAACCGGAATCGTTGCCGTCATTTGGGCGTTCGGGTCGACTTCGAGGATGTCCACGTGAACAATCTTCTGGGAGACCGCATTGCGTTGGAAGTCCTTAATGACCGAGAGAATCGTGTTCGTTTCGTCGATCGTGATTTCGACGAGCGCAGCGCTCGTGCCCTTGGCACGCATCATCATGCGGAACTCAACCGCGTCGATCGTGACCGGTTTCGATTCGTTCTTACCGTAGATTACGCCCGGGATAGCTCCCGCAGCGCGGAGGCGACGTGCCGGTCCACGACCGATTCCGTCGCGCGTCTTAACATTCAGTTTGTATTGTTTCATGTTTTGATGTGTCTTCGTGTAGTCACGGTCCCGCACGATTGCGGCCGCGCCTCGACCGAAGACAAGTCGAGAATGAACTGTCCAATCTACGGGAACTTTTTCCGATGTGCAACCCCAAAAGTGGTGCGTCGTGTATCGAATTGACGGGGTGTTCGTTGTTTTGGGGCGTTGTGGCGTTTCAGCCTTTTAGGCGGGCGGGGAGCAGCGAATGCGGAAGGGCGGAGTTGCGGACGGCTTTGGCAACGGATGCGGCGTCGAAGCAGAGGCAGAATCGGCTTTGCGGGGTTTCTTTGAGGCGGGTGACGGCCGTGTAGAGCAGCTGGCGTGTGTAGAAGCCGTCGTGTGTATTTTTCGGGAAAAAGATACTCAGGCGGGAGAATTCCGAGCCTTGCGTCTTGTGAATCGTCATCGCGTAGGCGCTTTCGTGATCCGGGAGGAGTGCGGCCGGGATTTTCCGCACGCCGCCGTTTTCGTCCGGGAAATAGGCGAAGAAGCCGCGGGCTTCTTTGTCGCGCAGAACGATACCGACGTCGCCGTTGTTGAGCGCGTGTTCCGGGGCGTTTCGGGTGATTAGAATCGGGCGGCCGTGGAAGTGTTCACCGGGGATATTCGGAGCGAAGATTTTTCGGGCGATGTCATTAATCGCGTTTTTCCCGAAAGGTCCTTCGGCGGTCGGCGCGAGGACGCGTGCGTCGTCCAAGGCTTGGAGAAGCTGTTCGGGGGCGGCATCCGCCGGCGGATTTTTCAAAATGTCCGGCAGCGTGGCTTTGAGGATACGTTCGATTTGTTTGCGGGAAGCGTTTTCGTCGCAGGCTTCAAGGACGATTTCGGACGGCGTAGGCTCTGCAAGCAAGTTCAGGCAGGCTTCGCTTGCGCCTTCCAAAATGGCGGCGGCGAATTTCCCGACAAATTTGTCCCGGCTGAAGCGGTGGCTGTTTACGAGCGCGGCGCGGGAATGCTTCAGGGCGTCGGAGGTGTAGAAATCGCCGAAAGCGTGGCCGGGTTGGACCGAGTCGAGTTGGTTTTTGTCGCCGAGCAAAACGAGTTTGGCGTTCGGCGGGAGGGCGTTAATCAGCTGTGCCGTCAGGCGCTGGGACATCATCGCAGCTTCGTCCACGATGACGATGTCGGCGCCGAGTGCGGAGGGCCGGTGTTTTTCGGCGGAGAGCCCCAACAGGCGGTGGAGCGTCGTCGGGGTGATTTTTAAAATTTTTTCTAAAACGCTTCGGTCGGCAAGCGGGCTTAGGGCTTCGGTATCGACGTCGGCGATTTGGCGGGTGACGGATTCGCGGATGCGCGCGGCGGCTTTCCCTGTGGGCGCGGCGATTTTGATGACGGCGTTGGGTGCTTCCGCGAGCAGGGCGATGAGGGCACGAAGCAGGAGGCTGGTTTTTCCGGTCCCGGGGCCGCCGGAGATGACGGCGAGCCGGCGTTCGCGGATGGTTTTAACGGCGGCTTTCTGTTCGTCGGCGAGAGCGAATCCGAACCCGCTTTCCGGCCCGGCTTCGATGATTTTTCTCTGGCGCGGAGAAAGAGGCGTTTCCGGTGCGCGGACGGCTTGGCAGACGAATCGGGCGATGGCGTTTTCTTCGTCGAAATGCTTTTTGAAGTACAGGGTCGGCGTTTCCGGAGCTTCGGTGAAATCGAAAATGAGCGGCGTTCCCTCGCCCTTGCCGTCCGAAATGAGCGGATTTTCTTTCTCGCACAATGCGCGGAGCCATGCGGCGGCTTCCGCATCGTTTATCGGCAGGCAGGTTTCTTTGCGGGAGAATACGGCATTGCCGAGCGCTTCCGTGACGTTTCGGATTTTTTCGGCGTCCTCCGGGGAAAATCCGGCGTCGTCGGCGAGCAGGAAGATTTCGTTGCCGAGCCAGCGGGCTTCGTCGCAGATCGGGCTGTCGTCGGAAAATTTCATCGCGTCGTTCCTTCCGTCAAAATGTTTTCGAGAGCGTCCAGGCGGTCGTCGGTCCACGCCGTGTCGTAAAATGCGGTGTTCCAGCGGACAAAGAAATAGGCGATGCCGCCGAAGTGCTTTTCGCTTGAGTAGGCGTCTCCCATGACGGAGCGGAGGTACTTTCTCAAGGCGACAGCGTAAATGGCCCATTGGAGGGCGTAGCCGCTTTCGACGATTTCGTCTTCGAGGTTTTGCCGTGAAATCTGCGTTACGCCGGGAGGGGCGATGCGGTTGGTTTTCCAGTCGGCGATGTAATAGCGGCCGTTGGCGCGCGCGACCAAGTCGATATAGCCGTGCATGAGCCCGTCGATCGGAAGCGTGCCTGCGTCGCCGTTGGCCCAGTGAAAATCCGCCGTGCGTTTGTAGATGCCGCCCCAGGTGTTGAAGACGTTGTTGAGGGCCGCATACAAATTGTCGGATTTTTTTGCGCTGAACAGGAATTCGAGCTCCCGGAGCGTGTCGCGGGTGCTGTCGATTCGGGAGAGCTTGGCGTTTTCCCCGTCGACGGGAAGTTCGAGCGTATCTTCGAACAGTTTCCTGAATTTTCGACGGGCGATTTCGTCGTCGAGCCAACGCGGGAAACGCTCCCGATAGCGCTCAATCAGGGCATCAAGATTGTGTTTTGTGCGAAAATCGACTTCTTCAAAGACGGCGTGGACGAGTGTGCCGAATTGCCGTCCGGCGGGGAGATCGCAGTATTCCGGGGCTTGGAAAATTTCGTACAAGGGCGTCTCTTCGTCGATGTCCCTTTCGCTGTTTTCGGTTTCGTTTTCAACGGTTGCGGGGAGGGTATCCGAGTGGTCGCCGATGATTCTCGAGAAGCTGAAAATACCCCAATTGTCTTTGGGAAAGCCCGGCCCCGGCAGGAATTGCGGCGAGTTACGCGTGCATGGGGATTCGCTTGGCTCAAACTTGATTGGCGGAAGTGCTTCGTCGAGGGCGAGTATTTGCCAGCGGCGCGGCGGCGGGGTTTCGGAGTCTCCGCCGAAGATGCCGGCGGCGGCGAGAATTTTCGAGAGGTAGGAGACAATCAGTTTTTTACTGCGACCGACGGCGACTGTGGCTTTGTCGGTGTGGTAAACGACGCAGGCCCTTTTCGCTCGCGTGAATGCGACGTAGGCGAGACCGGCTTTCGTTTTGGCGTCCTCTTTGATGGCTTCGCGGGCAAAGTCGCCGTCGTTTTCTTTGGTTCGCAGGAGCGTTTCGGATTTCCCGGATGCGTCTTCTCTGCGGACGGAGACGGCTTTTCTCGAGTCGAATGCCAGGTCTTCGCTCCAGAGGTGCGGGAGAAAAACGATTTCAAACTGAAGCCCTTTGCTCTTGTGTATCGTCATGATGGTGACGGCGGGACGGTCCGTGTTGATGCGTAGCGCTTCCGCTTCGGCATCGTTCCGGGGAGCGTTAATCATTTCCGAAAAGCGCTTGAGCAGTGCCTGCGGAGACAGCCGCCGCGTGTGGGCTTCGTTTTGCAGCAGCTCCAGCAGGTGGGCGGTGTTGATGAGGCGCTTGGAGGCCTGGTTTAGTTCGGCGAGGCGGGCGCGGATGCCGTAGTTGTGGTCGAGAAAGGAAAAGGCCGCCGGAAGCCCCTTGTGTTTCCAGATTTTTTGGGCTTCGACGAGCTTTTCGCGCAACGCGTTGAGCTTTTCTTCCGCATTGGCATCCGTTTGGCTGATCGCGCCGAAAAATGAAGTTCCGAAATATTCGCATAGGGCGGCGCGGGCAACGGTCGCGCTGCGGCGCGGGTCGATGACGGCTTCGAGCAGACTTTGCAGGCTCTTGGCTTCGTCCGTTTTGAGCACGGACCCCGTGGCACTCATGGCGGCGGGAATGCCGGCTTTGGTGAGCTCGTTCAGAAAGCGCGCGGCTTCTTCGTTGCGTTGCACGAGCACGGCGATGGCTTCCGGCGGAACGCCGTGTTCCGCGACAAGCGTGCGGATGTCTTCGACGGCTTGCTGCGTGACGGTTTTGATGCAGGTATCCTTGTCCCCTTCGAATCCGGTGCGCAGGAAAATTGCGGCGCCGTCGTCGGGCGGTTGCTCCGTCGGTGCGGGCTCTGCATCGCGATAGTGTAGGTTTTTGCCCACGTTCGCGCCGTCGAGATCTCCGATTTTGTCGTCGGAGCGGAAGAGCTCGTTAAAGGCTTCAATCATCTCCGGCGTCGAGCGCCAATTCGTCGTCAGAGAGAGGCAATTATTTTCGCTGATCCGGAGGATTTCGTTGCGGGCCTGATTATAAGTGCGGATGTCTCCGCCGCGAAATGCATAAATCGCCTGCTTGGGGTCGCCGACGCAGAAGAGCGGACGATTTTTTCGGATAAAAATGAGTTTGAAGATTTCCCACTGAACGGGGTCGGTATCCTGGAATTCATCGACCAGGGCGACGCGGTAGCGGGCGGCGATTTTGTCGGCGAGTTGCGGATTTTGCCGGAGGGCATCGCGGAGGCGCAGGAGGACTTCGTCGAACGAGAGCTGTTCGCTTTGCTTGCGTTCTTTCGTCCAGGCCTGAAGGCCGCGGGTGGCGACGTAAAGGCGCAGGTCGTCTTCGTTACCGTTGTCCGGTCGCACGGAACTGTCCGGGTCTTTCGCCAGGGTTGCGAGAATTTTATGAATATCCTTGCTTTCGAGCGCTTCGATACGCGTGTTTCCGGCCAAAATTTCCCGCGTGCGGAATCGCGCGGCGAAGCGCTTCATTTCTTCGGAAATGCTTTCGGCCGGAAGCAGACTCGGCGGCAGTCCGCATTCGAAGCTGAAATCGCGGAGAATACGCATGCAAAATCCGTGAATGGTCGAAATTGCCGCTTCGTCAAATTCGGCGTCGGCGAGTCGCAGGCGTTGGCGGATGGCTTTTGCCTGCTCGTCGGCATCGGGCGGTAGCTCCTGCTTGAGAGCTTCCCGGATGCGCTTTTGGAGGCGTTCGCTCAATTCGTTGGTGGCGGCTTCGGTGAACGTGACAACGAGGATTTCCTTTACGGATGGCGGGTTGGCGTTGTATCCGGGTTCAAAATCGGCGGCAGGACGGATGGTGTAGCGTTCATGGCCGCAGAGCAGAGCGAGGTAGATTGCCGCAATCGAATACGTTTTGCCCGTCCCCGCGGAGGCTTCGATGATGCCGGGGCGGGTGAGATCTAAAATGCCGGAATTCGCTTGTGCAAGTGTGTCGTTCATGAAACGCGGGAAAGACTACGCACCGACGCATTTTTCCGCAACGCATTTTGGCGGGGCGTATGCATCGAAGACGAATTGTTTTTCCATATGTGGTTGAAGGAACAGCCGGAGCGAGGAGAAATAATCGAAAAGAAAATCAAGCTCTACTCGTGGACATTTGATGAGGCGGAGCAGGGCGCACAGTCTGCTTTACCTTTCCGCTTGCGCCGAATGGCGGATTTGCGTGATGATAAACGCGTTTTATGAGCCAGACGATTGAAGAAGTGCTTGAAAGGATTCAGGGCCGCGATTCGCGATTTGCGAACGAGGCTTATCTCTTTGTGTCCGAGGCGCTCGGAGAAACGGTGCGCCGTCTGGGACGCCTGAAAGCGCCTGTCGGCAAACGCCATGTCTCGGGACAGGAACTCGCCGAAGGAATGGCGGATTTTGCGCTGGATCGTTTCGGTCCGATGACGTTTCAGGTTTTGAAAACTTGGGGATTGGGGAAAACGCGCGACATCGGCGACATCGTTTACACGCTCATCGACGAAAAGGTTTTTTCGAAATCCGAAAGCGATTCCATCGAGGATTTTGACGACGTTTACGACTTCCGTACGCGCTTCCTCGTGCCGTGGGAAACCCGATAAATCTGCCCGCATGCTGTTCGATGACGAATCCGGCTCGCTCTCCCGCGAGCATGTGCGGGAAGAACCGCTGAGTGTTTCGGAGCTGACGGCGCAAATCAAGTCGCAGCTGGAATCCTCGTTTGCCGGAGTGTGGCTGCGCGGGGAGATTTCCAATCTGCGCATTCAAAGTAGCGGGCATGCTTATTTCACGCTGAAAGATGCCGGAAGCCAAATTTCTGCGGTTGCGTTTCGCGGCGTGCTTTCGCGTTCTCAGGTGCAACTGCGGGAGGGCATGCAACTCGTCGTCTTCGGCGATGTGTCTGTCTATGCGCCGCGCGGGAACTATCAGATTGTCGTTCGTATTCTCCAGGAAGAAGGCGTCGGGAGACTTCAGGCGGAATACGAAAAATTGCTTCGTAAGCTGGAAGCGGAAGGTCTTTTTGCCAAAGAAAAGAAGCGTCCGATTCCGCGATTGGCGCGTACCGTCGCATTCGTGACGTCGCCGACGGGCGCTGCAATTCGCGATTTTATCAGTATTCTGAGGAGACGTGATTGGGTGGGAACACTTTATGTGATTCCCGCGAAAGTGCAGGGTGCCGGCGCGGCGGACGAAATTGTACGCGGGATTCGCCTCGCGGGGAAACTGCGCGACTTAGACGTCCTTGTCGTCGGTCGCGGCGGCGGCTCGCTGGAGGATTTGTGGTGCTTCAACGAAGAAGCGGTCGCGCGGGCCGTGCGTGCCTCGCGTGTACCTGTGATCTCCGCTGTCGGGCACGAAATCGATTTTACGCTTTCGGACTTCGCTTCGGACTTGCGAGCGGAAACGCCGAGTGCTGCGGCGGAATACATTTCGAGCGGACGTATGGAAATCGTCGAACGCGTTGAGAGCGCGGGAAACGCTTTGGAAACAGTCGTCGTCTCGGCGCTTGAGGACCATGCCCAGCGTTTGGATTTGCTGGAGAGCCGCCTCGAGAGCCGTTCGCCCCATGCCCAATTGGCGCTGATGCGCTCACGGATGACTCTCCTGTCTCATCGCCTCGGCGGTGCCTTGACCCCGTCGCTGAGCGCATTGCGGGAACGTCTCGGCAGATTGAATTTCCGCTTAGAAAAGCAGTTTCCCGCTCGGCAGACCGAGTTGGCTCGCCTCCACCTGAATCAGCTGGAAGCGCGACTCGCCGCTTCCGGCTTGGACGCAACGCTGAAGCGCGGATTTGCTCTGGCGCGTGACGAGGCTACGGGGAAGCCTTTGGATTCCGCGGCGAGTATTTCTCTCGGACAAAAGGTTATCCTGCAATTCCACGACGGAACGACACGTGTCGAAGGCCGCGATCTCGTCGGTTGACGAAAGGGATTGCTCCGCTCCGCATTGTTTGCGCTTTTTAAATGGAAGTCCCGCAGAGAAAACTCTCTGCGGGACTCTCATTACCGACATATATGGCTTAAAGCCGACTTAGCGGCGACGGCGGCGCGTGCCGACCAACGCCAACGCTCCCAAGCCCGCAAGCAAACCAAAGGCCGACGGCTCCGGAATGACAGAGGTCGTAATGGTCATGACAGGAGCGTAAGTGGGTGCTTGAGTCGTTACGCCGTTTTGCAAAAAGCCCCAATCGTTTACACTCCCTGCGTCAAACAGTCCTGTTGCTGCAAGTTGAACGCTACTATATTGATTCTGAGCAACGGTAGCTCCGGTCTGAAAAGAAGGTTTCCCGCCTGCATAGAACAAGGCATGATAGGTTTCACCCGTTGTCAATGTGATATTGGAGAAATCAAACGAGTAGACTCCACTGGTTGTTGTGGTAGGGGAGGTTGAAGAGCCTAGGTAACGGCTATTTTCGTCTGTAATGTAAAGATAACAGTTGCTGTTGAGGGCGTGCCCGTCGCGAGCGGTAATTTCGACTGAGTCCAAGCTTACGGAGGTGGGGAAGTCGAGGGAGGCAGATGCCCCGGAGCTGGAGAATCGAGTGCTTGCGTCCGAAAGAGTAAAGATTACCCCTGCAAATCGCCCTCCGCTGGGGCTTGTTCCTTCCGACGTTGTAAATGTAAACGTATCGTTTGCATTTGCGAAGAGTGCGCCGGCGGCGATTAGTGCCGAAGCTGTGATTAATTTTTTCATAGTTATTTTGTGATTTTGTTGAGTATTATTGGTTTGGCTTAAATCCTAAGAGCTTCTCTTGTGTTAAATTTAAGTCTGACTGAAATGTGTCATGTAAATTATAAAACTCAAGCATAAATCATATATATATTATAGGACATTGAGCCGGGGTTCCGGAAACGCTGATAAATAAAGGGTTTGCGGGAAAGAAAAATTTTCGGAGGGATGTGATTTTTTTGTGAGCTTCTCGAAAAATCTTCGTGTTTTTTACGGATGACGAGCGGGGTGAAGGAAAAGGGAAATAAAAAAGGCACACTCCGTGAGGAATGTGCCTTTTTTAAAAGGTCGGATGGAATTAAGCTTCCGTGGAGAATGCTTTTTCTTTGACCTTCGTTGCGGCCTTGCCCAAGCGTTTGCGCAGGTAGTGGAGGCGTGCCTTCATCGGAACCGACTTGCGGTCGACTTCGATTTTGACGACGTTCGGGCTGTGAACCGGGAAGACGCGTTCAACGCCTTCGCCCGAGGCGATGCGGCGAACCGTGAAGGCTTCCTGGATGCCCGTGCCCTTGTGGCTGATGACGATTCCGGAGAAGATCTGGATACGTTCTTTGTCTCCTTCGCGAACCTTGGTGTGGACGCGAACGCCGTCGCCGACGCGGAAGTTGTTGCGGTCAGCTTTGAGCTGGGCTTGTGTAAGCGAATTAAGGATTTGCTGGCTCATTGTTATATATCTTTTGAAAGTAAATCAGGTCTGCGTTCCTGCGTTTTCTTGAGTTGCTGTTCGTGTCGCCAGCGCTTGATTGCTGCGTGGTTGCCGGAAAGAAGTACCGGCGGAACAGACATGCCTCGGAAAACCTCGGGACGCGTATACTGAGGAAAGGACAAGAGATTGGCATTAAAACTGTCGCTAGTCAATGAATTTTCTTCACCGAGTACTCCGGGAATTTGACGGGCGATGCAATCGACGAGGACTGCGGCGGCGATGGTGCCGTTGGTTAATACGTAATCTCCGATGGAAACTTCCCGCGTAATCAGCGTGTCGCGGATGCGTTGGTCGATACCTTCGTAGTGACCGCTGAGCAGGATAATACGTTTTTTTTGAGAGAGTTCGCGGGCGAGATTGTTCGTCAGCGGCTCTCCGTCCGGGCAAAGATAGATGATTTCATCCACGGTGTCGTCTCCGCGGACGGCTTCGATGGCGTCGAAGACCGGTTGCGGAGCCATCAGCATGCCTGCGCCGCCGCCGAAGGGGCGGTCGTCAACGCGACGATGTTTGTCCGTGGACCAATCGCGGATGTCGTGCAGGTTTACGCGGATGAGTGATTTCTCAACGGCACGTCCCAAGATGCTTTCGGAGAAAATTCCGGAAACCATCTTCGGGAACAGGGTGAGAATATCAACTTGCATTGCGCGGCGACAAAAAAGGCGCTCTCGCTGATACGGGAACGCCTTTCTTCTTATTCTATAAAATTGACCGAATGGCGGGAGTTGCCCGCATTACGCGGCCGGAGCGGCTGCGACTTCCTTGCGGGCGCGCTTGATGAGCGAAGCAACCGTTTCGGAGGGCTGCGCACCGCATTTCAGCCAGTAGTCGACGCGGTCGAGGGCGACTTTCAGCGGTTCGGTCTTGCCCTTAGCGGCAGGATTGTAGGAACCGACGATTTCGACAAAGCGACCGTCGCGACGAGCCGTGCTCTCGCAAACAACGAGGCGGTAGTTCGGAGCGTGAGCAGCCCCATGACGTTGCAATCTGATTCGAAGCATTGTGTTTCTGTTTTAGTTGATGTTTTGAAATTGAAAGTGCTTTATGAAGCCTTAGTTTCCGGAAAGTGTCAAGCGGTTTTATTTACTCTTTTCCGAGAAAGGGAGCTTCGGCGCTTTTTGTTTGCCAAACTACGCGGGAGTGAATGAATTAAGGGCAGTTTTTTTAAAAGAATCATGGAAACGTTTAAAGGAAATTTATTGGTCGCTCAAAGCGGCGGTCCCACCCCGGTAATTAACGCCAGCTTGGCAGGTGTTCTCACGGCGGCTCTTCAGTTCGAAGACGAAATCGAAGAAATTTACGGTGCCGTTAACGGGGTTGAAGGGATTCTGACGGAGAACTTCATTGATCTCGCCGCCGAATCGCAGCAGACGGTTCGCTTGCTTAACACCACGCCGGGTGCCGCGCTCGGTTCCTGCCGCTACAAATTGAAGAAAGAACAGGACATGGCGCGTATTCTTGAAGTTTTCAAGGCGCATAATATCCGTTATTTCCACTATATCGGCGGCAACGACTCGCAGGACTCGTCCAAACAGATCGCCGATTACTGTGCGGCTCAGGGCTACGAAATCCGCGTCATCGGCGTGCCGAAGACGATTGACAACGACTTGGTGCTCACCGACCACTGTCCGGGTTACGGTTCGACGATTAAGTATATCGCGACGTCCGTGCGCGAACTCGCCTGTGACTGCGAATCGCTTGGCCGCAACGACTTGGTTTCGATTATCGAAGTCATGGGGCGCAGCGCCGGCTGGATTGCCGCGGGGGCTTCGCTGGCAAAACGTCGCGGATGCTCGGAAGATGCGCCGCACCTTGTTTTGCTCCCCGAAGTACCGTTTAATCGCGAAGCCTTCGTGGAAGCGGTCCGTAACGTGCTCACGACGAACAAGCACTGTGTGGTTGTCGCGGCGGAAGGCTTGGTTGATGTGGACGGCAACTATCTCGGCGCTAACATGGCCGTGCTCGATGCATTCGGTCACCCGCGTCTCGGCGGGGTTTGCGAATACCTGAAGAGCGTTGTTGAAGAAGCGTTCGCCGGCGTGAAGACGCGCACCTGCCGCCAGGGCCACATCCAGCGCACGGCTTCGCACTTTGCTTCTAAGACCGACATCGACGAGGCGTTTATGGCGGGCGCGACGGCGGTCAAGGCCGCGGTTGCCGGAGAAAGCGGAAAGATGGTTATCCTCGTGCGCGAAGAAAAAGACCGTTATCAGATTAAGGCCGAGTTGGCGCCTCTCGAAGACATCGCCAACGGGGTTAAGACCTTCCCGAAAAACTGGATCGGCGAAAACGGAATGACGATCGGATTCCAGTTCGCGAAGTATGCGGCACCGCTTATTCAGGGGATTCCGCAGCTCACGGATGAAGCCGGCATCCCGAAGATGGCGATTCTTGACCGCATCCCCGTCGAGAAAAGATGCGCACCGCATGAATTAAAAAAATAAAAAGTATTGCGTTTCGCGAATATTACTCAAAAATACACAACTACATTTTTAATCAACTCCCCAAAGGATATTTTTACTTATGAAATTAGCGAAATTGGCTACACTGCTGTTGGCTCCCCTGTTTCTCGCATGCGTCGCGTTTGCGGCGCCGATGACAGTCTCTGCAGCCAGCGATAATGTCACCGTTGTTGTCAACGGGAAGGCTACTGCCTTGAAAGCCGGCGCCACGATTCCTGTGGGCGCTACTGTTAAAGTTGCCAAAGGCGCTTCCGCCCGCGTTACGCTTCCGGACGGCACGGTTGTCGGTCTCGGAGAAGGCGCAACGTTCGCGCTCGAAAGCGCAACGGAGGGAGACGGTGCCACGGCTACGGTTGCTTCGCTTTCCGGCGGCGCAATCTCGGTTCAGGCGAACCTGAAGAAAGGTTCTTCGGTTGCAATCAAAACCGTTGCGGGAACGATTTCCGGCACGAAGGGTGCTTTCTCCGTCGCAACGACGGCTTCTTCGGCTACGGTGGTTTCGACGGAAGGCCGCTGGCGCGTCGTAGGCACGAACGGCAAGGCTGCTGTCCTCGCCGCCGGCCAAACGGTGCTCTTGGACAAGGCTAACCCGAATCCGGCTCCGCGTCCGGCGACGCGCAAGGAGAAGGCCCAAGTAACGGCTCTGCTCGGCGAGGAAGCCGCGCCTGCCGCTACCGCAGCTCCGGAACTTAACCAGGATCCGTTCGCCGAGTTCGAAATCGACGGCGTTGACATCAAGACGCACGTCAACTCCCCGGCTCTCTAATCGGCCGAGACAAAAAAAATCCCGCATCGCAAGGTGCGGTATTTTTTTTGTCTCGGAAAGCTTCTTTAAGCCCGAATCTTCAATCTTTGAGCCTTTAATCTTTGACCTATCCCGTTTCTTCGCAATAATTGCAAAATTCATCGGCAAGCAGAAGGCCGGAAATAAAACGATTTTAATTGATACAGCTATGGAAACTATTGCAGACGTTCTTGCTCAACGCTACGCCACGGAACCGATTCGTAAAATCTGGTCGGCAACGGGGCGCATTATCCTCGAACGCGAATTTTGGATTGCGGTTATGCGAGCCCAGCGCGACCTTGGTCTCGACATTCCCGCTGAAGCCATCGAGGCTTATGAACGCGTCAAAACTAATGTCAATCTCGACTCGATTAACGCCCGCGAGCGTATTACGCGTCACGACGTTAAGGCTCGTATCGAAGAATTTTGTGATCTTGCCGGTTTTGAGCATATTCACAAGGGAATGACTTCCCGCGACCTCACGGAGTCCGTCGAGCAACTTCAGGTTTTCCGTTCGCTCGAGTACATCCGTCTCAAGACGGTTGCCGCTATCAAGCGTCTTGCCGAACGTGCCGCGGAAACGCGCGATATTGCGATGACTTCCCGTACGCACAATGTCGCGGCACAGCTTACGACTTTCGGCAAGCGCTTTGCGATGTTCGGCGAAGACATGCTTGTCGCTCTGCGCGAGCTCGATGCCCTTATCGCCAATTATCCGGCGCGCGGCGTCAAGGGGGCCGTCGGTACGCAGCTCGACTTGCTTACGCTTTTCGAACACGATGTCGAAAAGGCGATGGAATTCGATTCCCGCGTTCGAAAGCACCTCGGCATTCCGCATGCTTTTAATGCGACGGGACAGGTTTATCCGCGTTCTTTGGACTTTGCGACGATTTCCACGCTCGTTCACATTGGCTCCGGCGCTTCCAGCTTTGCCAAGACGCTGCGCCTTATGGCAGGCCACGAGCTGGCAAGCGAAGGCTTCCTGCCGGGTCAGGTCGGTTCGTCCGCAATGCCGCACAAGATGAATTCTCGCAGTTGCGAACGCCTCAACGGGCTCCATGTTATCCTGAAAGGCTACCTCGCGATGGCGGCGGATCTTGCCGGCGACCAGTGGAACGAAGGCGATGTTTCCTGCTCGGTTGTACGCCGTGTCGCGCTTCCGGATTCGTTCTTCGCGATCGACGCGCTTCTCGAAACCTTCCTCGTCATCCTGAACCAGATGGAAATCAACGTTCCGGTCGTCGAACGCGAAAAGAATTATTATCTGCCGTTCCTGCTTACGACGACGATTATGATGGAAGCCGTTAAGCGCGGAGTCGGACGCGAAACAGCCCACGAAGTGATTAAGGAACACGCCGTTGCTACGGCGCGTGATATTCGCCAGGGCAAGATTGCCGATAACAATCTCTTCGACCGTCTTGCCGAGGACGGCCGCCTGAAGCTTTCCCGTGAAGAATTCGATGCAATCGCCAAGGTGGCGTCTGCCGAAACGGGAACCGCCGGCATGCAGGTCGATAATTTTGTCGCGACGGCTCAGGCGCTTCTGGAAAAATTCCCGGAAGCCGCCGCAATCAAGCCGGGTGCGATTCTCTAAGAGGAAATTCGCCTCAAGCCGAATGCCGTTCCTTTGGGGACGGCATTTTTTTGCGTTTGGCGGGCGGAATATTGGAATTGTAGTTTTTTAAAGAACGCGCATATAATACTCGGAAAGGATGGTTATGTCCTCCTGGCTGCGAGGCTACTTTTTCCAATACGATGTTGAACACTCAATCTATAGATTTTTCGGGAGACTTTTTATTTGTTGCCGTCAATGCGATACTCAGCATGACGTTTCTTGTCTGCTATCTGTATCAGTTCTTCTACATTGCGGTTCCCTTTATTTTGCGTGATCGTCCGCACAAGCCGGCTCGTCCGAACCGGATTGCCGTCCTGATTTCCGCGCGTAACGAAGCTTGCGTGCTTCCGCTTCTTTTGGAGAGCCTGAACAAGCAGACCTACAATCGCTCGCTTTTCACCGTTTTCGTGATTGCGGATAATTGTACCGACCAAACGGCGGCGATTGCACGCGAATGCGGCGCAGTCGTTTATGAGCGTTTCAATAAGGAACAGGTTGGGAAGGGCTATGCGCTCGATATGCTCTACTCGAATATCGTGCGCGATTACGGCGAAGCTCATTTTGATGCGTATGTCGTTTTTGACGCCGACAATGTGCTGGATCCGCATTATCTTGAAGAGATGAATAAGACGTTCTCCGACGGCTACGAAGTAGTTACGAGCTATCGGAATTCGAAGAATTTCGGCGACAATTGGATTAGCGCCGGTTATGCGCTTTGGTTTTTGCGCGAGAGCGAGTATCTGAACCATGCGCGTATGCTGTTGAACACGAGCTGCGCCGTCTCGGGAACCGGCTTCATGTTCTCGTCGAAAGTGATCCGCGAGGCCGGCGGCTGGAAGTTCTTCCTGCTTACGGAAGATATCGAGTTTACGGTTTACAACATCGTTAACGGACGGAAAATCGGTTATGCCCGCTATGCCGAGCTCTACGACGAACAGCCTGTTACCTTCGCTCAATCCTGGAAGCAACGTCTGCGTTGGGCGAAAGGCTATATCCAGGTTTGGGGAAAATTCGGCGGAAGCCTGCTTAAAAACATGTTCACGTCGAAGTTCACTTCCTGCTACGATATGACGATGACCATCATGCCGGCGCTCGTCATCAGCATTCTTACGCTCCTGAATTGCATTATCGGCGTGATTACGGGGCTTGTTCTCGGATGGGATGTCAGCAGTATCGGAATGAGTGTCTTGGGGACCTTTGGCGGAATGTACGGCACGCTTTGGGTAATCGGTGCAATCACGACCGTTACTCAGTGGCGTAAGATCCATTGCGGTGCCTTTAAGAAGATTTTCTACGTCTTCACCTTTCCGTTGTTTATGCTGACCTATCTGCCGATTGCGATTACGGCACTGTTCAAAAAGGTGGAATGGACGCCGATTGCCCATAATCGGGTGAAGACACTTTCGGAAATTACCGGATCGAATTAATTTTTCGAGTCGAAGGAGTGCCTCAAACGCGGCACTCCTTTTTTTGGGGGCACTTGGTCGGCGCACGCATTGTAGCCGGTCGTAGAATTTTTGAGAATCGCCTTCAGGCGTTTCTTAAACGCTTGGGGGTGAGAAAAAGCGTTCCCGTGAAATCACGGGAACGCTGCACTTGCTATGGGGAGTTCGGAAAAGAATTACTTTTCCAAAATTTCCAGGATTTGCGGAAGGGATTTTTTCCCGAATGCCACGATTTTGCCGTTCACGGCGATGGCGGGAACGCTCATGACGTTGTAGCGTTCGCGGATTGTCGGGAAGTGGGCGATATCAAAGACGTCCGTCGTGATTCCGGAATTTTCCAAGGCGATGCGCTGGGAGGCGGTGACGACCTCCGGGCATTGTGTGCAGGAGAGCGAAACCAAGACTTCAATCTTCTTCGGTGCCAGCGCGCGAATGCGTTCCCGCGTCGCGTCGTCGAGGGCTTGCCCCGGACCGGCGGCATTGTAAAGCGCGATGATGAACGAATTGATTTCGTGTCCGCCGGGGACACCGTGGAAGGTGGCTCCGTGGGATTTCCCGTCTGCAGCACAGAGTGTGACGCAGGGACGGAGTTCCGAGGGCTTAGCATCCGCGGGCGCGTCGAAGCGCAGAGTGATTTTCTCCGAAAGCGAGGAGATTTCTTTGAGGAAGTTTTTAAGCTCTATCGAAACTGCATTTGCGGGATCGAGCTCTGCGGCGAGAACAACATTGTTCTCAAAGCGTGCGAAAACGCCTTGGAGTTGCGCGCGTGCGGCGTCATCAAAAAATCTTCCGTCACCGTTACTTTCATTTTCAGCCGGAACTTCTGTCTGAGCCGATGCGTTTTCGCTTTCGTCCGACGTCACTTTACGGATTTCGCGGGAAGCCCGGGTGGTGACACCGGCGGCTTTGCGCGCTTCGGGCAGATATTTTTCGAGCGCGGTGGCGGAGGTGGCTCCGTCGGCGACGGCGGTAACGACTTGGCGGAGGCGTTTTCGACGCAGGTCGCCGGCGATGTAAACGCCGTCGATGTCGGTTTTCCCTTCCGCATCGGCGACAGCGTAACCGTCGTCATCGATTGCGAGTTTGCCTTTAACTAAATCGCTGGCGGGGGTATAGCCGACGAAGACGAATACGCCGAAGCTTTCGTTGTTTTCGGCTCGGTATTCTTCCGTTTCGCCGCTTTTGTTGTTCTTTAAAATCGCAGATTCGATGGAGGCGTCGCCGCGTACTTCGAGCAGTTCGGTGTTGAAGCGAACGGAAATTTTCGGATTTGCCAGAACTTCTTCGGCAACGCTTTGGGCGCAGGAAAATTCGTTGCGGCGGACGAGCATCGTGACTTTTTTCGCGTAGCGCGTGAGGAAGATTGCTTCTTCACAGGCAGCAAAGCCTCCGCCGATGACGAGGAGTTCTTTCCCCGTAAAAAATTCTCCGTCGCAAGTCGCACAGTAGGCGACACCGCGTCCTCGAAATTCGTTTTCTCCTTTGAACCCGACTGCACGCGGGCGTGCTCCCGCTGCGATAACGACACCGAGGGCCCGAATGTCGCCGCGCGTCGTCTTGATTGTTTTAACCGGACCGGAGAGATCGAGTTCACGCGCCTCGGCGACGAGGAATTCTGCTCCGAAGTTTTCGGCCTGGCGGCGCATCGTTTCCGTGAGTGCTTTGCCGGAGGTGCGGAGGACGCCGGGATAGTTGACGACTTCGTCCGTGATGGTGATTTGACCGCCGATGTTTTCGCGTTCGAGGACGAGGACGCTGAAGCGTGCGCGGGACAGGTAGATGGCGGCGGAGAGCCCGGCGGGGCCGGCGCCGATGATGACGGTGTCGTAAACGGTTTCGTTGTTTTGGTGGCTCATCTTAGATAAGAAAGTGCGTTGGGTTTTACGCGAAGAACGCAAAGAACTTTTTAGGTCCTTTGCGTTCTTTGCGGTTACAAAGAAGCGCATCGGAAATCCGGCGCTTCTTTCGGGTTAATTACAAGGCGCCGACGAGATCGAGGCTCGGCTTCAGGGTCTTGGCCCCCGGTTGCCATTTGGCCGGGCAGACTTCATCCCCGTGCTCTGCGACGAACTGGAGGGCTTGGACACGGCGGAAAAGCTCGTCTGCATTGCGGCCGATGTTGCCGGCGACGATTTCGTAAGAAACGATTTTCCCTTCCGGGTTGACGATGAAGGTGCCGCGTTCCGTGAGGCCGACATCTTCGATCAGGACGTCAAATGCGCGGGCGAGCACCGCGGACGGGTCGGCGAGCATCGGGTACTGAATTTTTTGGATCGTCTTGGAGGCATCGTGCCAGGCTTTGTGGACGAAGTGCGTGTCGCAGGAAACCGAGTAAATTTCGCAACCGATTTTCTTGAACTCTTCGTATTTGTTAGCAAGGTCTTCCAGTTCGGTCGGGCAAACGAAGGTGAAGTCTGCCGGGTAGAAGAAGAAGACGCTCCACTTGCCGAGGACGTCTTTTTTCGAGACGGGAGCGAAGTTGTTGTTCTGGTAGGATTGGACTGTGAAGTCCGTGATTTCTTGGTTGATCAGTGACATGTTGTTTTTCTTTTGTTGGTTGTTATTTGGTGAAGTTTGAATCCGTCGTTTGGTAGGCGAATCGTTTATGTCCACTAATCTGATAATAATTAGAAATAAAGTCAATACATTTTTGTAATAATTCCAAAAAATAAAGCAGCATGAATCTAACTGTGCGGAGAGATGTCGATTTGAATTTTCTCGCTGGAGAGGATTTAATGCTGTGTAATTGGTGTTTCTATACAAAGAGCGTTCCCGCAACTTTCGCTACGGGAACGCGTTTTTTTACCTCAACTTTCAAGAAATGCTTAAGCGGCGAGGGCGAATGCGGAGCGCCAGTGTGTGACGGCCCCGGCTTTCAGGGTTGCCGGAACGTCGATAAGGCGCTGGTTGCGCGAGCCTCGGAAGAGAAGTGTGGCATCGCGTTCTGCGGCGACGAAAGGTCCGTCTACCAGCACGTCAATCCAGGGAAGAATTTGCGAGAGACGGGCATCGGCGGCAATTTCCTCGAAGGTGAATCCCGTGTAGCACCAAATCGTTTTGTCGCTTTCGGATTTGATGATACGTGCGAGTTCCGTGAAGGCTTCCGCCTGGTAGAGCGGATCGCCTCCGGAAAACGTAATGTTGGAATCGGGGGATTCCCGCAGGATGGTTTCCCAGATTTCGCGCGGGGCGGTTGCCGTACCCGCTGTAAAGCTCCAAGTGGACGGATTGTGGCAACCGGGGCAACGGTGACGGCAACCGGCGCAATAGACGCTGGTGCGCAGTCCCGGCCCGTCAACGGACGTGTCGGGAACGATGCGCATGAGCGAGATTGTCTGAGAGCAGGGAGCTTCCATGGCCGCGTGCTTAGTCGTGTGTGACGCGGTCGTGGAGCTCGGCGAGTTTGCCGGAGTTCCAGCGGGAGGTCGTGCCGACGAGGTAGCCGGTGATGCGTTGGATGCGGTCAATATTCGTGCTTCCGCAGACGCGGCACTTGTTGTAGTCCTTTTCGGCATTTTCGTCTCCGCAGTCCATGCAGCGGTTGCGGGAGTGGTTCACGGAGGCGTAGCCGATATTGTACTTATCCATGAGGTCAACCACATTGGCAACGGCCTCCGGGTTGTGCGTGGCATCGCCGTCGATTTCGACGTAGAAGATGTGTCCGCCGCCGGTCAGCGCGTGATACGGAGCTTCGATTTTGGCCTTATGGGTGGCCGAGCACTTGTAGTAAACCGGAATGTGGTTCGAATTCGTGTAGTAATCGCGATCCGTGATGCCCGGGATAGAGCCGAAGGCCTTGCGGTCCGCACGGGTGAACTTGCCGGAGAGACCTTCCGCCGGCGTCGCCAAAACGGAGAAGTTGTGCTTGTAGAATTCGCTGTAGCCGTTGACGCGGTCGCGCATCCAGGTAACGATGCGGAGGCCGAGTTCCTGAGCGTTCGGGTCTTCGCCGTGGTGCTTGCCCGTTAGCGCGACGAGGCATTCAGCCAAGCCGATGAAGCCGATGCCGAGCGTGCCCTGATTGATGACGGGTTCGATGGTGTCGCCGGCCTTCAATGCATTGCAACCGACCCAGAGCGAGGACATGAGCAGCGGGAACTGCTTGGCGAGTGCGGTTTTTTGGAACTCGAAACGTTCGTGAAGCTGTTTTGCCGCGACGTCGAGCGTGCTCGACAGTTTTTCGAAGAAGCGCGTGATGCGTTCGTTTTCGTTGGCGATTTCGCGGCATTCGAGTGCGAGGCGTACGAGGTTGACCGTCGTGAAGGAAAGATTGCCGCGTCCGATGGAGGTTTTTTCGCCGAAGCGGTTTTCAAAAACGCGCGTGCGGCATCCCATCGTGGCGACTTCGTACTGGAAGCGCTGCGGGTCGTCGGCGCGCCATTTCTCGTGCTGATTGAAGGTGGCATCGAGATTGACGAAGTTCGGGAAGAAACGGTGCGACGAAACCTTGCAGGCAAGCGTGTAGAGATCGTAGTTGCGGTCGGTCGGGAGGTAGCTGACGCCGCGTTTTTTCTTCCAAATCTGAATCGGGAAAATGGCAGTTGCACCGTTGCCGACGCCGCGGTCCGTTGTCAGGAGAATTTCGCGGATGATGCAACGCCCTTCCGCCGAGGTGTCCGTTCCGTAGTTAATCGAGCTGAAAACGACCTGATTGCCGCCGCGGGAGTGGATCGTGTTCATATTGTGAACGAAAGCTTCCATGGCCTGATGGACGCGCTCGACCGTGCGATTGATGGCTTGCTGGACAATCTTGGCTTCGCCTTCGAAGGCGTTGAGCGGGCGCGTCAGGTAATCTTGAATCTCTGCGTTGTAGAGATGCGAGAAATCCTTGCCCTCGTAGGCTTCCAAAACTTTAACTTCTTCGATGTAGCTCTTGCGGACGAAGGGGGCCAGATAGAAGTCGAACGCGGGAATCGCCTGACCGCCGTGCATTTCGTTCTGCGCCGTTTCCATGGAGATGCAGGCGAGGATGCTCGCCGTTTCAATGCGCTTGGCGGGGCGGGATTCGCCGTGGCCGGCAAAGAAGCCGCCGTTCAGAATCTTGTCGAGCGGGTGCTGGACGCAGGTCAGCGATTTGGTCGGATAATAATCCTTGTCGTGGATGTGGATGTACCCGCGCTTGACGGCTTCCTTCACTTCCGGGGAGAGCAGGTAGTCATCGACGAAAGGCTTCGTCGTTTCGCTGGCGAATTTCATCATCATGCCCGCCGGGGTATCCGCGTTCATGTTGGCGTTTTCACGCGTGACGTCGTTGGCCTTGGCTTCGATGATTTCCAGGAAAATATCGCGGGTCTTGGCCTTGCGGGCGACATTGCGCATGTCGCGGTAGGCGATGTATTTACGGGCAACGTCCTTGCGCTCGGACTTCATCAATTCGTTTTCCACCAAGTCCTGAATGGCTTCGACGGACATGGCTTCGTCGCCGAGGAAAGCAATGCGCTGGGCAATTTGCTGGGCGAGCGAGATGTCTTCGCCGAGTTCCGTGGCGAGCATCGCCTTCTGAATAGCGCCGATGATTTTATCGGTGTGGAAACCGACCTTGCGGCCGTCACGCTTGATGACTGTGAGGATCATTGTCTGTGGATTGTAGTATGGGTTGAAACTGTTTTTAGGGAAAGAATTTGCAGGTACTTCAGTGAAAAAAGCACGAAGTAAGTCAATAGCCTGTCGCGAAAATCTGTCTCCGCAAGCCGGAATTTCCGCTTAATTTTTCTTCCCGATAAAATGGCGTGTAAACGGGAAAACTTTTTTTTGCGCTTGACGATTTTTGCGAATAAAAAATCCTATTCTATATTTATTTATATATATAAATAATTAAATATATGATTACGAAAGACGAGTTGCGCTACTTGGATTTGTGTGAGGAAATTGCCGAAGATCTCAGGATTTTAGGGCATCCGCAGCGCTTGCGTATTCTCGATGCGCTCAAACAACAGGGAGAATTGAGCGTGACGGAGCTCGTGCGGCGCACGAAGCTCCCGCAGTCCGTGGTTTCCCAGCATTTGTCCAAGATGCGTGCGACGAATCTTGTCCTTTCCCGCCGGGAATCCCGTAGCGTTGTTTATTGGCTGGCGACTGAAATCGCCTTTGTCGTTGCCGATTGTTTCCGCCGTAAATACGAAAATTCCGGGCGATAGCGGCTATCCGGCGGGCCGGAATCCGACGCTTAGAAAAACCGTAATACAAGACAAAAGTTTCCTTCGTTAAAACAATGTACAAACGGGGATTTAGATTTCGGGGAAATTTGTTTTCGGGATTTAAACGGCATAAATAAGGGGATGGATCGTACACGCCTGCGGTTTTTCTAAGCGCATAGTGTATTCATGAAAAAAATAATTAATTCGATTGTATTGGCGATTTCTCTTGCGCTATCTGCATGCGGCGGAGGCGGTGGGGGAAGCGATGATTCCTCGGACGCTCCGATGAACGTAATCCAAGCACCTTCCGCTTGGACTTGTCTTTGGGAAAACGGAGAAACGACGACGGTGAGGTTTAACAGCCCGACGACCGTTGACGACGACGGGGTTCCCGCAAATTGGGAATATGTTCCCGGTACGGACGGGAAAAGCGGCGTTTTGACCTTCGTCTATATGCGATCGAACCCTCAGGTAAAGGCGATCATTAATTTGACGTTTATCGACTACGGGCGAGCGAATATCAGTAGCACGGTCTATGTTGACGGGCGGATTTCCTCCCGGGAGGCGGGCACAATTCGCAAGTTGTAACGGTTTGTGATAGCGATGCATTTCCGGGTGCGAATCCCCGGAAAGCGTTTAATAAAAATCCCGCGATTGGAGTCGCGGGATTTGTTTTTGACGCAGGGTTAGTGCGTGGGGCCGTGGGCCTGTGCTTCGGCTTTTTTCTTCCACTTCAGGTGTTTGTCCGGAAGCGTGCCGCCCAATTCGTAAAGCTTTTCCTTGTTGTGAACCAAAGAGTCGCGGGAATAGCCGTTGAGCGAATACTCGTTCTGAAGCCAGATGGCTTCTTCCGGGCAGACTTCCTGACACATGCCGCAGTAGATGCAACGAAGCATGTTGATTTCGAAGGCCTTCGGAGCCTTTTCGATGACATCGGCATCCGGGGCATTGGGATCGATTTCGCCGGGCGTTACGCGGATGGCTTTCGGCGGACAAACGAATTCGCAAAGCTGGCAGGAAACGCATTTTTCGCGGCCGTTTTGGTCTTTGACGAGGGTCGGTACGCCGCGATAGCCCTTCGGGATGGTCGGGCGTTCTTCCGGGTACTTGAGGGTAACCGGCTTGCGCAGCATGATTCCGAGCGTAATTTTCATCCCTGCGATGACTTGCGGGATGTAAAGCTTTTCCCACCAGCGGAGCGGTTTGCGCGGGATGACTTTATAGTTTTGAGTAGCCATTGTCTTGAAATTTAGGGTTTCAAATCGTGTTCCCGTTGCTTATTTCAGCAGGGAGTCGTAAACGCCGATACCGATGAGGTAGGCGATAAAGTTTGCGATGGCAAACGGAAGCAGGAGCTTCCAGCCGACGCGCATGACTTGGTCGAAGCGGAAACGCGGAACGGTCCAGCGGATCCAAATGATGACGAAGAGCAGGAAGATAATCTTCACGAGCATGCAGACGATGCCGAGGAGCGTGGCCCAAACACCGTCGAGTCCGAAGGTCGGAAGGAAGGGGAATGCGTGCCAGCCGCCGAGGAAGAAGAGCGTGAAGAGCGTCGAGCCGAGAATCATGTGGAGGTATTCGCCGGTGAAGAACAGACCGAATTTAAACGTTCCGTATTCCGTGTGGAAGCCGCCGACCGTATCCGTTTCGGATTCCGGCATATCGAAAGGCTGGCGGTTCATTTCCGCCATCAGTGCGACGAAGAAGATAATCGCCGAAAGCGGCGCGAGGAAGAGGTTCCAGAAACCGTTTTGCTCCTGAACGATCGAGAAGAGCGAAAGCGGGTTGGCATCCGGGTTGCCGCTGGTGAGCAGAACGACCGGAAGCAGCGAGAGCACCATCGACAGTTCGTAGGAAATGAGCTGGGCGCTTCCGCGGATGGAGCCGAGGAAAGGATACTTGGAGTTGGATGCCCAACCGCCGAGCACGACGCCGTAAACGCCGAGCGAGCTGACCGCCATAATAAACACAAAACCCGGGTTCATGTTGCAGAGCATGAGCGCCGTTTCTTTTCCCGTTTCCGGGCTGATGTACGACGTAAACGGCATCATGACGAGCGTGATGATTGCCGGCGCGAGGGCCAAGCACGGAGCCAGGCAGTAGTAGAACTTGTTGACGTGCTCCGGAAGCGGTTCCTGACGAAGGAAGAGCTTGCCGCCGTCTGCGAGCGGTTGGATGAAGCCGCAGTAAGTAAGCACTTTGCCGACGAGCGGAATGGCGGCGATGAGCGGCATCGTCGTGCGGCAGGGACCGACGCGGCCCTGAGCCCAAGCGGCGGTCTTGCGTTCGAGCAAAACCGTGTAAAGGCAACCGCCCATAATGCCGAGGACGAGTGCGACGGCGAAAATGGCCTTGAAGATTGAGCCGGTGACGGAAACGGCGTCGTCGCTTACGGGGATGTCCGGGATGCCGAGCCAAGCCTGCAGAGACGTGTCCGAGCCGTTAAACCACTCAATAAAACCTTTTGCGAATTCGTTCATGATAGAGCTTTTTCAGAGGTTATTTTCCTGCCGGCTTGTAGAGAAGCGAGCCGGTTTCGGGGAAAGCGATCTTGGCCCACGGGGAGGCATCCAAGAGAATGCCGTCTGCGGGAATCGATGCGAATTCCAAGTTTGCAAGCGCTGCGCAATCCTTGTTCATGCTCAGCCAAATCGTTTCCACGGAGGCATCCGTAATTGTACGCGCGGCGAGGGCGGCGATGACGTCGAGTTCGTTGTGCGTGCCCGCAAGTCCCGGAATCGCGGCGTCGAAGCGCTGCAGGCGGAATTGCTGGTTGACGAAGGAACCGGACTTTTCGAAGACCGTGCGTCCGGAAAGGACGACCGTTGCTTCTTCCGAGGTGGCGTTTTTGTGCGTGCCGAGGTAGATGATATCGACTTTCTTGAGCTGCTTGGCGTCCAGCCCCTGTTCGAGGAGGTCTTCGCCGCAGACAAATACGGTTTTGACTTCTCCGGCGTCGATGGCGGCACCGAGTTTTGCCACGGAGGCGGATTCAAAGTCTTTAACGAGGCCGGAAACGAGCGCGCCGCGGCGGTTAGGCGTGCGGTCTTCCG
>JAZRTJ010000046.1:0-19839 GCA_045651925.1 Candidatus Spyradenecus sp. | reverse complement strand
GCGGGCAAAGTCCGTGACTTCTTCCGGGCGTTCATCGACGAGCAGTACCATGACCTTGACGTCCGGGTAATTTTCCCGGACGCCGATGGCGATATCTTTCAGCAGGGTCGTTTTGCCGGTGCGCGGCGGTGCGGCGATAAGGCCGCGTTGGCCTTTGCCGATGGGGCAGAAGAGGTCGATTACACGATTGGTCAGGCGACCGTCCTTGGTTTCCATGACGAGCTGCGTGTCCGAGCTGTGAGCCGTGAGATTTTGGAATTGCGGACGGCGGTGGCGCTCGTTCGGATTGACTCCGTCAATGGATTCAACATACGAGACCTTCGCGTTGGCGTGGCCTTTTTTCTGCTGAGCCTTGGCGACGACCCAGCTACCGGTTTTCATCTTAAAGCGTTTGACGATTTCCTTCGGGATAAACGGATCGGTCGGAAACGCCTTTCCGCGGCGGCGCGGCGAGCGCAAGGAGCCGTTCCCCTTGGCATCGAGTACGAGAATGCCTTCGACGACGAATTCCTCCGGCGCGGTAATCGGGGTTGATTCTGCGGCGGGAGCATCCGTTTGTTTTTGCGATTTCTTTTCGCTCATTATTTTTGCCTATAGTTGTACGATATTAAGATGCATTTGCGGGAATACAGTGCACCCATGAAGCGGTTGCGGTTAAAGCTTCCCGAACAAAGCAGGAAAAGATGTGCGACGGAATCAGTTATCCGGGTCTTCGCCCATCAACACGCTCAGTTTTGCATGTTGAGCCTATTTGAGCAAGTGAAATCTGCAAGGAACATTGCGGCGGAGAGTGTTTTGTTTCGTAGTGTAAACAACGCGGGGACGTCATTTTCGGGAGTGACGCAACGGAGGGCAGGGCGCTCGTTGAAAAATAGTTCCTTGCAAGAAAGCGGACCGGAAGCGTTTTATACGAAAAGATGCTTTTGGGCTTTCCCCGGAGACAAAAAGAATCTATAGTTTGGAATCATTACATTTTCCCGAGTTTAATTCAGAAAATCACACAGCTATGGCAATCGAACAAGATCAGATGCAGGAAAACCTGAACGCTGCTTGGAACGGCTTTGTTCCCGGCGATTGGATGAAGAGCGTCAACACGCGCGACTTCATTCAGAAGAACTACACGCCCTATGAAGGCGATGATAAATTCTTGAGCGGGGTTTCCGCAAAGACCAAGCAACTCTGGGAAGAACTTTCCGAGTTAATTAAACAGGAAACCGCCAAGGGGGTTCTCGATGCCGACGAGGAAGTTGTTTCGTCCATCGTCTCGCATGGTCCGGGCTATATCAATAAGGAGCTCGAAGTCATCGTCGGTCTCCAGACGGATGCGCCGCTCAAACGCGCGCTGATGCCGTACGGCGGTCTCCGCATGGCGAAGCAGGCCCTCGAGAGCTACGGCTTCTCGCTCAGCTCGAAGACGGAAGAAATTTTCAAAAAACACCGCAAAACGCACAATGAAGGCGTGTTTGATGCTTATTCCTCCGACATCCGCAAGGCACGCTCGGCGCACATCATCACGGGCCTTCCGGACGCTTACGGTCGCGGCCGCATCATCGGTGACTACCGCCGTGTTGCGCTCTACGGGGTGGACTTCCTCGTTGCCCAGCGCCAGCGCGAACACGATGCCTACCACGCCGATACGCTTGTCGAAGACGTGATCCGCCTCCGCGAAGAAATGGCGGAGCAGGTGCGCGCGCTTAATGAGCTCAAAGCCATGGGCGAAAGCTACGGTTGCGATCTCGGCCGCCCGGCACGCAATTCCCGCGAAGCCGTCCAGTGGACCTACCTCGCATACCTCGCGGCAGTCAAGGAACAGAACGGCGCCGCTATGTCGCTCGGCCGTGTTTCGACCTTCCTCGACATCTATTTCGAACGCGATCTGAAAGCCGGTACGGTGACGGAAGAAGAATTGCAGGAAATGATGGACCAGTTCGTCATGAAGCTCCGTATTGTCCGCTTCATCCGTACGCCGGAATACAACTCACTCTTCTCCGGCGACCCGACCTGGGTGACGGAATCCATTGGCGGTATGGGCGAAGACGGTCGCACGCTCGTGACCAAGAGCTCGTTCCGTATGCTCCACACGCTCTACAATCTCGGGCCGGCACCGGAACCGAATCTCACGGTTCTCTGGTCCACCTCTCTTCCGGAAAACTTCAAAAAGTTCTGCTCCCGCGTTTCCGTCGAAACCTCTTCGATTCAGTACGAAAACGACGATCTGATGCGTCCGCACTGGGGCGACGACTACGGCATCGCCTGCTGCGTCTCCGCAATGCGTATCGGCAAGCAGATGCAGTTCTTCGGCGCACGTGCCAACCTCGCAAAGGCGCTTCTCTACGCGCTGAACGGCGGTCGTGACGAAGTCTCCGGCAAGCAGGTTGCTCCGGCCACGCCGATTTACGAAAAGGATGTCCTCGAGTACGACGAAGTCATGGAACGCTTCGACAAGATGCAGGACTGGCTCGCGAAGACCTATGTCAACGCCCTCAACTGCATCCACTACATGCACGACAAGTACTCCTACGAACGCATCGAAATGGCGTTGCACGACGTGGAAATTCTCCGCACGATGGCCTGCGGTATCGCCGGCCTTTCCGTCGCCGCCGACTCCCTCTCCGCAATCAAGTACGCGAAGGTAAAGCCGGTCCGCAACGAAGACGGCCTCATCGTTGACTTCGTGACGGAAGGCGAATTCCCCTGCTACGGCAACAACGATGCTCGCGTGGACGACATCGCCGTTTCGCTCGTTTCCAACTTCATGGAAAAAATCCGCAAGTGCCCGACCTATCGCAACTCGCTCCCGACGCAGTCCGTGCTCACGATTACGTCGAACGTCGTCTACGGTAAGAAGACCGGGAATACGCCGGACGGTCGCCGCGCCGGTGCTCCGTTCGCTCCGGGCGCCAACCCGATGCACGGCCGAGACACGAAGGGCGCCGTTGCCTCGATGATGTCCGTCGCCAAACTTCCGTACGACGATTCCCTCGACGGGATTTCCTACACCTTCTCGATGGTGCCGGGCGCACTCGGCAAGGATCTCGCCGAACGCGAAACCAAGCTCGCCAGCCTTCTCGACGGATATTTCGGTGCGAACCCGAACAAGGGCGCACACCACATCAACGTCAATATCTTCGACCGCGAAACGCTGATCGACGCTATGGATCATCCGGAAAAATACCCGCAGCTGACGGTGCGCGTTTCCGGCTACGCCGTGAACTTCATCAAGCTCACGCGCGAGCAGCAGCTCGACGTTATTTCGCGTACGTTCCACAAGAGCAACTAAACCGTTAACGGTAAACGAGGGCGCTCCTTTGCGGGAGCGCTCTTTTTTTATTTCCGAGGGAGCGTCTCTATATAAGACAGAAATTAAAATTCCTACTTGACGTATAGTTATTTCTCTACATCCTATCTAAAAACTCGTAATTCACCAACTCTCTCCGGCCTAATGAAAAAGAAGTTCCTGCTTTCTTCGTTAACCCTGCTTTTTGCAGCCTCCGTACTCTGTGCGGAGGATTCCGCCGTAAGCTCTCCGTTTACGCCTGAAGTTAAACAGGACGGATTCTATGACAGTGTTTCCGAATCAGACCGGAAAACAGACAGATTTTCTCAGGAGTATATTGAGGCTAACAAGCCGGGGGAATTTTCTCCGAATCTGGGCGGGACGACGACAATGACGGTTAAACTCCTGAAGCATGTCATCACGCGCGCCATAGAGGTTGAGACCAAGTTGGTGAATATTCTTATCAATGCAACAGACGGAGTTCACGGGGGCGTTACAATTAGCGGGTCTAAGGATGAATTGCAAACGGGAGACGGAATTACCTTTGTGTCGAACGGGACGCACAATAGTACCGATGCCGGTTATTACAAATACGACACTATCGTTGCCGGGTACCATATCAAGGACCTCTACCCGGAAGCCTCAAAGACGAGCGGAATTGACGTAAAAAATGTCACGGTCAGTTCGGATTACAACCTCAATACGGTTTGCGGGATTTATCACGAACAAGGCGGGAACGGAGCTCAGCAGGAATTCAACTATGTAAAAATCAGCGAGGGCCTCAATGTCTCGTATTTCGGGGAAAATGCAAGTGTTGCCGGATTTTGGCAACGCGGGGTAGATGGCGACGGAAAGGATAAGGGCGAACCTCCCTACATCAGCGGACAGGTGATCCTTAACAATATTCAGATTGAGTCGAGTATTAATACCGGGACGGCTTACGGAATCTATCAGGATGGAACCGCTCATATTGACGGAAATGTCAGGATTAGCGGCTCCGTTGACGGCGCAAATGCATTTGGGGTTAAAGGGGGGACGTACAACGCAAATCTCTCGGCAGGGGTGACCGTCCAGGCTTATTCCGGATATGCGGTCGGGATTTATTTGGATCGAATGGCGAAAAGCATCAACGGGTCAACCGATGCGGCAGGAGCTGTAACGGATAATGCTCAGAGAGCATCGCTTACGGTAAAATCTAAGGGCGATGCAGTCGGGGTTTTGCTGAGCGGGAAAGTCACCAACGAATTTTCTAATTACAACATTACCGTGGCAAGCATGTCCTCGGACAGCGAAAATATCGCGCTCGGAGTTTATATGACCGGGGATGCATCTGTCGGTTCAATGAGCAATTTGACGATTGATGTTAAAACTTGGGTCGGTCCGGCTTCCGGTTTTGTTTACAATAATACGGGGGCGGGCGCAATGTCTGTCGGCGAAAGTAAAACCGTGAGCGGCTTGGATATCACGGTGGGCGCCATCAGTCTTCCGGCGAACTCGGCAGCTCCGAACGAAGACTATGTCCGTATCGCCGGGATTGTTGTCGGAGATGATGTCGATTTCACGGTCGATTCCTCAGCGATTACGATTAATGCCGGAAACGGAAGAAAGGCCTACGGGTTAGCTTACGGGAAAGATGTTTCCGGGAGAACGGATGAGAACGACGGCGGAGTCGGGATTTTCAACCACACCCAGGAAGATTCATCGGGCGTAGAAATTGTAAATTCAAAAATTACCGCATGCGCGTATGGCGCAAATGCCTACGGTCTCTACCTTGAAGATGCTAACTATGATTACGAAGGAAACGATTTTGTCGCAAAGAGCTCGGGCGCAGCGGCTTACGCATTGTATGTGACGGGAAATTCTACGGTAAGTAATCTTAAGACCCTTCGCGCTGATAATTCAGGGGAAACTTACGGCGTTTACTTGGCAGGCGCGGCAACGGTAAATGCTTCAACCCTGACAAAGATCGACTCTTTTACCGATCACGAAGGCGGAAAAGCCTACGGAATTCTAATCGCGAAAGGTGCAAGCGGCGGGCTTAATCATTTCCAAGGAGAGATTGAGGTACAGGCCTCTACCAATGCTGTTTTTACCGGGACGGCTTACGGCGTTTATCTTGAAGAAGATACAACGATTGATTTGGGCGCCCCCAAAGGGATTCGCGTCTCGGGTAAAAATGCCTACGGCGTTTATCTCGAAAATAAGGCTGATGTTAATTTAGGTTCGACGACAATTTCCGTCACGGGAGAAAAGGCTTACGGCTTGTATGCGGAAGAATTGGCAAATGTTTCTCTCAGCGGAACGAAGATTACGGGGACGACGGGGTCGGTAGCACTTGCCGGCGGAAATATGTCGCTTGCCTCTGTCGGAGCGGCTACCGCACAAATCGAGGGGAATATTGACGTTGCGGGGGCGCTTTGCTTCACGCAAGGTACGTTTTCGCTCAGCTCGGAGACAATTAAGGCGGGCTCTTTTGAAATCGGGAGTGCGGACGCAGACGGGAACGTTGCAACGGCGAAGCTTGAACTCAAGAAAGATACAAATTTTAGCGGCGAAAAACTGACTTTCCACGTTAAGCATGCAACGCAAGGCGCCGTGATTATCGTGGCAGATAATGCGACGCTTACGGCGTTGGCAGCCTCGGTTTACGTAGTGCTTGACCACAGTAACACGTATGAAGTCGGCGACGTGATTACGCTCATCGGCGGAACTTCCGACTGGACGGCAACGCCTAATGTGGTTGTTTCTCAGAACGGCGTTGAGTGGGATTCGGCTTTTTACGAGGTTGGAGCAGTTGCCGGCGGCTGGGGAATTACGGTTATTCCGGAACCGTCGATATTCGGCTTGTTGTCCGGCTTGGGTATGTTTGCTCTCGTCGCTTCTCGCCGCCGTCGCAATCATCGCTAAGCGATCTCGAATCGGACGTTGCGCTTGCATCTTTACAAGGCTCGGTCAATTATTCACTCTGAATAAAACGAATTAAAAAGTGATTGCGACAAATAACGAAATGAGCGGAAGCGAAAAAAATTGGCGTGAGGTAACAGGGCTTGTTCACTCCGTAGAAACCTGCGGGACGGTGGACGGTCCGGGCATTCGCTTTATCGCGTTTCTTTCCGGTTGCGCGTTGCGTTGTGTCTATTGTCACAATCCGGACACGTCGTTCGTGCGTCGCGGAAAAGAAAGGACGGCCGGTGAGTTGGTCGATGAAATCGCGCTTTATGCGCCGTTTTTTAAAAATGCCGGCGGAGGGGTCACGCTTTCCGGCGGAGATCCTCTCTTCCAGCCCGAATTTTCGGCGGCGGTCTTGCGCGGCTGTAAGGAGCTCGGGCTACATACGGTTTTAGACACCGCGGGGACGCTCGGCATGCGTGCGAGCGATGCGATGCTCGAGGATACGGATTTGGTGCTGCTCGATATCAAGGCGGGCACGCCGGAAATCTACCGCCAAACGACCGGCGGCAATTTGGAGCCGACTTTAGAATTTGCGCGTCGCCTGCATCGCCTCGGCAAAAAAGCCTGGTTGCGCTACGTCCTCGTTCCGGGATTGACGGATAAAGACGCCTGCATCCGCGGCGTCGCTGAATTTGCGCGCGATGTGCCGATTTTCGAGCGCGTGGACGTACTCCCGTTCCATAAGCTGGGCGCCTTTAAATGGCAGGAACTCGGTCTCAGAGATCCGCTTGAGGCGACCTCAGAACCCGGCAGGGAGTTGGTCAAACACGCCAAGTCTATCTTCGCCGAATACGGATTTACGAATATCTACTGAGCTTCGGCAGCGGATAAACCAAGTGCCGATAAGCCCTCGCAGGAATTACCAGTGCGGGGGCTTTTCGTTGGCCGGCATCGAGTCGCCGCCGCCGAAGCTTTCCGCTTTTTCGGCAAGCTGCCGCAGGGCCTTCAGCAGGCGATCAAGCTGACGGCCCTGGTCCACGATGACTTCGTTTTGTTTGGCGACGTAATCTTCGAGGAACGTGATTTTCATTTCCAGCTCCCGCAGGCGATCGGCGTAATTTGTTTCGGCGGACATCGTTTAGAATCGGGAGTTCAAACCGATTGAGAAGGCGGCGGAAGAGCCGCCGTCCGGAGCCACTTGAAAGCGCACGGCGGTATCGAGAATCCACTTCGGCGCGATTTCAAAGTTCAGGTGCGGCGTCACTTCCAGCGAGCCGCGTTCTTCGACGGCGCCGCGAATCGTCGTGCGGGAGTTTTCATAGGCCTTGAATTCGGAAGTGATGCGCGGATCTTTGCCGAGCTCGGCAACGAGCGCGACATTGACGCCGACGGTCAACACCTGGTCTGACTTGAGCTTTTGAAGTTTACGCCCAATATCAAAGCCGAGACGCGTGCGTACGCTCGTGTAGCCGAACGCATCGACTTCAAGCGCCGAATAGGAGCCTTTTTCGCGAATCGTATCGACGCGGATGTAGTTCAGGTCCAAGCGTGCGTACGGCGAAAAAGTCCAATTGTCTCCGAGATCGTCGCGCATCGTCCACGCGAAGAAAGCACCGGCTTCGAGACCGCCTTCGTCCGCACGATTCATTCCCGTGTCGGTTTCGTGGTTGATGTCGTAGTAGTGTACGGCGGCGGAGGCTCCGAAAATCAGGTTCCAATTCGCATTCGCGGGCATCATTCCCGCAAAGACACGGGCGCGCAACGCCGTATCGTCGAAAGAGCTTCCGGAAAATCCGTGGACGGATGCCGAGGCGTGGTGGACGGCCAAGCTTCCGCCGACGAGGCGTTCACTGTCCACCCAGCGGTAAAATCCGCTCATAATCCCGATGGCATCCGCATTGTAAACCGGCGAAGAAACATCATCGTCGTTATCCGTAAATTCGGTCAGCACCGTCGTAAAGTACTGCATATTGGCGGGAATCGTGAGCCCGTCCGGCGAGGGCGGATACGACAGTCCCGGGGCCAGCATGCGGTGGAGGTAATCGACTTCGAGATTGGACTGGCGGACGGGCATGCCCGCGAGCGAGCAGTGGGCAAGCGGCGAGTAGTTATTGACGGTGTCCGCAATCCGGTCACCCATAGCCAAGTTGACGGTTTGGGCCACTTCATTCGGCCGGTTTAACTCGGTTTCGGAGGCGATGTAATTGACGAATTCCGAAATACCGTCGTGTTCCTTGAAAGCGGCACGCTCACGCAATTTCCGGTTCTCGATGGACGCAACGCCGTATTCGTTGAAGCCGATTCCCGCGACGCCCGGAGAAACCAGCATCGTATTTGCGCTCGTGTAAACGAGTTGGAAATCGCCTTGGATCGGCTTGTCGGCGTGGAGGAAAACGGCGACTTGCCCCGGCTTCATTTTTTCACTGCCGGAGATGACGAGCGTTCCCGCGAGCGAGACCGTGCCCGCCACATCGGTGCGGCCGCAGCCGTTTTCGCCGAGATAGACCGTGGTCTGTCCGCCGTAATCGCAGAGGCGCAACGCTTCTTTCCCGTCTTTGTCGGTGACGATTTCCTGGCGCGCGGTTTCAAAGCTGAGATTACCGCCGATTTTGAGTACGCCGCCCGCAACCGAAAGATTCAGCGAGCCGCCGTTGACATTCTCCGTCGCTCCTTGGGCAAAATATTTGCCTTTGACTTCGATGTCGCCCGCAACGCTTCCGTTGCCGCCGAACGAGCCGCCGCTGATGCGGACGTGCCGGGCTTGCGTTTCGACAAATTTGCCTTCACCGGAGCTGTCCAAGAGCAGGGCGGTGCCTGCATTGACGAGCATGTTGCCGGTAAATTTATCCATTGTTCCGCCGAGATAGACGCTCGCGTCGCCGTCGAAAACGAGAGTGCCGGAGCCGCTGATGCCGCCCGTTGCGTGGAGCGGATTATCGCCTGCGGATTTGCGGTTGAAACGAAGCACGGCCCCGTCTTCCAGCGTCGTGGCGGCACTCAGGCCGCCGTGGGCTCTACCGTCGCCGATGCAAAGTTCGGCACCGCTCGCGACAAGGATTTTGTTAAACTGAGCGTTCCCGTCAAAAATCGCTCTCCCCGCATAAACGCGCAATTCGTCTCCTTCCGCGCCGGAGAGATAGAGGCTTCCCGCTCCGAGCTTTTCGACGATGCCCCGCTTGGCGTTATCTTCGCCGTGGCCGTAAATTTCAATCGCAGCATTCTGCCCTCCGGTCGGAATACCAAAGGTGCCGTTGCAATTGAAAACGATGGTGGCCGCATTCGAAATTTCTATGCCTTTTTCGAGGAGTTCCGCGGTGTCGCTGAAGGTAAGCGTCCCGGATTTAACGGATACAAAACCTTCAAACGCAGAAAATTTTCCGCCGAAAACGAGATTGCCGTCCCCACTTTTCTTCAATTCGCCGTTGCCGGAAATCGTTCCTGCGTACTCACCGTCGATGTTCTGTTCAATGGTGAAAACGGTCGAAGCACCGTCGATTTTAAAGTCCTTCGAATAATTTAAAGAAAATTCGTTAACGTCCGAGATTGTAGTATTGACGGCGATAATTTCCTCCGCATTTGTCAAGGGCGCAAGCAGGGCTCCGGCGGCACAAAAAAAAGGTAAAGCGAATTTCGATTTAAGCATAAAAATGGAGTTCAAAAATTATCGGAGTTCTCTGAGAATGTCGAATCCGGACTGGGGAAGACGGCATCGCAGGCTCAGATTTTAAAATAGATGGCACGGCGATTTAGCCAATAGAGCAGGCACCACTTCAGGAGAAGGACGCCTGTAGCCAGAATAATCGGAGCCGCTTCCCCGCAAAGCGTTGCGCCGAGGCCGAAAAGCAGAGCCGAGAGACTGCCGAAAGGAAAGATCCACTGAAGTACGTAGATGGCGAGAGCATTTACGCCGATGACGCGCAGAGGAAAGGCGAGGGCCCTGAACGGCAACAGGTCGAAGAGCGTGTAAAACAGCGCAAAGGCGATAAAGCTCCAACCGGCGGCGGCAAAGACGAAGCTCTGCGTCCAAAGCTTTTTGATTATCGGATAGCCGGCATAATCGGCGAGAAAGGCGACGCCGAGAAGGGCGGCACCCGCGCAGACGAGCAGAAGCGGTTTCAGAAAGGGCTTTTCTCCGCTGCGGACCAAGCAGCCCGCGAGGTAGCCGAAAAGTACGGAAACGCTTGCGCTTACGAGACAAAGCAGACCTTCCGGATCGAAAATCCCGCCGTAGAGCTTGCCCGGAAGCAGGGCGCGGTCGATTTTGGCATTCAGGGCGTTCTCGGGCGAAAAATCGCCGCCGAGGCATTGGGCGAGCGTAACGCCACCCGCAATGAGGACAAGCACTGCGAGATTTTTTTTTGGCGATTTCAGAAGTACGGCCAGTGTACCGCCGATGGCATTGGAAATCCCGATGAGCGCGAGCACGGAGGCGAAACGCGTTTCCGCATAATTGAGCGAGAGGCCGCCTTGCAGAACAAAACCGATAAAGGCAAGAATCGCCGCCCGGCGGAGAAGCGAGAGGATTTGCCGGAAATCGCTCATGCCGCGGGCGCGCTTGGCTTCGAGCGAAAATGCCATCGCCGCGCCGGAAATAAAGACGAAAAGCGGGAAGATCAAATCGTAGAGCGCCAGTCCGCTCCAGTCCTTGTGCCCGAATTGCTCGGCGAGCATTCGCGTCGTGTTGCCGGGCGCAACGGAGTAAATCGCGTAAATCAGCGCATCCAAGCCGAGAATGCAAAGCATGTCGAGGCCGCGTAGAGCATCGAGCGATACAAGGCGCTGCGTAGCGGGTTGCTTCACGGCATTTTCGGCGGCTTCCATGGCATCTTTTCTTTTTTAAGAGAGTTCCTCGAGGACGCCGTGACGCAACACGAGGCGGCGATCCGTGCGCTCGGCAAATTCGAGATTGTGCGTGACGAGCAGAAGCGCGGTGTTTTGCTCGCGGCAAATGTCGATGATAAGCTGCATGATCGCTTCGCCCGTGCGTTCGTCGAGATTGCCCGTCGGCTCGTCGGCAAGAATCAGCGGCGGACGGTTGATGAGAGCGCGGGCAATGGCGACGCGCTGACACTCCCCGCCGGAAAGTTTTGTCGGCAAATGGTGCATGCGTTCGGCAAGCCCGACACGCGCAAGCAGGTTTCGGGCCTCTTCGCGCGCCTGGCGCAGCGGCGTTCCCGCGATCCGTGCGGCGAGCAGGACGTTTTCGAGGGCCGTCAGCTCCGGAACGAGGTGAAAGAATTGGAACACATAGCCGATGAGGCGCGTGCGCGCTTTGGCGAGAAAGGCGTTGCCGCGCTTGGTGATGCGCTCGCCGTTCCAGAGAAGTTCGCCGGAGTCCGGCATATCCAGGCCGCCGAGAATCTGCAAAAGCGTCGTCTTGCCCGCGCCGCTTTCGCCGCGCACGGAAACGCTTTCCCCGGGTGCGACGGCTAAATTGACGTCCTTGAGGACTTCAATCGTCCCCGCCGGCGTCGTAAAGGACTTTTTCAAATTTTGAGCGCTAAGAACCGAGTTGGTCATAAAAATAGAAACCACGAATGAACACAAATAGGCACGAATGGTCAGAGGACGAGCCGCTCCCATTCGAGTCTGCTTTTCTTGAAGTTAAAAATGAGTCCGACCTTGAGTTTTGCGAGAAGCTCGGGCCCAAGTCCGGCGGAAACACGCATGGCACAACCGACAATCTTGAGCACCTCGTCCCGAAGGAAAAGATTCTCAATTTCGTGTTTATTCGTGTTCATTCGTGGTTCCTGTTTTGTGTGTTTGGTTTTATCCCTCCCGCATTGCCTCGGCGGGTTTTTTACGGGCGGCCCAGATTGCGGGGACAAGGCCGGCAATCGTTGTCGTTGCGAGCGTGAAGACGGCGGCAATGACGAAGTCGTTCGCGTTGTAGTGGACGGGGATTTGCGAGAACATGTACTGCGTCTGAATCATTTGCCCGTCACCGAAAATCGAATTGATGAAGGCAACGATTTTGTCGCGTCCGGCAATAATCGCGAAGGTCAACAGGCATCCGAAGCCGAAGCCGAGGGCGCCGACAAAGAGGCCCTGAGAGGCGAAGATGACCAAAATCTGTTGCGGGCGTCCGCCGAGTGCGCCGAGAATGCCGATTTCGCGGGAACGTTTGACGACCGCCGAGAAGAGCGTGCTTGCAATGGAAAACGACGCCACGAGCGTGATGATAAACATCAGGAAAAACAGCATCGTTTTTTCGAATTGGACTGCCTGCAGGAAGTTCCAATTGACGAACATCCACGGAAAGGCCGTCAGTTCCGGCGGCAAAACGGCGTTGATTGCGGGAAGCATATCCGCCGCGCTTTCCGGATCAGCGACCCGGATGCGGATACCGTGCACGCTTTTGCCGAGCGCGTAGAGCTCCTGCATGCGGCGCAACGAAACGATAATCGTATTCTCGTCCGCCGGATGGTAACCGGACTCAAAAATGCCGCAGACTTCGAGTTCGACGGGAAGCGGTACTTCGTCCTGCTTGAGCTCATCGACCATCGTCGGAGAATAAACTTCCAACGCCTGCCCCGGAAGCACGGGCGCAGGCACCTTTACGCCGCTCGGCGAGGTGAAACCGCGGGAATAGCGGATGCCGAGCTGACGCGCCAAGCCGCTGCCGACGATGACGCGGTCATCATCCAAATCATCCAAATTTCCGGAAACAATCAGGTTTTTGACCGGGACAACCTTGTCTTCTTCGTGCAAATCGATGCCGCGTACGAAGGGCAGGGCGGGAACACTGCCGTTTTTAACCATGACTTGGCCTTCCGCGAAGGGCGCAAGTGCGACAATTCCGGGCACTTGCTCAAGGCGTTTGACGACGCTTTTGTAATCTCCGACCGGACGATAGTCCCCGCTGCGTACAATCACGTGACCGTACATGCGCTGGATGTTTTCGCGGTGCTCGCGCGCATAGCCGTTCATGACGGTTTGGACGACGAGCAACGAGCAGACACCGATCGCCACGCCGATGACGGAAACTAAAGCAAATGCGGGAAAACGTTTCCCGGGCGGAAATAATTGTTTGAGCGCTAAATAAATAGACCAGGGCATAAAGTGAAGTATTTTCGCGGGAGAACTCCGAGTTTTCAAGGACGGAAAAAGATTACGCCGCATTTTGCGCCTTTGTCTCCGTTCGAAAAGACCGCCACCCGGAACAAACCAACGGCCTCGGCTTCAATTTTCGCTACTTGCCCGTCTTCGCAAACGTTTTGCGGCGCTTAAAATAATTTTTCGGGCAATTTTAGAATCAGCCTCACAAAGTTTTTGGCGTTGTATTCGACAGTCCACGTTCCCGTCAAAGTTTAAAGACGTATTTTCTCAAAGAACATTTCTCTGCGGCAACCATCTATGCGCAAGTTTATCGTATATGCATCGCTCTACTTCTGTCGTGGGACGACGAAATTGAGAGGGTCCGGAATAACCAATTGTAGCTATTGTATTCAGAAAAAAATAAATGGCAACATGCTCATTCCTAAATACGAATGCAGGGGGGAGCATAGGTACCAATGTCCCATACCCCGCTACGATCTTTCAGATACTCTTGTATGAATTTATCGGTTAACGCGGGCTCGTGTATAAGACTGCCATGAGAATAAAGACTGAGAGAATCAAGTTTTCCGGAGAGACCTGTCGTGTGCAGGATACGCAAAAGAGAAGTGAAGCCCAAAAGCAGAGGCGCGAAGGAACGGACGACACTTTTTTCGTTAGCCAATCCCCAAAACGAATTTCTAGAGGTCGCCTAAAGTATTTACACTTCATTGGAGAGGAGGGGGATGAAGTGAATCTCTTGGGGAAGTTTTTCCGGAGAAATCCAAAAACAAATTATTAGTCTTTTACTCTTTGAAATTTCCAATTGGAGTTCAACAAGGACAGCATTGCTTGAGTCTTTATCCGATTGTATCTTCCCTTGGGAAATGATTCGGTGAAGCCATTTTTTCCACTCCGAATTCGCCGTACGAGAAAGAGAGAGCTCTTCTTCCGTATCCGGGTAAAATACAAGCCGGACAACAGAGGTTTTTTCAATAAGGGATTTCTCGTAAAGCAACAACAGATCTTTAGAAATAAAATAGTATTCTTCATGGACAAGCGTTGTTTTCTTTTTCGATTTTATCAATCCGGCTTCCCCGATAGGATATCCCCAACCCCAATCTCCTTTTTTGACGTATTGGGTAAATTTGAGCGACGGTAGAGAAAAATTATATGACTCAAAATGGTCAGCATCCGTAGTTTTTTGCAAAACAAAACGCCGCTTTTCAAAATCCAACAAATAATCAACGTCTGCCAATACGGATTGTGAGTTCATAGAATAAATCCAAAGAGAAAAAGAATTATTTGCGTAGCCCCATGACGCATCAGGTCTAAATGAGAAAACTTCGTTTGTCGTCATACTTTGGGCTCGAGTTGTTAGCTCAACTTGGCTCGCAAGTAAAGGAGCGGAGAGGCTATACAAAAAAATAAGGATGTATTTGGGATTCATGTTTCACTCTTTTGTGCATTTTACTCTGATACGAGAGAGCTCTGTGTCTAATTTTTTGATTTCGGATCTTATCGCATTAATCCTAGTTTGAGAAAAACCATGCAACAAAACAACAGTTTTTCAAGCGTCTATATTTATAGCGATAATTGGCAATTCCAAAAGACGTTTTTCCTCGTAACGATGATGATCCGCCTACGGGAGGACGCCTTCTTTCCTCATGTAAGGAGAGAGTATACGTTCCATGAAAGTCTATACAAGAAAGCCCTCGATTCTCCACGAACGCATACAGATTGAGTCCGCCTTGTTCTTCGATGGGGTCGCGGGAGAGGAAGCGGCCGAGCGAGGGGGAATAGTGCCGGTAGTTGTAGTAAACGAGATCGAGCTCGGAGTCGTAAACTTCGGAAGACCATTGGAAGGGTTGGGTGACGTCGCCGGATTCCGTTACGTTCCCGAACGGAGCGTAGCTGTAAGACGTGCGGATGTAGCCGGCGGGACCGAAGACTTCGCAGACATTTTTGGTGATGTCGTAGCCGTAGGTGAACCACGTGCCGTCTTTTTGAATCGCGAGCGGACGCGTCGCCGTCGCCTGCGACGGATCCCAGGTAACGAGCCAAAGCGCCGGATGACCGGAACGCGTGCAATCCACGCAAGCAATTTGCAAATATCCGCGATAGATGTAGCGGTGGTGAAGCGTTACCGTTCCCGCGACCGTTACTTTTTTGAAGTAGCGCCGACCTTGCGAGTCGTAGCCGCATTCCACTGTTGTATCCGTTTCTTCATTACGAAAACACACCGGACGATTCGCGCCGTTGTAGGAACTGCTATCTTTACTCTTCATAAATGAAACCAACGAACATAAACGACTCTTGTTTCTTTTGAAAGCACGACAAATAACGGGTAATGTGGGTTGAACGGATGGTTGGTAGAACAAAATAAATGCTCTTCAGTCTCCTTAATTTCATCAAATTCGGCATTTCTCAAAACATCCAGTATTTCATCTAGATTTTCGTTTTCTGATATTCTTGCGACTATCGAACATGTTTGGGATTGTAAGAACCCCGTAGCGTTGACCGAGATTTGCTCTAATTTTTCGAATGGAATCAATTGCGAAATGTACATATTTCGCCAAGCATTTTCTTCTTCATTATGGTTGGCGATGTGCAAGGAGTATAATAATAAGAGAGTAAAAACTCCAAATACATAAACGAATGCTTTCATGTCGTTATTTTCACTTGGGCAATCAAATCACGTTCCGCCTCGTATGTCCACTCCGCGGTCGCCGCGTTCGGGTACGTGAGCTTCGATTTCAGGTTAGTTCCCGCGAGGTATTCCCACGTAAAGTTATCGCTTTCCGCGGCCATCCCGACCAAACGCCCGCTCGCCGCATCGTAGCTAAGCGTCGTCTTGCGCACGTCGCCAATCGAATAGCCCGTGCCGCGCGGATTAGAAAACGTGTTTTGATGTGTTAAGTTGGAGCCATTCATGAAGCCTATTTTATCCGGCACTTTCGGGAGCCATTTCCCGAGCGTGCGAAACCAGTTTATCATGACCCCTCCAAGCAATTGTCACAGAATTGTTACAAAATGTAATCACTCCAAAAACTTTCAAATTCTTCGCAAACCCGCATCAATAAAGGCTTAGACGCCGAATTTTCCGGTAATTTTTGGGCGAAAATCACCCTCCTAATTTGCGTACGCTAATTGCGGCAGCGGGGTCCGTGTTTTCTTTACAGAAAAAACTTACTCCCGCGGCCGCATTTTGCGCCGCAATTCTCCGCCCGACGGCACTGTCAGGAATCGGCGACGCCCTTTGATGAGTTCGAACATCTGCGAAAATTGAAAATTTTGTCGCGAAGCAAAAACTACTTTTCCTGTAGAGTATAAAATGCTATTTTCATCGCCATGAAAAAGGCCCCTACGATTTTCTGTCTCGGAGCATTGGCTCTTTCTGTTTTTGGCGTGAGTGTTCCCGCGAATGCGATGAACATCACCTTCGTGGGTGATTCTATCACGCAGGGCGGGAGCTTCAACTCGGGACGCGTTGCGAGTTACCGCTATTCCCTGTTTAAAAATTTTGTCGACAACAATGTCGATTACAACCCGATGGGAACGACGAACAGCACGGCAAGAAATGTTGATGTTTCCCTGCTGACCCCGGTCTATCGCGGTGTGGCGTTTTCAAATGTGTCCGAAGCCGCAGCGAGCGGACGTTCGTATCAGTACAGCGGACACGATGGGAAAGGTGGCGTTAAGGCAGACCCGAATACGGTTTTTCCCGTTGAGAATCGCGGACCGGTCACGGTAAAACTCGGCCTGGAAAATCCCTATACGGGAACAACAAATACGTTTTACGACGGGGCAACGCTAAAGACTTATTCCGGAGCGACATATCAGTCGCTTTACGGTGATTCCAAAGTGGAAACGCTTTGTATTATGATCGGAATCAACGATTTGTATGACGGGATGTCTAACGAATCAATTAGTGCGAATGTCGAAGCAATCGTAAAAGCCTACCAAACGCACAATCCGAACGTGCGCGTGCATGTTTTTGAGCTTTTGCCGACCGGTGCCAACAACGGGACGGGAACGAACGGAAAGAATAATTATTTTTCTTACAACGAACACCTGCGCGAAGTCGGAAAAACTTGGAGTACGGCAACGTCAACGGTTACCGTTGATTACGTCGGTACCGGATTTTATGCGGAAAACGGTGCGATGGTGGATACTATCGGCGGCGCGCATCCGAATAAACAGGGCGAACTCATCCTTGCGGGAAATATTGCCCGGGTGCTCGGAATCGGCCAGCGCACGGCGGGATTGACTCGCCGCGGGAGCGCGGCACTGGGCTCTCAGTTTTCATTTTCGAAAAATGCTTCCGGTGCCGTTTCCGTCGCTTCCGGCGATAAGGTGTTTACAACTTCGTCGCCGGACACATTTTCTTTGAGCACCGACGGAAATCTCGCAATAAATTCGGCATTGTCCGGGGGGAGAGATTTTCAATGGATATGGAATACCACGGGAACGGCAAAGGAATTTACGCTCTCATTTTCCGTCAAAATGGCGGATTTGGATGCTCAGAACAACGGTTTCGGAATCATCCTCGGAAACGGTGCGGAAGCCGGCTTGCTCTACATCACCGAATGCGGAATTTTGTGGGATAACACGCTTCTTTACGGTTCAAATAACATTTCCGATACGGCGCACAACACTTTCGACGCGACCCGGGATTTTTCGGAAATTACCGTCGCGTACCTAAACGAGACAAACGAGGTTGATGCCGGATTTTACGTTTGGCTGGGAGATCAGCTCATCGGTGAAGCGCTCAATTCGATTACCGGTGTAACATCACACAAAGATAAAATCCTTTTCGGCGACATCGGGGGCTCTTGGCTTACACAATGTGAACTGTCTGCACTCGCTTTTGAAGACGGGAAGGCGTGGGCTCCGACATCAATTCCCGAGCCGTCCGCTTTCGGTCTGTTTGCCGGCATAGCATCCGTTGCCCTGATTACACTTCGCCGCCGTCGCCGCTAACGCGGATATTCGCTGCAGACGGCGAATGGCGGAGTAGGGGTCCGTACTTGCGCAGACGGCGCGGACGACGGCGAAGTTTTGCGCTCCCGCACGCACGACATCCGGCAAGCGGATTGCGTCGATTCCGCCGATCGCGACAGCAGGAACTTGCGCCGCGGTGAGCATTTTCGACATCGTCTCAAGGCCGAGCGTTGTGTCGGGGATTGCTTTCGTCGGCGTGGCGTAAACGGGACCGACGCCGATGTAATCCGGGCAAAGTTTTTTCGCGGCTTCGACTTGAGCTGGCGAGTGAGTGGAGAGCCCGAAAATTTTCAGCGACGGAAAGCGTTCCCGTGCAAGGGGAATCGGCATATCGTCCTGTCCGAGATGTACGCCGTCGGCTCCGACTTCGGCCGCGACTTCAGGTTTGTCATTGACGATAAAAAGAGTCTGCGTTCCCGCAGTAATCGCGCGGAGATTTTTTGCCGTGGAAAGAAGGTGTTCCCGAGTAACGTGTTTCATGCGTAGCTGAATAACGCGCAGGTGTGCTCGAACGGCGGCTTCGGCGCAGGTTTCGTAGCTCGTCACCGGATCGGTGATGACTAAATAAAGACCGAAAGGATTTTTCATAGCGGGAAAAGGAAAAGTGAGCGCGAATGAACACGAATGTTCACGGAATTTTTGGGGAATGAATCAGTTCCGGAGATTCGTGCTCATTCGCGGTTTTTCTTTATTTCAAATCTTCTGCGATGAGGCGGGCAATTTTACGTCCGCTCTTGAGCATGCCGCCGAAAATCGGACCCATGCGAAATCCGCCCTGAACATTGTTCGCCGCCATGCCGGACGCGTAAAGACCGGGAAAAAGTCGCTTGGTGTTTTCGACGGTCGTACGCTCTCCGTCTTCCATCCACATCGGTTTTTCGCCGAGAATACCGCCTGTGGGCGAATCCACTTGCACGCCGGCCTTGTTCACGGCTTTTTTGACGATTTCGCTCGGATGCCCCGTGCCATCGAGTACGGCGCGTGCGGTAACAACGAGCGGATCGACGTGCATATCAAGGCGATGTACCGGATTCCAGTTGATGACGACACCGGAAATGACTCCGTTATGGATGACGATGTCTTCCACGCAAGCGGTATTGAAAATAATCGCTCCCGCCTTGCGCGCGCCGAAAATCAGTCCGGCCGCCATTTCCACAGAGTCGCAGGTGTGATAGCCGTTCCCGAGAGGGACGCTTGTGATGCCGAAGTCGTTGAGAATTTCCGTCGCATCGTCTTGGACGACGACTTCGTTCATCAGCATGCCGCCGCCCCAAACTCCGCCGCCCGGGGCGAGTTTACTTTCATAAACGGCAACTTTGAGCCCGGCAAGGGCAAGGTCGCGTGCGGCAACGAGTCCGCTGGGGCCGGCTCCGACGATGGCAACATCCACTGCCAAATGAGCCTCGAGTTTGTTGAAAAACGCACGCACGATAGCGCCCGTGATTTGTTCTTCCATGACCATGTTTTTGCTCTTTCTATTTTTATCGTTTTCAAAAAGAGCACTCGGCGCAGGAACACCCGTTCCCGCAACACGGTCGAAACTTTCCTCAGCATTTCCTACGCCGGCATTATCCGGATCAGGTTCGCGGGTATAATCTCAGCCGACGGAAACGATTCCGCGGGCACCCCTT
>JAZRTJ010000045.1:0-2120 GCA_045651925.1 Candidatus Spyradenecus sp. | reverse complement strand
GATAAGCGTGTCGCGGGACTTCTTTTCGAGGAGACGAATCGCCATGTCGGCAAGTTCGCTCAGCAAGCCGTGAAGCTCGGAAAATTCCGATTCCGCCTTTTCGCTGAATTTGTACTTGTTCTGCTGAACGCGGTTCATGATATCGCGAATGTCACTTGCAAGGTCGCCGAGACGTTCCGCATCATTCGTGCAGTGCAAAAGCAACGGAATCTGTTCGGCTTCTTCCGTCGTCAGCTGAACCTGCATGAGCTTGGAAAGGTATTCGGTGATGTCCTTCTGGCGTTCATCAACATCGGCTTCGCGCTTTTCCAATTGCTTGAGCACGGCCTGATTCTTTTCGTCGTTCTTATTGTACAGGCAGAGCGCGCAGTCGACAATTTTCCAGGATTTCTTCAACATCTTGCGCAGGGCTCCGGCCGTCTGGGCAAGCGCGATGGACGGCGTGTAAAGCAGGTGCGGCTCGAGGCGCTGGAACTTGGTCTTTTCCTTTTCGAGCGGAATGACCTTTTCGCAGATTTTTGCCAAAAGCGGAATGAACGCAACGAGCACGACTGTGGCCGTCACGTTGAAAAGCGTGTGAGCGTTTGCAATTTCACGACCGATGTGATTGCAAGCCTCTTCCGGAGCGAGTCCCTCCGTTCCCGAGAACCAGCGGACAGCCTTGAAGAAAATCGGTTCGCCGTCGATCGTGAACCAGAAGGTCGATGCGATGATGACAACGCCAAGCACGTTGAAAAGCGTGTGCGCAAGTGCCGTTTGCTTCGCCACGCGGTTGGCCGTAAGCGAGGCGAGCTGAGCCGTCACCGTCGTTCCGATATTGGAGCCAAGAATCAAAGCCACCGCCGTATAAATATCGACAAGCCCGCTGACGCCGAGTGCGATGACGATACCGGAGACCGCCGAGCTACTCTGCACGACGAAGGTTGCGGCAACACCGACACCGATGGCTCCGAGGAGCGCAAGCGGCGGAATCACACCGTCAACCGGAGCACATTTAAAAGTTTGGAAAAGCTCCATGAACGCCGGATCCTTGGCCAAAGCCTTGAGCTCGGTGCTCATGAGCGTCATGCCGAGGAAGATGAATCCGAGCCCGATAACGGTTTCGCTCCAGTTACGCACCGAACGCGCCGGCACAAAGCTTAGTAAAAGACCGAGAATAATCGACGGCATAATAATCCAGTCGATATCAAAGGCAACCACCTGCGCGGTAATCGTCGTCCCGATATTCGCGCCGAAAATAATCGCGATGGCTTGAACCAGCGTAAGTAGCCCCGCGTTGACGAAGCCGATGACCATGACGGTACTCGCGCTGGAAGATTGGATAACCGCCGTCACGGTTGCGCCGGAAAGAATTCCGACAAAACGATTTGCGGAAAAGAGACGCAAAACCGTTCGCATTTTGTCTCCGGCCACATTGTGGAGGCCGTCGCTCATCAGTTTCATCCCGAAGATGAAAATTGCCAAGCCGCCGAAGACCTGAAGCAGTAGCATTGTCATAGTGTTACTTGATTTGGGTTAAGTTCTTTGAAAAATTTCAAACGAGTGCATTAAGTCTCCCGAGTTTCCTTTGAAAAGTCAATCGAATGCAGGGATTTCCCGAGGTTATAACTCCTCACAAAATGAAGCGCTCGAAGAGAATGCCGTGAATCGCAATGGCTTAATTTTACCCGAAATTCTCTTTTTCGACTTCACTAACTTTACAAGAAAACAAAAAAACGTTCCCGTAAGAAGCAATCTCACGGGAGCGTTTTTGTTCGGAAAGTTTGTACGATTACGCGAAATGAGCTTCGGCGCGCTGCTTCGGCAGCTTGTCGTAGAACATTTCCGCGCGATCGATAATATTCGCGATATTTTTGTAAACCTTGCGCAGGTTTTCAAGCAGTTCCAGGTAAAGGATGCTGACTTCCGGCAAACAGGTACCGCCGTTGACGCGAGACATGTGCTCGGATTCCACCTTGTTGAGCAAATCCTTCATCTTACGCTTCGTCACCTTCGCTTCGATAAGCGTGTCGCGGGACTTCTTTTCGAGGAGACGAATCGCCATGTCGGCAAGTTCGCTCAGCAAGCCGTGAAGCTCGGAAAATTCCGATTCCGCCTTTTCGCTGAATTTGTACTTGTTC
>JAZRTJ010000044.1:0-10676 GCA_045651925.1 Candidatus Spyradenecus sp. | reverse complement strand
CGATGTTTTGCAAAGCCTTGCGTGTTGTGTAAGTTACTACCATGTCCCCAATGTTTGCATCGAGGACGAAAACTATTTCTATGCGTGGTATGCCGGAGAGCCATTTCAAGGGGAGATCATTGATAAAAAACATTTCCGCTGCCACGGATGGCAGATAGTTGACGGACAACTTAGAATTATCGGGTCTCAAAGAGCGGAAGCGACTGCCGATGGGCACCTCTAGAAATTTGAATGCTTGGGCGGTAACGGCTAAAGATTCTAGTGAATTATTGGCATCGCATAGTGGGAATGGAGCATGTCAGTCTTGGAGTGATCTTTTTCATGAAATTATAAAACTCCAATCAATTGATGCGAAATGCCTTCTTCTACTTTCGCGTTATGCGTCTCAAGAGACGGGAGCATTTGAAGTACTATTGGTAAAAAACTGGAGCTTCGAGGAAACAACAGGGGAAGTTGAAATCCCTTTAGTGCAGAAAAAAGAAGGGAGTAATGAAGTTGTTGCGACAACAATGCGATATTCTCACCTCCTAAAAAAGAGCTTGGGCTACTCTACCTTGGGAATTGCAACACCCATGAATACGATTCTTGGGCAAGGGAATATTTCAGGACCAACAAACTTCAATTTTCACTGGATTGTGGAAGCAAATGGTTTTTTATATGACCCTTCCTATGGGACGAAAAAAGCTGCAGATATGCCCTCCTATGAGGAGCAAGCGTTTGCAGGGTATTGCTTAGGCGGAAACATAGACTTTGCACGAAGAAATCAAGGAGGTCACGATGTTTGGTATTACGAAAACTAGGACAGCAATATTTTTCGGCGCTTGCGGCTTAATTGTCGTGTGCATTCTTTTTGAAGAAGATCCAAGCACGAAATGTACGAAACCCTTGCCAATCCCGGTATCGGATTCCCCTAAAAAATACTTTGCTTGGCCTCCTCCAATCAGGAAAATCCCCAAAGGCGAAAAATTTCCTTGGGAGAAAATGAAAGACACAGAGCGTGAGCGTCCAAGCGAAGTTGAAGAAAGAAAATTTATTTGGGAGCATGTCAGGCCATTGACGGCAAAACTACCTCAGCGAGTTCCTCCGATGAAGCTGAAAGGGCTTCGACCCGGGGCTTCCGGAGAGGAAGTCGTCTGGGCATTAGCAACGCAAAACAGTTATGATGCCCGCCAAATGCCGGACGCCTACGTGGAAGACGAACATTATTTTTACGTTTGGTGCAAAGGCTTTTCTCTGATAGGCGAGATTATTAATAAAAATACATATGAATGCTCCGCTTGGACGACAGAGAAAGGCTCGCCCAGGCTTTTCATTGAGTAAAAACAGAGATTAAGTCTATTTTTCGCACGCGATGTTTACTATTCCGAATACTAAAGCCTTGGCATTAGGGGGTGCCGGGATTTTGATCGTTTTTCTTTTTGTCTTATTCCGAAATCAGACTTCAAGCGACGCAGAGCCCAATCTCCCGAAAAACACGTCGCCCGATCGCTGCCGGAAACAAGAACTCCTAAGCAAAGGCAAATTCCCTTGGGAAGCCGCCAAAATACTCAACGCAAATGCGCTTAGCGAGTCCGAGGAAAGGGAATTTATACGGGGAAAGATCATCCCTTTGAGTTTGAAGCTTCCTACAAGAACACCAGCCATTCAATTGAAGGGCCTTCAGCATGGAGCTTCCGGCGAAGAAGTCATTTATGCGCTGGTGAATCAGACTCCTTTTTGGTTCAGGCAAATGCCGGATGCCTACCTGGAAGACGAAAATTATTTTTACGTTTGGTGCAAGGGCTTTTCAAACCAAGGATACATTATCTACAAAAATACATTTAAGTACTCCAAGTGGCATACAAAAGGTCATTCCGACCCGCAGCTTTATGGGGGCGGGCGCGAAGATTGAGCTCGGGATCCGAAAGCGAATATCACAAGCGCTCCGTCGGCATGCAGCAGGGAGCTTAGCATAATGCCTCCGCAGCGAGGCGCGGATCGGAAGCGGCGCAGATCGCGGAGACGACGGCAAGCCCGATGTGCGATCCCGCAGCGCGGACGGCGGACGCGTTGCCGACGTTGATGCCGCCGATGGCGACGACGGGCAATGAGGTCGCCGCCGCGCAAACGGCGAGGCCGTCCAAGCCCATGGCAGGCGCCGCGTCGGTCTTCGTTTGCGTCGGGAACACCGGCCCCAAGCCGAGATAATCGACAAGGGATTCGTCCGTCGCCCGCACTTCTTCGAGGGTGGAGCAGGAAAATCCGATAATTTTATCCGGACCGAGAATACGACGCGCAACGGACGGCGGGAAGTCTCGCTGCCCGATATGCACGCCGTCGGCGTCGAGCGCGAGGGCGAGGTCGATGCGGTCGTTGACGATGAAAGGCACGCCGTTTTTGCGGCAGATTTCGGCAATCGGCAGGGCTTCGCGATAAGCGGCTCCGCCGTAGGTTTGCTCGCTTCGATATTGAACGATGCTCACCCCGCCGGCGATGGCGGCTTCGACGGTTTCGGCAAGCGGCAGGGTGCAGCGCGCAGGCACATCGGTAACGAGGTAAAGATTCAAATCCAATGACGGCTTCATAAGGCTAAAGAATGCGTGCGCGGGCACGAATATCGTTTTCGGAAAGATTGTAAAGAGCATCGATAAGTTCAACGGCAAACGAGCCGGAACCGCGCGCCGTTTCCGCCGCGATATCGCCGACGATTCCCATGATCAGAGCATTGGCAGCAGCGGCTTCAAGCGGCGTTTGCGCCACGGCCAGACAGGCAGCGGCGAGCGCACCCATTGAGCAGCCGACTCCGGTCACGCGCGTTGCGAGGGCGTTTCCGTTGCCGAAAGCAAAGACCTCCGCGCCGTCCGTCACATAGTCAACGGCGCCCGTAACGAGGACTGCGGAACCGCTTTGCGCGGCAAGCTTGCGGGCGGCCTCTACAGCGGCATCGCTCCCGCAGGTACTTTCCGGACCGCGCGCCGAAGCGCCGAATCCGGCCAACGCCATGATTTCCGAGGCATTCCCGCGAATCAAAGTCGGTTGCTTATCCAGCAATTCATCGGCAAACCGTGTCCGCAGACTCAGAGCGCCGACTGCGACGGGATCGAGCACCCAAGGCACGCGCGAGCCTGCCGCTTCAACGGCCGCACGCATGGTTTGGGCCTGCACTTCGGAGAGCGTTCCGAGATTAATCAAAAAAGCCCCGGTCGCCCCGCAACCCACCAATTCGGCGACCTCTCGGTCGTCGCAAAGCATGACGGGTGCAGCTCCGGCGGCGAGCAGCAAATTAGCCGTTATCGGCTGCACGACGGAATTGGTCAGGCAGAGCACGAGCGGAGACCGTTCCCGCAGCTGCTTGAGAATTTCACAAGTACTTTCGATGAAACGAGTTTTTCCCATGATTTGAAAAGGTTAAGGCTTTCGCGCGACCCAAAAACGGGTGTCGTCGGAAAAATCGAGCACCGCCGGAGATTCGTCGGCGAAGCGGGAACGGAGCTCGGAGAATTCGACGCGGAATCCGGTCGCTTCGAGTGTTTCCCGCATTGCGTCGGGGACAGCGGCATGAATGAACATAGCGCCGCGGTTCGTCGCGTGATTGTAATCGCCGAATTCGTCGAGCTCGGGATCGCGCTCGTTGTTTTCCCAGCGGGAACGTTCGGCTTCCCAATGCCCGCGGCGGGAAGTGTGCGTGCGGTCATGCCCGGTAAAAATAAAAACACCGCCCGGCTTCAGGACACGCCAAGCCTCACGAATCGCACAAGCCCGGCGCTCCCGCTTCGGAATCATCTGCAAGCCGTTAAACGCAAAAATCACGGCATCGAAGCGTTCCGCAGGAAACGAAAGCTGCGTGGCATCTTCGACCGCGAAACGATAATGCCCTTCGGGATTCGGCGCCGTATCTTCGAAAATCGCCTGAGCCATCTCGACCATCGGCAGAGCAAAATCCGTCACCGTAATCCGCGCATAGCCGCGCCGTGCCAAGCCCAGCGACACACGCCCGGCTCCGGCACCGAGCTCAAGAATCGCCGCATCACGCGCAACGAAGCGGTCAAAAAGCGTTTTCTCGGACTCCCAAAGCCCGACATTGATCGCGGCACGCGCGTAATCGAGCACGTTTTCCGGATGCGAAAAAAAAGCCAGGTTTACCGAGTCGTCCACGGGGTTTTCAAATCAGAATCCGCGCATTGCATCCAAGTTCAAATCGTCGCGCACGAGCGGCGTCACGATTTTTTTCAAGACGGCAACTTCCTGCGCAGGCAAACCGGAATCCCCGTTAAGGAACTGCGCGATTTCGCTCCAAATCTTGGGATTCGGACGGCGCATACTCGCGAGGGCGCGGATTTCCTTGCTCAGCGGCGTCTGCGAGGCGCTTCCGTGCACCTGCTTGCAACGCATACGCAGCGAAATCGTATTCGCACGTAGCTGGGCATGCCAGGGGAACGCCGTCAGACCGGCCTGCGCGACCTGCAAAGCCGCATTCGGCTGGCCGATGCGCTCGAAAAGCGCACTGACCGAAATGTAGTTTTCCGCGGAAAGCGCTTCGTCCGCAAGGAATTGCCCGAGCAGTAACTCGGCGTGCCCGGCGAAACGCTCCTGCGATTCGGTGTCTCCGCCGGCAGCCGCCTTCTCTGCGGCGACGGTGTAAGCGGCAGACAAAATCGCCGTCACCGCCGATTCCACACCCTCGAAAATCTTCGGCGAAGACTTCGCCATCTTCTGATAGGTGTCAATCGCCTGCTCCACCTGCTTGGCGGTGACAAGCGCTTCAATCGCGGCGGCGACAAAAATGTTCGGCGGGAACTTCTTTTCGACGGCGATGGCGGCACAGGTTTCGGCAATGGCGGGGTTGCCGTTTTCCGCCGAGAAATTCGCCAGCGACAGCAAGGCCGACTGCTGCGCGGAGAAGGTTTTAAACACGGCCGCAATTTCTTCGTCAAAGGCCTCCTGCTTGCCGAGGCGGTCGAGCAGATAAAGGCGGTGCAAATACGGCTGCGACGAAGTCGGATTTTCCTCGATACGGCGATTCGTGGCTTCCAGCGCCGACGAAAAATCGCCGAGATACTGGTGAAAATGCGCAAGTTGCGACAAAATCACGTCGCGTTTCGATGCCGGAAATTCGTTGACCTTGCTGCCGAGCAACGCAATCGCTTCGCGGGAGCGCCGCATATCGAAGAGGCAACGCGATTTCAGAATCAGCCCCTGCTGCGTCGTATCGATTTTTTCGTCTTCCAAAATCTTGAGCGCCGCGGCGTATTCCCCGATCCAGAAGAGCGCCATCGCCGCGTGGTTGGCGACGGCGGTGCGAACGGCCGGCGGAAGCGCATCTTTGCCGTCGTCGGTCTTTCCGCCGAGCAGAGCGAGCGCCTGTTTGGCCGCAATGCGATCCTGCTGCAAATCGGCCAAGGCCCCGAAGTAGCGGTTAAAATAAGCCGGCGCGATTTCGGTTTTCAGGTTCAGAAATTGAATGCCGTAATGAAGCGTCTGAAGCGCCGCCTTCGGTTCGATGAGCGAAGCGAAAAGCAAACGCGCCTCGGCATTGGCAGGCGCGCAACGAAGCGCCACCTGAACCGCCGCCAACGCATCTTCGTTGCGGTTCCCCTTGCGGGCATCCGACGCGATCCGGAAAAAGTGTTCGCCGATCTTCCCCATGTGCTCCGCGCACACGGCCCGCTTGCTCCCGGGCTCATTCATAATCTTCGACAGCGAAAACACAATCAGGCGCCGCAAAGCCGCATCTTCAAGCTTTCCGGCACGCTCAATCAGCCTTCCCGCACAGTCCCGCACATCGTCTTCCTTCTCGTACAACGCAAGCTCCGAAAGCAAAAGAAGATTGATGAAATCCCCTCCCGCAACCGCATCTCGGCTAACGGAACTCGGCGCCGGCTGCGCAGGGACATTTTGCCCGTAAGACTCCGGGCCGGGGAAAATAAAAGATGCCATTAGAATCGCTGAAGAAATAATTTTTTTCACTGCCTAAAATCAAACAACGCCCGCCGCCGGAACGCAAAGATATTTTGCCCGCAAATGCCGGAGGTAAAAAGGAATAGCGGCAAGAGAGATTAAAGATTAAAGGGGAAAGATTAAAGAAAGAGCTTAGGGCTTAAAGCTTAAAGAGAAGGCGGCGAAAAAGGGATAGCGGATAACTGATAGGAGATAGGGTTATTTGCGGGAAAGATTAAGGATGGCACAGGTGTCGGCTTGATGCTTGCTCGTCTTCACTTATTCGTCGTCAGTTATCAGTTTTCCCTTTTCAAAACACCTATCCGTTATCAGTTATCCGCTATCCCTTTCGCCGTAGGCACCAACGGCCTCTTTAACCTTTAATCTCTCCCTCACTTGCGTCGCGCGATAAGATCGCGGGGCGCGTCGGGGAGAATCGACTGGAAGTAGGTTTCCCGCTCGAAGGGCCAGACGGCATCCGGAAGCACTTCCCAAGCGGGGTGCGCTTCGACGTGTTCGCGCGACCATTCGAAGAATTCGGTGTGGTCGGTGCGGAAGTAGAGCATCGCGCCGGGGTGGGAGCGTTCGGCCCACAGATCGAGGGTCGCGTTTTGAATGATCCGGTTTTTGTGGTGGCGTTTTTTCGGCCACGGATCGAGGAAAAGCAGGAAGAGCTTGTCGAGCATCACCTTCGGCGGAAGGGCTTCGAAGAATTCTTCTGCGTCCGCCTTGAGAAAATCGACATTGCGCAGTCCGGCGAGGTCGCGTTTGCGCAGGGCGCGCTCGATGCGCTTGGTAATCAGGTCGATACCGATACAGTTTTCCTGCGGAAAAGCGGCGCCGTAGGAGGCAAGAAAGTGTCCGTGCCCGCAGCCGATTTCGAGAGTCAGACCGTTGAGCGAAAATCCGCCGATGAGTTCTTCCGGCAACGTTGCCGCAATGCGTTTGCGCAGAGCGTCGATGCGCTCGGCGCGGTCCGCCATGGCTTTTTCGTAATCCGACATCTTAAGCCTGTTCCGTATGCGGTTTGAAGAATGCGGCGGTCTTTCCGACTTGGGAAACGCAGAATGCAGCGGCGGCTTCCTCGATTTCCGTGCAAAGCGTCATGATGGCCTTGCGGTCTTGGATGTGGAAACGGACTTTAACGAGATCTTCGTGCTTAAAAACGAGTTCAAGCTGTTTGACGATTTCGTCGAGTGCGGTTTCGCGGCCGATCTGAATCTTGGCTTCGATGGTCTGGGCAAGGCCGCGCAGTTTCTTTTTTTCTGCGCCGGTGAGGGTTTCGAAAGGAAAGCGGTTTTCGGAATTCATGGTGTCAGATTAAGCGTCTTCGTCGTTGGTTTGTGCGGGAGCAGAGCTTCCGGAGCCGATACCGAGATCGGCGAGTTTGTTGCGCATGTCGGCGTCCTGCAGGGCGTCGATGAGTTCGCCGATGTCGCCGTCGATAATCTGCGGCAGGCCGTGGAGCGAGAGTCCGATACGGTGGTCGGTGAGTCGGTTCTGCGGGAAGTTGTAGGTGCGGATGCGCTCGGAGCGGTCGCCGCTGCCGATTTGGTTTTTACGCTGTGTCGCGTACTTGAGATTTTCTTCTTCCTGCTTCTTTTCGTAGATGCGGGAAAGAAGAATCTTCATCGCCTTGGCGCGGTTGCGCAGCTGGGAACGTTCGTCCGCGCAATAGACCATGATGCCCGTCGGCTTGTGGATGATCTGCACGGCGGATTCGGTCTTATTAACGTGCTGTCCGCCGGCGCCGGAAGCGCGGCAAACGGTCAGTTCGATATCTTCCGGAGAAATTTGGACGTCCACTTCTTCCGCTTCGGGCAAAACGGCGACAGTAGCGGCGGAAGTGGGAACGCGGCCGGCGGCTTCCGTTGGGGGACCGCGCTGAACGCGGTGGACGCCGCTTTCGAACTTGAGCATCTTAAAGACGTCCGTCCCGGTGATGAGCACGGAGACTTCCTTGAAGCCGCCGACTTCGGAGGGCGCGGAGCTGAGCATTTCCCATTTCCAGCCGCTCGTTTCGGCGTAGCGCGTGTACATGCGGAACAGGTCGCCGGCGAAAAGCGAGGCTTCGTCACCGCCCGTTCCCGCGCGGATTTCGACGATGGTGTTGCGGGAGTCCGTCGGTTCCGGCGGAATCATCGCGAGCATGAGCTTTTCGTAAAGCGTTTCGATATCGGCCTCGAGTTGCGGGATTTCTTCCCGTGCGAGTTCGCGCAGTTCCTCGTCGGTGTCGGCGTCGTCGCACATCGCGCGGTTGTCTTCGAGGGCTTTCTGCGTGGCGACGCATTTTTCGTAGAGCGAAACCGTATTGCAAAGGCGCGAGTGTTCGGCGGAAATCGTCCCCGCCTTGCGCTGATCGCTGTAGAAATCAGGCGCGTTCATCAGGGTTTCGATTTCGGCGATGCGTGTTTTCGCAGGCTGAATGTCCGGAAGGTCTTTCATGATAGTCGTGTTTTTAAATTATTACTGTGCCGTGCCCGCCGCATAATCAAACGGCTTGTCGAGTTCGACGATGACGCGGAATCCGCGCAGACGGCTCTTTTCCTTGAGTACGGATTTCTGAACGTGTTCGTCCGCAAGCAATTCCTGCGGAAACTGGCAATCGCCGCCGGCGGCCGTACCCGCGATTTCTCCCGGCTTGTGGGCTTCGTAAATCCATTCGGAAACATTCCCGTAAAGATCGAAGAAGCCCGCCGCGTTCGGCGACTTGCTCGCACAGGGATGAATCTGCGCCCCGGAATTGCCGAGCGTCCAGGCCTGCGCGTCAATCGTTGCCGCATCGTAGGCTCCCGCAGCGGCGCGGAATTCCTCCATCGACGGCGGGCGTACATTATAGCCGACAATCGCTCCGAGACGGCGGCAAAACGCTTCGACGTCCGCGTAGGAAACCGATTCGACGGGCAAGTCGGAGCTCGCCGCATTCGCGCTCGGATTATTGCCGACGACGAAGGTGTAGAGCGCCTGGGACACTTCGGTCTTCATCATCTTGGCCTGCGTTTCGGGGATACCCGGAATCGGGAGCGTCAGCGTGAAAAACGCGTTTTGAATCTGCGGAATATCGCGGCTCTTGATGTCGAGATAGGCGAGCATTTCGCGCACGCGGTTCGAGAGCAGGGTGTTGTTCGGGAAACGTTCGTGGAGACGGGCAGCGATAACGGCGTTCTTACGGGCGAGCACCGGCACGGTTTCCGTCTTGCGGGAGCGGATGGCCTGCTCGATGGCGGCCATGTTCCGGCGAAATTCCAAAAATTCCGGACGCGCCGCCGTGTTGGCCAGAGCTTCCGCGAGAGATTTGAGTCGCTCCGGCGTCGCAAACTGCGAGCGCGGGAAATTCTTTTGAAGGAGCTCCTGGCGGCGATAGGCCTTGTCCCAAATCTCCGCCGCGGACTTCCATTCGTGCTTTTCTTCCGCTTCCTCCGCCGCGCGGCGCAGGGCTTCGATTTCTTCGTAGTCGGTCGACGATTCGACGGTTTCGACAAAGCGGTTCAAATGGGCAATGCGTTGCGAGTCGGCGGGAATCACCGCGCGGTAATCCGCCCACAGGCGATTCTGGATCTTGAGCGCCGCACGCAATTGGCGGTTTGCCTCGCGCCACTTGCCGGCTTCGAGCGCAGCCACGCCTTCCTTTTCAAGCGCGTCGGCTTCCGCCATCATCGGGATCGCCTGCATCGCGAGCATGCGGTTGTGCAAGCCGACCGTACGGGCATGATTGCGTTTGTCCGCCAAGGCATACTGCGTTTCGATGCGGCGCTCGTGTTCGGCGGCTTCCCGGAAAAGCTTTTCGGCCTCCGCGTACTTTTTTTCGTCGGCAAGCGCTTCCGCACGCGATTCGACTTCCAAGGTGTGTTCGCGAATCTTGTCGGCGCGCAACGAATGCAGCTTGCGACGCATCTTGTCCAAGCGCAAATTCACGCGGGTATCGATTCCCGAATAGCTCAGATACTGGGCAAACGCCGCAACCGCCTTGTCGTAAACATCGATGTCCGCCGCCGTAATCTTGTCGCGTTTGACTTCGTGAATCGAATTAAAGCGCGCCTCCAGCGTTTCAAATTCCTGTTTGCACTGCATGGCTTTCACGCCGTCCACCTCCGTAACGAAGGCTTCGCCGACGCGTTCATTCGAACCCTTGAGTCCGCTGGCATAATACGCGGCAAAGACGACGGCGGCGCCGACGACGGCGAACAGCACGAAAGGCATAATCCCCCCGCGCTTGCGGCGCGAAGCGATTGTCGGAAAACGAACGGTGAAATGCTCCATAACAGCTAAAAAAAATGAGTAGCGATAATACTTGTAAAAATATTGACTAAAAGCAAAATCAAAGAAATTTCTCCTCGTGACGCCAATTAAGCAATTAACCATCCTCGGCGCCGGACTTCTGGGCGCCTCCGTCATGCAAGCCGCCAAAAAGCGCGGCGTGGTCACCCGTTGCGTGGCCTGGTCCCGCACGGAAGCCACACGGGAACTCTGCCGCCAAGCCGATTATATCGACGCCGTCTGCGACAGCCCGGAAGACGCCGTGCGCGATGCCGACTGCGTCGTCGCCTGCGTCCCCGTCAACCGCATCATTCCGCTGCTGGCCCAAATCGTCCCCGCGCTCAAGCCGGGCGCCCTGCTCACCGACGTCGGCAGCACCAAGGCTTCTATCTGCGCCGAAGCCGATGCCGCCCTGCCCGCCGAAATCGCCTTTGCCGGCGCTCACCCGATGGCCGGCTCCGAGCTCAACGGCCTGCTCGCCGCCCGCGACGACCTCCTGGAAG
>JAZRTJ010000043.1:0-19375 GCA_045651925.1 Candidatus Spyradenecus sp. | reverse complement strand
GAGGTTAAAGAGGAAAGAAGCGTTTTTGAAAAGGGATAGTGGATAGCTGATAACGGATAGGTTGCTCTGGGCGAAACCGGACATAGGTAACACTTTTTGTGTCTTGTTCCATTGCGCCGCGAGGGGCGTGAACGAAGTAGCCTCTGTCGCTTAGCGGCGCACGGGAGCCGAGGCCTGTCCGCGGGTTTCGGCAAAGCCTGCACCCGCGGTTATCCAATGTAGTGCACCTTCAGCGCACGGCTTCGAAGAAGCCGCTGCGCAATTGCGAATAGCGAATCTCGAATTCCGAATGCTTACAGTTCGGTAAATTCTATAGTCGCTTTAAGAGAATCATACCCTGTCCCCCTCTCGAATTCGTGCAATTGGTGTCATTCGTGGTTCCTTTTCTCCTTTCTTGTTCCAAATGCCGCAGGAGGCAACCTCTCCGGATTTCCTTACAAATTTACATGAATTTACAAGGAGCAACTTTACAAATTTATATAAATTCATAATATTTTAAATATGCAGATCCGAAGATTTTATGAGGACAGACTCAACTCCCTGCTGATGCCCGGAAAGGTCTTGGCGCTTTACGGACCTCGGCGTGCGGGAAAAACGACCCTGCTTAAAACGTTTTTAGAACATTTTTCGGGAAAGGTTTTTCACGGCAACGGCGAAGATGCGAGCGTCCGCGAAGTCCTCGGAAGCGGGAACGCTCAACTGATAAAAAGCTCGTTTTTCGGCTACGACTTAGTTGTCATCGACGAAGCTCAAGCGCTTAAAGACATCGGTCCCGGGCTTAAAATGCTGGTCGATGAATTGCCGCAAGCGAAAGTCATCGCAAGCGGTTCGTCGTCGTTTGATTTGGCGAACCGGATTGGCGAGCCGCTGACGGGGCGCAAGCGGACGCGTACCCTGTTCCCGTTATCTGCGGCGGAAATTAGTGCTCAGTTCGGCAACATGGTTTTGCGTCAAAGGCTGGACGAATTACTCATCTTCGGTTCATATCCGGAAATTTTTACGACGGAGAGCCGCGAGCTAAAAATCGAATTACTCTGCGAGTTGCGAGACTCCTACCTCTTCAAAGATATTCTCGCCTACGACCATGTACGCAATGCGGACAAACTGCGGCAAATTGTCGCGCTGCTGGCCTTTCAAGTCGGCAAAGAAGTTTCGTTAAACGAGTTGAGTCGCAATGTCGGATTGAGCGTACCGACCATTGAGCGCTACCTTGATCTCTTGGAAAAAACCTTCGTTATTTTCAAAATTTCCGGCTTTTCCCGCAACCTGAGATCCGAGCTTACTAAAACGCGCCGTTATTTCTTTTGGGACAACGGTGTAATGAATGCCGTCATCAACAATTTTAATCTTCCGACATTGCGGAACGACAGCGGGGCGCTTTGGGAGAACTTTCTTGTTTCCGAGCGTATCAAAAGACAAAGCTACGCGGGAATGCAGGTTCAAAACTATTTTTGGAGAACCTACACACAACAGGAAGTTGACTGGGTGGAGGAAAGCGGCGGAGTGCTGAGAGCGTTCGAATTTAAGCGGAATCCCGGAAGCAAAACCCGTATTCCCGCGGCGTGGAAAAACGCTTATCCCGAAGCGGAGTTCTCTGTTATTACGCCGCTTAACTTTACGGATTTTATCTGCTGAGGGCGGCCTCGAAGAGGCAATTGCGAATAGCGAATTCCGAATGCCTACCGCGAAAGTGATAACTGATAGAAAGCTTAAAGATTAGGGCTTAAAGCTTAAAGAGGTAGCCTTAAAGATTAAAGAGTGTAAGGAAACTGTTAGCCGCCACCTACTAACTATTAAGTAGGTTTAATCTGCGCCCAATGTCTGAGGGTGTTACCGATGTCTGGTTTCGCCCTCAGGCTCTTTAAGCTTTAAGCCCTAAGCTCTAAGCTTTCTTTAATCTTTATCCTCTAATCTTTAATCTCTCTATCCGTTATCCACTATCAGTTTTCCCTTCATTACCCTGATGCTAAAAAAAAGCGTCCCGACCGATGGCCGGAACGCTTTTTTTGGCGGAAGCTCGATTAGAGTTTCTTTTTGCCTTCGAAGTGGGCTTCGATTTCTTCGAGGGTGCGGCCCTTCGTTTCCGGCAGGAAGAACACGGCGGTGATCCAGTAGATGACCGTGCAGGCTGCGCAGAAGAAGAAGATGGTCGAATAGCCGAAGTTGCCGACAACCGGGAGGAAGGTACCCGCGATGACCGTGGAGACCCCTTGGTTGATCAGGAGGGCAATCGACATACCCATTGCGCGGATGCGGTTCGGCATGAGCTCGGAGAGCGCGAGCCAGACGCAAACGCCCGGTCCGACCGCGTAGGCGGCAATGAAGATTGCGAAGAAGAAGGTGACGAGCCAGCCGTTGGCAGCGCTCGGGAGCGGCCCGATTTCGAGGCTCTTGATTTCGAAGCTTTGACCTTCGGCGGCGGGAACCTTGAATTCGAGGTTCGTGACCGGCGTGTCTTCGCGGACGACGATGGTCTTGACGCTCATTTCGCCGTTGACCGTGTAAACGATCTTAACCTGAGACGGCACGAAGGTTTCGGCCTGGGTCAGCGCCTTGATTTCCTGCGGCGTAACGGTGGCGTAGAAGGCGTATTCGACGTTCTTGGTCAGAACCTTGCCGGAAGCGTCGCGTTCTTCGAGACCGGTCTTTTCGTTGATGACGTTTTCGACGATGACGCGGTTGTAAGCTTCGCTGTTGAGCTTGTCGGTGTAGTTGACCATGTCGCGTTCCGACTTCAGGAAGAGGAAGGCGACGCCGAGGAGACCGATGATGATACCGGAGGTACCGACGGTGAGGAGGAACTTGCGGCCCTTGCGGTCAACGAGGACCATGGCGACAACCGTCATGACCATGTTGAGAATCTTAACGACCAAGTCACCCTGGTTAGCGACGGAGCCGTCGAGACCGGCCTGCGCGAGGACGTCAACGATGTAGGCGAGGACGGAGTTAATCCCGGTTGCCTGGTTGCAGGCGAGAATAACGACTGCGAGGACGAACGGGATGATGTACTTCTTTTGAATGAGGGAATCCTTCGGCTTGTCGGCTTCTTCCTTCTTGGAGTCGTCGGCGGAGGAGTCGCTGCCCATTTCTTCGAGTTCCTTCTTGGCCTGTTCCAAGCCGCGGGAGCGTTCGAGGGCCTTGAGAGCGGCTTCCGTCTTACCCTTGCCGTAGAGCCAGCGGGCGGATTCGGAAATGAAGCAGGCGCCGATGGTGAAGATCACGCCCGGGATGGCGCAGATCCAGAAGATGGCGCGCCAAGCAAAGTCCTTAGCCGCGAAGATAGCGTCGGCCTGTTCCTTGACGGTGGCATAGCTTGCGGAGACGACGCCGTCCACGTATTCGGCGCAGACGATACCGGCGAGGGCTGCGAAGACGAGGCCGACGGTGAGCATGAATTGGAACATGCCGGTACCGAAGCCGCGCTTGTCGGCCGTGAGGCATTCCGCGAGGTAAAGCGGAACGACGACGCCGATGAGACCGGCAGCCGCGCCTTGGAGGATACGGCCGAGCACGAGGGCTTCAAAGCCGAACGGCGAGCAGATAACCGGAACGGAGAGGACGAAGCAGACGCCCGCGAGGAGCATCACCTTTTTGCGCCCGAACAAGTCGGAAAGCGCCCCCGCGAAGAGCGAGGAGAGCACCGAGCCGAGCAAGACCGCCGCGACGACGGTCGAGAGTTGACCGGGCGTGTAGTCCGTCGTTGCCTGCAGGTACGGAAGTGCACCGGCGATAACGCCGACGTCGATCCCGTAGAGGAGGCCGCCGAGGCCTGCGATAAAGAGCAGGTATTTGTTATAGAGTGAGGTTGATTTTGACATAAGGTTTTCGGGTAAAACTGAAAGTCGGAGATTTTAGCCGAGGCGGTCGGGGATTGGCAAGTCGCTAATTGCTCTGCGGCTGCGGAGCAATTAGCGGCAATTACAAATTCCGAATAGCGAATTCCGAATGCTCACCGCGAAAGGGACAACTAAACAAAAGTAAAAAACTGATAGCTGATAACGGATAGGGGATGGGTTTCTGTGAAAAAGATTAAAGATTAGAGATTAAAGGTTAAAGATTAAGGAGGGGCGGGCTCTGTCAGACATCGGTAACAGATTAAAGCCACCTAATCGTTAATAATTAATAGTTAACAACCAACAGCTCCTTTACCCTCTTTAACCTTTAGATTACCTCTAAAAATTCGTTTCAAGCGGTTTTGCAGAGGCTCGCAATTCGTTCCATTACGCCGCAGGCACGTAAACGGGTCTGTCCCTGTCATTTTGCGGCGCCTATTTTTCATAGATTATCCGCGGGGTTCGGCTATGGCCTGCACCCGCGGTTAGCCCATGTAGTGCACCTCCGGCGCACAGACTCTGACAGCCGGAAAGAAGAAAATTTAGGACAATACCCTAAAAACGAATTTCCAGCCCCTCTTTAGCCTTTAATCTCTCTTACAGAGCAACTTATCCGTTATCAGTTATCAGCTTTCCCTTTTCAAAACACTTATCCGTTATCAGATATCAGTTCTCCCTTTTTCCGCCTCCGGCGCTCGCTTGATGCTCGATGTTTGATGCTTGGCGCTATAATCGGCTTTTTGCTTGCTCAGGCGGATAAAATGTCTAAGCTGAATTAACGTTCGGATTTTCGTCCGTGCTTTTATATTTCACATAAAACAAATCATTACCCAAATAAATTATGGCAACCTCCAAAGTAGTATGCGTCATCATGGGCGGCGGTCGCGGCACCCGTCTCTATCCCTTAACCGAAGCCCGCTGTAAGCCGGCCGTTCCGCTCGCCGGGAAGTATCGTCTCATCGACATTCCGATCAGCAACTGCCTCAACTCCGGCTACAACACGATTTGCGTGCTCACGCAGTTCAACACGGCCTCCCTCCACAGCCACATCCAACGCACCTACAAGTTCGACGCGTTCGGCAAAGGCTACGTCGACATTCTCGCGGCAGAACAGAACATGGAAAGCGAAGCCTGGTACCAGGGCACGGCTGACGCGGTTCGCCACAACCTCCAGCACTTGAATTTGAAGGACAACGACTACGTCCTGATTCTCTCGGGCGACCAGCTCTTCCGCATGGACTTCCGCCCGATGATCCTCCAGCACATCCAGAGCCACGCGGACGTCACCATCGCCGCCAAGGCCATGCCGAAGGCGGAAGTCTCCGCGCTCGGCGTTATGCGCGTTAAGGACGACTCCGAAATCACGGAATTCGTCGAAAAGCCGAAAGATCCGGCCGTCATCGACTCGCTCGTCATCAGCGGCAAGCTCCGCGACAATCTTTCCGACAAGTCCGACGCGGAATACTGCCTCGCCTCGATGGGCATCTACGTTTTCTCGGGCAAGTTCCTCAAGGAAGCCCTCAACAACGACATGAAGGACTTCGGCAAGGAAGTCATCCCGGGCATGCTCGGCAAGAAGAAGCTCGTCGCTCACGTCTTCGACAGCTACTGGGAAGACATCGGAACGGTTCGCGCGTTCTGGGAAACCAATCTCGCGCTCACGGATCCGGTTCCGCCGTTTGACTTCTTCGACGAAGTGGCTCCGATTTACACGCACGACCGCCTCCTCCCGGCCGCCAAGCTCAACGGCTGCACGATTGAACGCGTCGTCATGGCGGAAGGCGCAATCGTCACGCACGCCAAGCTGAACCGCTGCGTCATCGGTATCCGCGCCGTTGTCGATGAAGGTTCGACGCTCGAAAACGTCGTCCACATGGGTGCAGACTACTACGAAACGCTCGAAGAAGTCGGTGCCGCCCGCGCAGCAGGCACGCCGATCGTCGGTATCGGGCCGAACTGCATCATCAAGGACGCGATTATCGACAAGAACGCGCGTATCGGCGCCAACTGCAAACTTTCTCCGGCCGGCGTTGAAGACGGTTGGGAAACCGACCAGCTCTGCGTCCGCGACGGCGTTCTCATCGTCAAGAAGGACGCAATCGTTCCCGCCGGAACCGTTGTCGGCAAGGTGGACTAAACGACAACAACAGACTTACGATGCCGGCTCCTCAAGAGCAGACACCGCAATCCAATCGCCCCCGCGCACGGCTCGACCGTCGCGGGGCGCGTTGTCTTAGCGACGCGGAGATTCTCGCCGTCCTGCTCGATACGGACGCGTCGCCCAAAATCCCGCCCGTCGAGGCGGCCCGCGCCCTGCTCGACTGCACGGACGGCTCACTCTACCGTCTTTCCCGTTGGGCGATTTCGGATTTTACGGCGACCGGAATCTCCTGGAAGCGTGCCTGCAATCTCGTCGCCGCGTTCGAGCTTTCCCGCCGCTTTGAGGACCGGCGCGAAATCGCCAACACGATTAAAACCGCTCAGGACATTTTCGAGTTTTTCGAAAAACGCACCCTTCCGCTCGACCGCGAATGCTGCTGGGTCATCTGCCTCGACATCAAGTTGCGCGTCCTGCGCTACGACGAAATCACGGCAGGCACGGGAAGCGCCTCGCTCTTTCACCCGCGCGACTTTCTGCGTCCGGCGGTCCGCAGCAATGCCGAACGCATCATCCTCATCCACAACCACCCGAGCGGTGACTCCACGCCCAGCTCCAGCGACCTTAAAATCACGAAGCAGCTAGCGGCCGCCGCCAAAACGCTCGATATCGGCCTGCTCGACCACGTCATCATCGGGCGCCGCAATATCCCGCCGCACACGAAGGGCTTTTTCTCCTTCGCCGACGCAGGGCTGCTGGAATAGGAGTTAGATTAAAGATTAAAGGGGAAAGATTAAAGAAAGAGCTTAATGCTTAGAGCTTAAAGCTTAAAGAAAGCGAGGCTAAGTGATAGCGGATAACTGATAACGGATAGGTGTTGGGAAAGGGAGAACTGATAACTAACGACGAATAAGTGAAGACGAGCAAGCATCAAGCCGACACCTGCGGCATCCTTAATCTTTCCCGCAAATAACCCTACTCACTACCAGTTATCCACTATCACTTGGACCTATCCGTTATCAGCTATCAGTTATCCCTTTCCCAACACCTATCCGTTATCAGCTATCAGTTATCCCTTTATATATTTCGTTCTCGCAGTCGGAGGCTTTATTTTTAAAATCTTCGGCATGTTAAGCCCCATTACGCCGGAATCCCTAATGACCCCGCAGAACGGCTGGATGCTTCTCGTTACCGTCTGTATCGGCGGACTCGTCGGCTTGGTTCGCCAGTGGCGCGGCGGGAACAGCACGACGGCCGGGATGCGCACGTTCGCGCTCTGGGCGGTGCTCGGCTTCATCTCCGTCCAAATGGAGCGCCTCGGCTTTTCGCATTTCGTACTCGCGAGCCTCCTGATCCTCGGGCTTTCGACGGTCGCCTACCTCATCCGCGGCGGCAAGGAACGCCAACGCGACAAGACGATGCATCAGGCGACGTTCGGACTGACGACGGCGGCCTCGGCGCTGATGGTATTTTGTGCCGGAGCACTCATGGGCATCGGCCTGGAAAAATACGCCGTCATGCTCGCCATCGTCCTCGCCGCCACCCTCGGCATGCGCAGCTGGACGGACAAGTGGAGCTCGTCGCTGACGGGAACGGATATCCGCGCGGGGCTTCAATTCGCCTGTCTGACGGGCGTTTTGCTGCCGCTCGTTCCGAACCAAACGCTTTGGGGCATCTTCAATCCGTACACGACTTGGCTGATGGTTGTACTCATTTCCGGCGTCAACTTTGTCGGCTACATCGCGATGCGTTGGCTCGGAGCCCGTGCGGGCGCGGCAGTGACGGGCTTTATCGGCGGGTTAGCGTCGAGCACGGCGGTGACGCTTGCCTTCAGCCGCCGTTCCGAAACCGAGCACGAAAACGGCGGAGCTTTCGCGATGGCGATTTTGCTCGCCCAGCTCTCGATGGCGCTTCGCCTGGTCGTTTTGTGCTTTTTGCTTAATTTAAAATTCGCGATTTCGACGCTGTGGATGTGGGGCATTTTGCTCGGCGTTTGCGTCTTGGCCTGCGGCTTGATTGCCCTGCGCCACGGGAAGCATGCCGAAGGGAAAGTGCCCGTCGTCAAAAACCCGCTCGACCTGCCCAACGCCGTTAAGTTCGCCCTGCTCTACGCGTTGGTCGTGTTTCTCATCGAAAGGAGCGGCAATGACCTCGGCACGGGCTTCATCGCGGTGAGCTTCCTTTCCGGGATTCCGGACACGGCGGCGCTCGTCATGTCGATGGCAAATCAGGCAACCGAGCTTGCGGGTCCGGAAGTGCTGAGCTTTACGACGGCGGCCTTCGGGATCATGCTCGGCGTGCTCTCCAACACGCTCGTCAAGCTCGGGCTGACGCTTGCTTTCGGCCGCGGCAAGTTCCGCACGCTCGCCGCAAGCGGGCTCGGTATCACCGCCCTGGCCAACATCGCCATTGCCGTCGCTCTCGCCGTTTCCATTTCCCGATAATTCTTCCATGAGACAATCCAAAGCCAAACATTCCATCGCAACGCGCACGGGCGACGACGGCCTGACGACCCAACTTTACGGAAAACGCCTCCCGAAAACCCATCCGCGCGTCGTCGCCAACGGCAGCATCGACGAGCTTTCTTCCCATCTCGGGCTCGCCAAAGCGTTTTGCGAAAATCCGGAAACGCGGGAAACGCTGCAGCGGATCCAGCTCGAACTGATTTCGCTGATGGGCGAAGTCGGTGTCGTTAACGAAGATCAGGAAAAATACCTCGCGTCGAAAATCCCTCATTTGGAAGATGCGGCCTTGGATCGCCTCGACGATCTCGTCGATGAACTGGAAACCGAGGAACGCCGTTTCACGGGCTGGGTGCTTGCGGGAACGTCGCCGTATCAGGCCGCCCTCCACGTCGCCCGCGCCGTTTGCCGCCGCGCCGAACGCGACGTCATCGCCCTGCGCGACCACAACGAAACACTACGTACGCTTCCCGCACGCTACCTCAACCGCCTCTCCGACGTCCTTTGGCTCTTCGCCAGAGACTAAAGACAAAGGAATCGCGAACGGCGGTTTGATTCCTTAATTTATTACAAGATAACTCTATGGCAACTAACACACCCTCTACGAAATTTAATTTCTTTTGCGCCGGCGGCGTCGAACAGCTTTCGATTTGCAAAGCGGAAGACCTCGCGGCAGTCGAAGCGCTCGACCCGAAACTCTGGCTCGCCATCAGCATGCCGACGGACACCGTTGATTTCGATGCACGCACGCTCGCACTCATCGACTCCGACGGCGACGGACGCATCCGCATTTCCGAAGTCAAATCCGCCGTCGCGTTCCTGCGGGAGCACTTCGCCGATTTCTCGAGTTTCTTCGCCGGGAAAAGTAGCTTCCCGCTGTGTGCGCTCAAAGCGGAAAGCCCGCTCACGCCAAACGCCCGCAAGCTACTCGAAGAAGCGGGAACGCCCGAGGCCGAGCTCACGCTTCAAGCCGTGCAGGATGCCTTCGCCCATTTTTCCGCACGTCCGTTTAACGGAGACGGTCTGATCACTCCGGCCTCGGCGGAAGGTGTCGCCGAAACGGAAGCCCTCATCAAGGACATCGCCGCCTGTTGCGATGCCGGAGCGAACGGCATCAGCGCCGCCGACGTCAAAAATTTCGTCACCGAAGCCCAGGCGCTCGTCGCCCGTGCCGCCGATGCGGAGGCCCGCCGCGACTCGCTTTTCCCGCTCGGCGAACAAACGGCCGCCGCCTTTGCCGCGATTGAAGCCGTACGCGTGAAGGTCGATGACTTTTTTGCCCGCGCCCGACTGGCAGACTACGATCCCGCAAGCTGCGCTAAGCTGAATCCGGGGCCGGATGCACTGGCCGCTCTGGCCCAAGGCGACATTACCGCCGCCGCGACCAAAGAGCTCCCGCTCGCACAAATTGCGCCGGGCCGTCTCGCGCTTCCGCTCGTTTCCGGCGTCAATCCCGCTTGGGCTCCGGCACTGGCCAAGCTTCGCGAGCTCGCCCTCATCCCTGCACTTGAGCTTCCCGCAAAGACGGACGTTTTGGAAGAAGCACAGTGGCAGGCCCTGCTCGCGCGCTTCGACGCCTATGCGGCTTGGATTGCCGGACAGCCGACGGGCAAAGCCGCAGCGCTCCCGCTCGCGCGTCTTCAGACAATGCTCGCACAAGAGCCGGAGGCCCTGCTCGCCCCGCTTTTCTCGCGCGACCTGACGGAAGCGCCCCAACGCGAAGCACTCGACGGGCTCGAACGCCTCTGTCTCTACTCGGGCAACCTCCTTTCGCTGCTGCGTAATTACGTTTCCTTCGCCGATTTCTACACGCTTTCGCCGAACACGATTTTCCTCGCGGGAACGCTCTACATCGACAGCCGCGAATGCTCGCTGTGCACACGCGTTCAAAACACCGCTGCTCACGCCGCCCTAGCCGCGCAATCCAATTGCTATATCGCCTACTGCAATTGCACGCGCAAATCCGACGGCAAAACGATGACGATTGCCGCCGTCATGGGAGACGGCGATGCCGACTTCCTCTGCGTCGGCCGCAACGGTGTTTTCGTCGATAAAACCGGCGCGGATTGGGATGCGACGGTCTGCAAAATCGTCGAACAGGCGATTTCCCTGCGCCAGGCATTTTGGAGCCCGTACAAGAAGCTCGCCCGCTTCGTGGAGACGCAGGTCAATAATTTTGCGGCGGCACGGGAAAAGAAAGTCGATCAGGGGCTCTCGAGCGGCGTGGATTCGGTCGCTTCGACGGCCGGCACGGCGGGAGCGGCACCGAAACCGGCTTTCGACATCGGCAAATTCGTCGGTATTTTCGCCGCCATCGGCTTGGCTCTCGGAGCCATCGGTGCAGCTTTGGCAACGCTCGGTGCGGCGTTTATGAGCCTTGCGTGGTGGCAAATGCCGCTCGCGATTCTCGGCGTTCTGCTGCTGATTTCTCTGCCCTCGGTCATCCTCACCGCAATGAAATTGCGCCGCCGCACGCTCGGACCGATTTTGGATGCGAATTCCTGGGCAGTGAACGCGCGCGCCAAAATCAATATTTCTCTCGGGAAGGCTTATACGCGCCTGCCGAAAAAGCCCCGCGGCTCACGCCTCGTCGGCAAAGATCCCTACGCGGAACGCAAAGGCACGCTCTGGAAAGTCCTGCTCGTGCTCACCCTGCTCGCCGCCGCCGGGATCGGAGCCTATTACGCCTTGTGCGGCGACGACGCCGAAACGCCCCCGAAGGCAACGGAAGCCTAGCCTCAAGCCACAAGCGCCGAGACGCAAGCCGAGACCAAGGCGCTTAAAGGGACAACGGATAGGTGATAACGGATAGGTGTTTTTAGCGAATAATGAATAGGGAATAGCGCTTACTTCAAAAATTTTGCTCTCGAGCAAAAATCTTCACATAGCACTATTCCCTGTTCTATTCACCCGCGTAACATCCCTGAAGCGCGATAGAACGAAGCTCGCCGCTGCGGGCGAGGCGCTCTGCGGAGCCTCACAACTTTTCCGGGCAGGAAAAATTGTGACGGAGGGTATCGAAGAAACGGGCGAGATGGATGCCGTCGGTAAAGCTGTGGTTGAAACGGCCGGAAAGGGTTATTTTTCCCGTTTCGCTCATTTTAAACCAGGTGAGGACTTGTTCGGCCTGATTGAAGGCATAGTCGGCGGAAGTCGTTCCGAGGGCTTCGAACCACGGCACGCAGGACGCGCAGAAGAGATTGGGGAGGGGCTCGAAATCACTTTCGGAAAGGCTTCCGTTGCGAACGGCATCGATGACGGGCTGAGCCGTTCCCCGGAACTCGCGGAAAGTCGGGCGGTACGGCAAAAGCACCTGCACGAAGAGGTCGCTGCCTTCCCGCGCCAAGGGGCAGGACGGATGGACGACCTCGTATTCCGCCACGTTTTCCGCATCCAAGAAACGCTGACGCATTTCCGGCACAGCATTCACGGCTTTCGCAATCGCAAAAAGCGTCAGCAGGAAAAACGACTGCCCGTTGTCCTTGGCGTAGCGATACAGCGGTGCGACGTCGAGCGAGACGGAAACGCTGTAATTCGGATTTGCGAAGCTTTGGTAAAAGCGGAACAAATCGCGGCGTTCCCAGCTCTCAATCTCAATGCGGCGAAACGCATCCATGCGGGAGCTCCGCTTAGGCAACGAATTTGACGAAGTTGCGCTTGCCGGCCTGAACGACCGTTCCTGCGACACTCTCGCGCGTGAAGCGGAGATTGACGTCGCTGATTTTTTCTTCGTTCACCTTGACGGCACCGCCTTCGATGAGCCGACGGATTTCCTTTTTGCTCGGGAAAATCTTCGTTGCGGCCAGCAGGTCGATGAGTCCGGCTTCCGTCGTTCCGGCGGGTACGAGAGTGTCCCACGCGAATTCGGGAATATCGGCGCGCACCTGTTTTTTCGAGAAAACGTTTTCGAACTGCTCGCGTTCGTAGCGTCCGGCTTCTTCTCCGTAGAATTTTGCGGTGAGGGCGGAAGCGAGCTGTTTTTTCATTTCCATCGGATGCTCGTTTTTCATCGCGGCAATTTCCGAAGGTGTCTTTTCCAGGAGCAACTCGTAGTACACCCACATCGTGGCATCGGGGATGCTCATGATTTTGCCGAACATGTCCTTCGCGGAATCGTTCAGTGCGATGTAGTTGCCGTAGCTCTTCGACATTTTGCGTTCGCCGTCCAGGCCGACGAGGAGCGGCATCGTGAGCACGGCCTGTTCCGGCATGCCGGCTTCTTTTTGGAGCTGGCGGCCGACGAGGTTGTTAAAGAGCTGGTCGGTGCCGCCGATTTCCACGTCGCTTTGCAATTCGACGGAATCGCGGCCTTGCAACAGCGGGTAAAGGAATTCGATAATCGAAATCGGCGTCTTCGAGGCGTAGCGCTTGGCGAAGTCGTCGCGTTCAAGCATGCGGGCGACCGTCATCTGGCGGGCGAGCTGGAGCGTATCGATCATCGACCACTGGCCGAACCACTCGCTGTTACGGCGGACTTCAGTCTTTTCCGGATCGAGAATTTTAAAGGCCTGTTCGAGGTAGGTCTTGGCGTTTTCTTCGATTTCTTCTTCGCTCAGGACAGGGCGCGTGGTGCTGCGGCCGGAAGGGTCGCCGATACGCGTCGTAAAGTCGCCGATGACGAGCACGGCCTGATGACCCATGTCCTGGAACTGGCGCAGTTTGTTGAACACGACCATGTGCCCGAAGGTGAGGTCGGGGCGCGTCGGGTCAACACCGAGTTTGACGCGGAGTTTTTTTCCGGCCTTGATGCGTTCAAGCAGTTGTTCTTCACCGAGAAAGACTTCGGTGCGTTGTTTCAAGAGAGCAATTTGTTCTGCGGGTTCCATCGGAATGAAATTTTCCCGCCAGTCTAAAAAACGTTCCCGCCGAAACGCAAAGATATTTATCGGAGAAAGGGCGGAAGCGTGAACGTCGGAAGCGGAATTCGGCATTGCTCCCGCGCCCGCCTTCGCTTAGAACAGTGCAAAATCCATGAGCGCACACAAAAAGATTCTTTCCCCGTCCATTCTCGCCGCAGACCACGCCGCCCTCGCCGAAGGGCTTCAGGTCGTCGTCGAAAACCGTCTCGAATGGATCCACCTCGACATTATGGACGGCAACTTCGTGCCGAATATTTCGTTCGGTCCGCAAGTCGTCAAGGATCTGCGCAAGCGCAACGACACGCTCTTTTTTGACACGCACCTCATGCTCGCGCGTCCGGATAAGTATATCGAGAAATTCATCGATGCCGGCTCGCAGCTCGTGACGATTCACATCGAGCCCGAATACGATGTCGAAGGCACGCTCAACCGCATCCGCGAACTCGGTTGCCAAGCCGGGATTTCGCTTAATCCGGACACGCCGGTCGAGCGCATCCTTCCCCTGCTCGACCGCGTCGATCTCGTTCTCGTCATGTCCGTTTTCCCGGGCTTCGGCGGGCAGTCCTTCATCGAAAGCGTCTTGCCGAAAATCACGCATCTGGCGCAGGAACGCGAAGCGCGCGGCCTGAATTTCCGCATCGAAGTGGACGGCGGCGTGGATTCGCGCACGGCCCCGCTCTGCCTCGAAGCCGGAGCCGATACGCTCGTAGCGGGAACGGCGTTCTTCAAGGCGGCCGACAAACCCGCGTTTATCCGCCTCTGCCAAGGCGAATAGCGCTCTCATGTTCCCGCAAGACCATCCCGATAAACGCAAATCCGGGAGAAACGGATTTTGGCGGGATGTCCCCGACTGCGATTGGAACGCATGGCAATGGCAGTTGCGCCATCGCATTTGCACGCGCGAAGCACTCGAGGCCCTTCTGCCGCTTTCCGAAAGCGAAAGGCGCGGCCTCGCATCGACGGGTCACCGCCTCGCTTTCGCCGTCACGCCGCATTTCTTAAACCTGATTGACCCGAATAATCCGGACGACCCGTTGCGCCGTCAGGTCATTCCCGTCGAGGCCGAAAATCACGTTACCCCGGACGAGCTCGGCGACCCCGTCGGCGAGGAAAAACATTCCCCCGTCCCCGGATTGGTACACCGCTACCCGGACCGCGTGCTCCTGATCGTCACGGACCGCTGTGCAAGCTATTGCCGATTCTGTACGCGCTCCCGCCTCGTTTCCGGCGCCGGCGAATCCCGTTTTCTCCCGCAAATCGAAGCCGCGTTGGGCTATATCGCCGGCCATCCGGAAATCCGCGACGTCCTGATTTCGGGCGGCGACCCGCTTTTACTCGCCGACGAAAAAATCGATGCCCTGCTCGGCCGCCTGCGCGCGATTCCGCATGTCGAATTCGTCCGCATCGGCACGCGCGTCCCCGTCTTTCTCCCGCAACGCATTACGCCGGAACTTTGTGAAATTTTGAAAAAGCACGGTCCCGTCTGGATGAGCGTGCACGTAAACCACCCGAACGAAATTTCCCGGGAAACGGCGCTTGCCTTGGAGCAGCTCGCCTTCGCGGGAGTCGTCCTCGGTAGCCAAAGCGTGCTCCTCCGCGGCGTTAACGACGATGCGGCAACCCTGCGTTCGCTCGTCCACCGCCTTTTACAGGTACGCGTGCGTCCGTACTATCTCTACGCCTGCGACCTGATTCTCGGATCCGCCCACTGGCGCGCGCCCGTGAGCAAAGGCCTTGAAATCATCCGCTCGCTGCGCGGCTGGACCAGCGGCTATGCCGTCCCGCAATTCGTCATCGATGCCCCGAGCGGCGGCGGGAAAATCCCGCTCAATCCCGATTACGTCGAACACATTTCCGAAGACGGGAAATTCACGCTACGCAACTTTCGCGGCGAGCGATTTGTATATTAGCCAAGGGGATAACTGATAGTTGATAACGGATAGGGGATTTAGCTTGTAAGCAAAAATTTTGAAATTACTTATCCGTCATCAACTATCAGCTATTCCTTTAAGCTCCGCAGGAGCGTTTAGAACTTTACTCCGGCGCGAACGTAGAAATCGTGCGACTCGAGTTCGCCGCCGTTGGCGTAGGCATAGCCGAGGGAGACATTGAGCGCATCCGTCAGCGCGATTCCGAAATCTACGCTTGCTTCGGCGAAGTCGCGTGCTCTGGCATTTCCGCGCACATTTGCCGCGGTACCGTTGGCGAGCACACCGAGATCGGCGGCGTCATCGGAAAAGCGGTAGGTCCAAGCGGCACCGAGCGTTGCCCAGCTCTTCAGGCCGGCGATTTCGAAATCGCTACGCAGACGCAGGCCGGGCTTAACGGAGGTATCTGCGAAACTCAGGCTCTCGTAGCGGTTACCGCCGTCGGAGAAGCTGTCCGCCTCGTACGCACTGTAATTGAGCGTGACGTAAGGATTAATCTTCAAGCGGGGAAAGAGCTCGAAATGCGTTCCCGCCTCGCCTTGCACGTAGCAGGTCCATGCATCAAAATTGCCTTTAAAGCGGCGTCCGTTCAGGAGGCGGGAAAACTCATTGTCACCCAGGCTCGCGCCGCCCTGAATCAGAGCGTAGGTACCCGCATCGGTAATCGGTAGAAAGAGGAACGCTCCGAGTCCCCAACTATCGCTTTTCACCTTCGACAAGGCGCCTTCGGTGTTGCCTTCGCCGAATTCGACGCTTGCGCCGGCACTCCCGAAGTCGAACGCCTTTTTAGCGGCGATCCAAGACGCCGCGTAGTCGTAATCATACGCGTTGTATCCGCCGTTGGCGGCAACGTCTCCGGACTGAGCGATGTATGCAACGGCAATTTCCCAGCCCCAATCTTCGGGGCTTTTCGCCGGACTTGCGCCACCGGGAACGCCTTCCTCCGTAGCCGCCTCGGAGAGACGACGGTCTCTCGCCGCATAAAATGCCGTCGTATTTTGAGTGGGTTCCGGCTTATCGCTTCCCGCAATTTCGTTCAGCAAAAAGCGCGTCGTCTGCGAAGCGCTCACGCGCGCACGGGCGACAGCGGCGTGGGCAGCGGAAGCCACGAGTTCGCCGCTTGCCGCACCAGCATAACGACGGGCTTCGTCGTAAGTCCTCGATTCCAACAGTGCCGTGTCGCCCAAGGTGATTGCGCTCGCTGCGTTGCCGCCCAGTTCCCGAGCAACTTCGGCCGTATTTTTACGGGTCGTACGTACGATGAGATTGTTGCCGTCAAAGGCCGTTTCGCTCTTCAAAAACGGCGTATTCAGAACTACGGTACCGGCGGAGAAGGTTTCGACAAGTTCCGTTCCGCGCGCATAGATCAGGGTTGCATCTACGATTTCGCCCTGCCCGACGGCGCCGCTTGTCACACTTGTCGCCGCGATAACGAGGCGCGTCTTCGGGTCGAAGCTCACGCTTGTCGTATTGCTCAAATCCAAACTCGCGTAAGTCCCCGTCCGCGTATCAAAGCCCAAGCGGATTTCGTTGCCGATACGCACGTTTCCGCCGAGGGCTTGTGAATGTCCGGCTTCGACGATAATCCCGCCGAGAAAAGCGTTTGTCGTCGTTTCTTCAAAAACAACCCGCGAGCCCTTTGCGAAATGGGTCTTCCCGCCGATTACATTGTTTGCGTCATTGAAAAACGTAACTCTGGCGGCACTATGGAAAACAAGGTCTCCGCCGCGGGAAGCGTCCAGTCCGCCGTCGAAACCGTAGGAGCCGCTCCGGAAAACAATTTCTCCGTCGCGATCCGCCAAATAGAGGTCATTGCCTTTCCCCGTCGCCGAATTGCCGTAAAACGTGAGATCCCCTTCTCCGGTATCGGTAAAAATGATATCGTCCCCGCCCCAAATCGCACCGCCGTTACCGCCGGCGGAGTTCGCCAGAAAAGCACCGCTCCCCGAAACGTACAGCTCGTCCTCAGAGTAAACGACGCCGCCGTTGCCGCTCACGGCGTAGTTTTCGTAGTTCGTACCATTCAAGGTTAGGCGATAATCTTCTTTCGCGTAAACAAGGCCGCCGTTAGTTCTGCCGTTTCCGGCAGGCGGCGCAGTAATCTCTGCGGCATAAAGCGCGTCGCTGCAGAAGCCTGCAGCGGCAATTATTGCGATAAGGGATAAGTTCTGAGCGTTCATGAATGTTCCTTTCGATAATCTTGAGTTCTCTACTTACAAGATAAGAACGAAACAATAGCGAACAGATTTCAAAATTCAAGCATTTCCTATCAAGCAAATAGAAATTACACATCAAAAACACACAAAAAACGTTCCCGCGAAACTCACGGGAACGTCTGGCGTTAGTTGCAATAAACAAGATTAAGTTCGGAGTCGTAATGTTCTGACGACCACTGGAAGGGTTGCGTGACGTCACCGGAAGCAGTGACCGCGCCGAAGGGCGCGTAGGCATACGCCGTGCGGATGTAGCCGGCGGGTCCGAAGACCTCGCAGACGTTTTTTGTGAGGTCGTAGCCGTAGGTGAACCAAGACCCGTCTTTTTGAATCGCGAGCGGACGCGTCGCGGTCGGATGTGACGGGTCCCAGGTGACGAACCACAGCGCCGGATGCGTCAAATCGAGCGCCGCGATTTGCAAATAACCGCGATAGATGTAGCGGTGGTGCAGCGTCGTCGTTCCCGCAACCGTCACTTTCTTTTCGAAACGACGCCCCTGCGAGTCGTACCCGCACTCCACCACCGTTTGCGTTTCCGCGTTCTCAAAACGCACCGGACGGTTTTCACCGTTGTAGGTGATGCTCCACGTCCCCGTCGAAGTCAGAACCTGCGTCGCGTTCCCGTCCGCGTCGTATTGAAGCGGCGAAGCCTCCGCCTCTCCCAAGGAGATTTCCGTGTATTGGTTGAGAGGATTCTTCGCGGGAGCGAAAAGTGCCTGCGCGACGAAATCATAGACAGAAGTGCCTTGAAATACTTCTTGGGCATGGCGAATTATGGGCATTTATTTTGTAGTTATTCTTTGAAAATAGAAGAAGTTCCCTTTTTATGAGATTAGAAATCTGTACATAATTTATTTGTGAAAGCCCCCCTCCTGCTCCTACACATTCATCGCAAAACAACAACAAAAAGATCGAATCCCCGCTTTTGGAAAACAGCAACAAGAGACTCCTGCTTGGGAGGGATGGGGTATATATTAACGATTTGTTCCCGCCGACCATCTGTAATAATTTCCACAGAATAAGTCATTCCTCTTTTGACATGCACAAAATACCAATCTTCGAATTTTCCCGGTCTTCCAAAGATGCCGTCGACCTCCCACCCTTCAGATTCCTTCTCTGAAATAATTTTCTGCCAACGATATTCCTCATAACGTTGAAATGCTATATACCCGATTCCGGATAAAAATGAAAATACGATAAGAAAAAGTAATATAATTTTTTTATTGTTCATAGCCTAATAGTTCCTCCCGCATTAATTGTGGCGTTAAGATACAGCCTACTCCAACGAAAGAGGAAATGCCAGGTCTAACACCATAATTGAATTTTATAGGGTCTGTTGTTAAAAATGTATAGTTTGCAAAAACCTCCCCGTATACTATAGCTCCTGCACGTGCACCAATTTCAACCGTAATACTTCACGAAAAGTTGGCCTCGCAAAGAGGGAGCCTACGTTCTTTACTGAGAGAAACATTATCGATGGGATTGGGCGAGGGTTTCTCGGGCAATTTTTTGCCCGGAGTTTTTCCGAGCCCTGGACCTGCCGTAGCCTCTCCGCTTAAAGAGACTGTTCCGTTAAATTGAAGTTTTTTTGTTTGGGTTTTTGTATCACAGCACTCTTCAATGGCGCCAATGACAGAGAATCCGACAGAAAAAGCGCCATTAGGAGGATAGGGGATCGTCAAACAAGGCAATGACAAAAGCGTAACAGAACCAACCTTTCCGGGAAGAACTGCCTTTACCTTATTAAGCAAAGAAGGCTCACTCACCGAAAAAACTTGGGGATGGGTATATTTATAAATCTCATTCCCGATGTATATCTGTGTTGCGGGAGGGAAAAAAGTTCCAGGAGAAACGCCAGTCCATTTTCCAAGAACATCCCACAAACCTGTAGTTTTGTTACAAACAAATGCATACAGATTGAGGCCGCCTTGTTCTTCGATGGGGTCGCGGGAGAGGAAGCGGCCGAGCGAAGGGCGCGTAGT
>JAZRTJ010000042.1:0-3241 GCA_045651925.1 Candidatus Spyradenecus sp. | reverse complement strand
CCCTAGGGGGCGTCATAGGGGAGGATTCTTCTTCGACAACTCAAAGTCTTGCTTCCAATCCCCAACCTTGTAGTCTCTCTGTAACCTTAGAAGTGTAACCTATGTCTGACTCTAAAGTGTTACCTATGTCTGACTGAGCCGCTATTTCTTTAATCTTTAACCTTTAATCTTTAATCTCTTTTGTGCACCTCCGGCACAGGCTCGAGGAGCCAATTGCGAATAGCGAATAGCGAATTCCGAATGCCTACCGTGAAAGTGATAAACGGATAGTTGATAACGGATAAGTGAAGACGCTTGCGGCGAGGGAAAAGCACCAAACATCGAGCATCAAGCGAACGCGCCGCTAAACGGCTTCGATATGTCCCTGACGCCCCTGCGGCGCAATGGAACAAAACACAAAAGCCCGCCTTTCTTTAACCTTTAATCTTTAATCTCTTTTGTATGCCTCCGGTGCTTAGAGTCCGAGTTTTGTGCGTCTGTGTGCAGCAAGCGTATAGACGGTATTTCCCTCGCGCATTCCGACGATTACTACGACCATTTCGCCGTCAATTTCGCGCAGGGCGTAAACGACACGAACTCCGGCTCGTCGGAGTTTGATTTTAAATAATCCGGAAAGGTTTCCGCCAAGCGGCTTTCCGTAGCCGCCGCGAGTCTGCGGGAGTGGGTTTGTCGCTACCCTGTTTATCATCTTCAAGACTTGCGCCCGAACGGGAACGGCAAGCGTAGCGAAATCTTCTTTTACGATATCGGGAAAAATGAGTTTCCTGGCTCCGCTCATACGATTTCGTCGTCCGGAGCGTTGTTCAGATCGTCTTGCGTGACGCCGACTTCACGCATGAATTCATCCATGGACATGCAGTCCTCGACGTTCAGATTTTTTATGCGCTCTTGCGCGAGCGCAAGGTCTGCCGCGTCTTCTTCGTTGTCGATGATTTCCCGGACGAATGCACGCAGGCGCCGTGTGAGCGTAGTCCCGCGAGCGCGCAGGATGCGGCTTGCTTCCCGCCTTTCGGCTTCCGGAATTCTCAGCGTGATTGTCGATGATGCCATAACCTTCACAAAGCTAAGCGTAGAAATTTTGAAAATAAACAAAAAAAGATTAAAGCGGAAGTGATAGCGGATAGCTGATAGAGAGATTAAAGATTGAAGGTTAAAGAAAGGCAGGGCGAAACCAGACATCGGGATTGGTATAATTCGCAGATTTCCTTCTAAAAAAAACTATCCATTGTCAGTTATCCGCTATCACTTTCACCGCAGGCGTTACCTATGTCCGGTTTCGCCCCGCTTTTCTTTAATCTTTCTCCTTTAATCTTTAATCTACAAAAAAAGAGCCGCGTGATGCGGCTCTTTTTTTGCTAAGTTTGAAAAACTTACTTTGCTTCGATCGGATCGATCGAGACTTTGCGATGTTCGCGGTCCCAAACGACCGTTCCGTCGCAGAGAGCGAAGAGCGTGTAGTCGCGACCGCAACCGACGTTCTTGCCCGGGCGCATCTTCGTACCGCACTGGCGCATGAGGATGCTGCCGGCCGTTGCGAATTGTCCGCCATAGAGTTTAACACCGCGACGCTGTGCATTCGAGTCGCGTCCGTTGGAAGAAGTTCCTCCGCCTTTATGATGTGCCATGGTTGTTAAGTATTTTTAGTTAAATGGAATTAGAGGGCGATTGCTTCGACCTTGACGACGGAAAGCTCCTGACGGTGGCCGCGGCGGCGGTAGTAGCTTTTACGGCGGCGCATTTTGAAGATCGTGATCTTTTCGCCGCGCTTGTTTTCGAGAACCTTGAGCGTGACTTTCGCGCCTTCGATGGTCGGCGTGCCGATTTTGGCTTCTGCGCCTTCGCCGGCGAAAATAACTTTGTCAACGATGACCGTGTCGCCCGCTGCCGTCTGGGGATAGCGGTTGACTGTAAAGATATCGCCTTCGGAAACGGTGAATTGGCGTCCTTGCGTGATAATTGTCGCTTTCATTGCTTTGCTAAAAAATATTGAAGTGTGAATGAAACATTCCGAACGGCGGGAACGCAAGCTTATTTTGAAAAAACTTTCGTTTCCCGCCGGAGTGCTTATCGGGAGAGCTCTTTGACGCGGGGGAGGACGGCTTCGGCCCAGCGGCGGTGGCCTTCGGCGCTCGGGTGGAGCAGGTCGGGCATGACGGCCTTGGGGAGGGTCTGCGCCTCGTCTTTGTCGAGGAAGATTTTGTTGATATCGAGCCAGAAGACGCGTTTGTTGTCGGCGTATTTTTCGATTTCGGCGTTAACGCGTTCGTTTTTTTGGCGTGCGGCGTCGTTTTTATCGGCTCCGCGGGGGAAGATGGCGAGGAGGAGGATTTTGGCCTGCGGTTCGGATTTTTGGAGGGTTTTGAGGATTTTCCTGATGCCTTGGGCGGTATCGCCGGCTTCGTCGCGCCAGTTATTGGTGCCGATCATGAGGACGATGAGTTTGGGGTTCATCTTGCCGCTGAAATTGCCGCTTTCGATGCGCCAGAGGATGTTTTCGGTTTTGTCGCCGGAGATGCCGAAGTTGACGGCGTCGAGCGGGGCGAAATGTTTTTCCCAGCTGACGCGGCCGGGGATTTCCCAGTTGTGCGTGATGGAGTCGCCGAGGAAGACGATTTTGGCGTTGCGCTGTTGGGCGATGACGTTGAATGCGGCGTTGCGCGTTTTCCACCATTCCTGGCCTTCGCGGCTTGCGGGAATGCAGGTTTTGGGTTCCTGCGCTTTTTCCGCTTGAGCGGGTGCGGCTACGAGGAGGCCGAGGCAGGCGGCGGCGAGGAGGGTGCTTAGTTTTCGGATGGAGGTGAACATAGGGGGATTACGGGTTGGCGGTTGGTTGGGAAAGCGGGATGCGCCAGGCGGAGGCCTCGGAGAGGATTTGCAGGAGGCTTTCGGAGTCGCCGGTTTCGAGGGCGCTTTTCAATGCGGAAAAGCGGCCGAGGAAGGCGTCGAGCGCGGGGAGGATTTCGTGGCGATTTTCTTCGAGGATGGCGCACCAGACCTGCGGATTGCCGGCCGAGACGCGGGTGGTGTCGCGCATGCCGCCGGCACCGCATTCGCGCCAGGCTTCGGGTTTGCCGGCGAGGGTGGCCGAGAGAGCGACGGCGACGCTGTGCGGCAGGTGGCTGACGTGGGCGACGATGGCGTCGTGCTCGTGCGGCTCGACGAGGCGGGTGCGCATGCCGAGGGCGGCCCAGAAGGCTACGGCGCGTTCGCGGGCGCCGGTGCGGCGGGAGGAGCCTTCCTT
>JAZRTJ010000041.1:0-53823 GCA_045651925.1 Candidatus Spyradenecus sp. | reverse complement strand
ATGCAGCCATTATTTCTTTTTTCATATCGATAACACTTTTGTTTTCCCACGGCATCGCACCGTAGCTTTTAACACAAAACCCCAAAAAGTGTTACCTATGTCTGACTCTAAAGTGTTACCTATCTGTGAATTTCCGCCGCTTAAAGCCCAAGTGATAGTGGATAACTGATAACGGATTCTTTGTAGGAAAGATTAAAGCTTAATGCTTAGAGCTTAAAGATAAGCCTGGCCAGAGGGCTCAGGGCTCTTTAAGCTTTAAGCCCTAAGCTCTAAGCTTTCTTTAATCTTTATCCTCTAATCTTTAATCTCTGCCTTCAACCTGCTCTCGCGGGCAAGATCGGCCTTAAAAGCAGCGGCCAAGAGCGCAACGCTCAGCAGAAGCGCGGGGTTGAAGGAAACGAACTCGACGCAGGCGTGTGCGGAAAAAATTCCGATTCCCGCCAAGAGCGCGACGGACGAAGCCCGCCAGCGCCGGAAATTCCAAAGCGCAAAGCCCCAAAACCAAAGCACTCCGGCGAAGAACATGCCGGCGCCGACGCTACCCCATTCGACGAGGAATTGCCACGGGTCGCAGTGTGCGTACGCCGTTCGCGTGGGCAGGTAGATTTTTCCGCTTCGCTTGTTGACTTTCACGAACTCGGGCATCGTCAGCTGGAAAGAGGGAGCCACCCAGCGGTAGGACCCGGCGCCCCAGCCGAAAATTTCCGCATGCGTATTGTAGTGGAACATCTTTGCGGAAAGTTTCCGCAAATCGGCACGCGGCCCTTTATCCAGCGAAAAAGTCTCCGCCAATTCGTCGCGTACGTCGCCCTGCTCTTCGTGGTGAATCACGCGCTCGATGTCGGGCAGTTCACCGTCGGCCACCTTTTTGTCCACGCGGGAAAAGAAAATATCGGTATTGGCCGTCGCCCACCAGGTTCCGGCGACACAGAGCAGCATGCTCAGGAAAACGGCGGCGGTAATCCAAGACGCACGCGTCATCAGTCCGGAGAAACAGATTAAAACGACAATCAGCGGAAGCCAAAGCACGCCGAGGAAAACGGCGCCGACGGATTTCGTGGCAAAGGCGGCGCCGAGAAAAAGCAGGCCGAAAATCAGAAGAATCAGATAAGCCCCGCCATGCTTTCCGGCGAGCGCGGAATTCCGCCAACTGCGCAATCCGAGCCCGGCGCAGACCGCCATTGCCAAAACGAAGAAGGCTCCCGCATGGTTTTTATACGAGAAAACGGAGAAAAACTGATACTTTGTTTCGCCGAGGTAGGCGTAAATCCCGAAGGCGGAGCGATACAGACCGAAGCCGGCAAGCACGACGGCGTTCAGCAGAAAGCACCAAAGCAAAATTTTCCAGAGAGTACGGGAACGTAAGCCGCACCAAAGAGCACATAAAAGCAGCCACGGCGTACCGAAAATGCACATCTGCCGCCACGCATTCATGCCTTCCTGCGACTCGAAGCCGAAACCGCCGTCAATCCCCGTCGGCAGCCAAGCCGGAGCGTCCTCGAGCAAGTGAACGCGCCAACGCGTCCCCTGCCAGAGCAATTCCGCACCGGGAATGCAGGCTTGGACCGCCATGTAAATCCCGAGCGCGAGGCCCAGCCAGAACAGCGGGAACTTCATCAGGCGCACGCAGTTCCGCTTGGCGGAGGCGGCGGAATCCGGCGTCCCCACGGGCAGGAAAAGACAGGCGAAGGTGAGCGCCGCTAACCCCATTGCAACGACAAGCGTAAAGGCCGTGGATGCCGTCAGCGCCCAAGTGGACCAAACGAGCGTCAGTACCGCAGCCGTCGCAATCAGTTTCTGACGGCGCGGCACGGCACTTTCCGGAGCCTCGCGAAAGCCCCCCACCGCAGCGCGTCTGCGGGGCTTTCGAAGCGAGGAGCTGGCAACTTGCGGGCTCAAACCAATCCCGCCTGGTAAATGTCGTGAATGCGGAGCAAACCGACGAGGTTACCGCCGGGAGCATCCAAAACGGGCAGCACGGAAATCTGCGACGGACGGTCTTCCATCACGCGTGCCGCTTCTCCGAGGCTCATGCTCGCGAAGGCGCAAATCGGATTCTTCGTCATGATTTCAAGCGCCGAAATACCGTTGAGATTTTCGTGCTTGTGAAGCGCGCGGCGCAGGTCTCCGTCGGTAATAATCCCGAGGAGATTGCCGGAAGCGTCCGTGACGCAAGCCGCACCGTGCGGGCATTCCGTCATCGCAATCACGGTATCGCGCACGGAGGTTTCCGCCGCAACAACGGCGACCTTTTCACGCGGGCGCATGACATCGTTTACAGTCAGCAAAAGGTTGCGGCCGAGCTGTCCCGCCGGGTGGAATTTAGCAAAATCTTTTTCTCCGAAGCTACGCTTGAGCATGAGGGCTGCGGCAAGCGCGTCGCCCATCGCGAGCGTGAGCGTCGTACTCGTCGTCGGGACAATGCCGAGCGGATCGGCTTCGGACTTAACGCCGATATCGAGCACGACGTCCGCCTTTTCCGCGAGCGGCGAGTTTTTGTTAGCGACGATGGCGATAATTTTCGACCCCATTTTTTTCAGGCTCGGAAGCAGGCGCACCGTTTCCGCCGTCGTTCCGCTCTTGGAAATCAACACAACCGGATCGCCCGGCTGGCAAATGCCCAAGTCGCCGTGAACGGCATCGGCGCTGTGAAGAAAGATGGCAGGCGTTCCCGTCGAACAAAGCGTCGCGACGATTTTTTGTCCGATGAGACCGGATTTTCCGACCCCGGAAATGACGACTTTGCGGTCGCTCGCGTAGAGGATTTCAACGGCTTTTGCGAAACTTTCGTCGAGAGCGGCTTCCATGACGCGCAGTGCGTCCGCTTCCGCTTTCAAAACATGTTTCCCTGCTTCAATAATCTTTTGGTCGTTCATTTGTCAGAAATTAAACCACGTTCCCGCCCGAAAATGAATCTCGAATTGCAAAGCGTCTGCAATTTATTGGCGATTCCACACACCGCAGATAGCATTAAGCCAGGCGAATACTGCCGGCCTCGGCAGCTTCTCCGAGAAAGAACGAAGCGTTGGCGGAAAAGCGCTCGGGCGATTCCGTCGTCAGAAAACGCACGGAGCCGCCTTTGGAAATTCGCGTATCCATTTCGGGATGGCGTTGCAGGTAGTCCGCCAGAGCTTCGGCGACACGTTCTCCCTGCGAAAAAATCGTCACACCGGCAGGCACGTGCTTCCGGATTTTTTCCAAAAGCAACGGATAATGCGTGCAGCCGAGCACGAGCGTGTCGATATCGGAATCGCGCACAAAAACCGCGTCGATATTTTTCCGGATAAAATAATCCGCGCCGGGCGAATCCGCTTCCCGGTTTTCGACCAGCGGCACCCACAGCGGGCAGGCTTCCTCCGTCACGCGGATATGCGGAAAGAGCTTGGCGATTTCAAGGCTGTAGGAACCGGACGCAATCGTTCCGCTCGTCCCGAGAATGCCGACGTGCTTGCTGCGGCTGAGGCGGTCGAGCACTTCCACGGTCGGACGGATCACGCCGAGCACGCGCCGCGTCGGATCGGCGCTACGGGGCAAATCCTGTTGCTGAATCGTCCGCAAGGCCTTGGCGGAAGCCGTGTTGCAGGCCAGAATCACGAGCGGACACCCCATTTCGAAAAGCGTGAAAACGGCCTGACGCGTAAAGTCATAGACGACATCAAACGACCGCGGACCGTAAGGCGCACGCGCATTGTCCCCGAGGTAAATAAAATCGCAATGCGGCAACGCCTCGCGGATTTTTTGAAAAACCGTGAGACCGCCGTAGCCCGAGTCAAAAATACCTATGGGAGCTTTTCCCGTCATGATAATCTTTAAGCTTTAATCTTTAAGCTTTAATCTTTCAATTATCAAAGCTGTGAAAAACGCGAATAATAACGGCCCGCTCGGGCTTTACGTTCACGTTCCCTTTTGCGGGAACGCGTGCGATTACTGCGCCTTTTACAAGGAAGCCCCGAAACGCGAGGCCGTCGATGCTTGGCTTAACGGCATCGAACGCGAGGCCGAACTCGTGCCGCTCCCGCGCCCGGCGGACACCTTTTTCATCGGCGGCGGCACCCCGGGCATCCTGAGCGCCCGCGACTTCGAACGCCTCGGCAAAATACTCCTCAAGGCCAATTACGGAAAAGCCCCGGAAGAATGGAGCGTCGAAATGGCGCCGGCAAGCGTCCGTCCCGACAAAATGCAGGCGCTGGCGGACAGCGGCGTCAACCGCATCTCGATGGGGGTTCAATCCTTCGACGAAGCCACGCTCGCCCTGCTCGGCAGACGCCACGCGCCGAAAAAGATATTTGCCGCCTACGAAATGATCCGACAGGCCGGTTTCTCCAATGTAAATTTGGACCTGATTTTTTCCGTTCCCGGAGAGCGCCCTTCCCGCTGGCACGCCGACCTAGAACAAGCCGTTGCCCTTGCGCCCGAGCACCTCTCGACCTACTGCCTGATGCTCGAAGAAGACGCGCCGCTGCTCGCCCGTCTGCAGGCCTCTCCGCATTTCGATCCCGCCGAAAAATCGCCGGAACGCGAGGCGGAATTATACCTGAAAACCTGGGGAAAACTTGCCGCCGCCGGCTATGCGCAATACGAAATCGCCAACCACGCCCGTGCGGGGAAACGCTGTAAACACAATTGGAATACCTGGCAAATGCATGAATGGCTCGGCTACGGCCCTGCCGCCGCATCCCAGTGCTTCGGGAAGCGCTTTGCCAATCCCTCCGACCTCGCCCGCTGGCTCGACGGCCTCACCGACGGCGTTCCCGCCCGCTGCGACGTCGTCGAACTCGACGCCTCCACGCTATTTGCGGACGCCATTGTTTTCGGACTGCGCCTCAACGAAGGAGTCGATTTGACGGCACTCGCACAGCGCTTTTTCGGAGACGCCCCGATCCCCGCCGCCTTGCTTGAGTTGAAAACACGTTTGGCGGAATCGGATTACTTGACGGAAAGCACGCATCGTGAAGCCGGACGGCTCGCACTGAACGCCCGCGGACGCCTTGTTGCCGATGCCGTAGCCGAAGCCGTTTTGGAAGCGCTGGATGCGTAGGCAAAACCCCGCAAGCGGCCGCAGCCCCGCCCGGTAAAAATCAAAAGCCTTTACGAAGCAAAATAGATTTGTCGGAAAAGCCGCAAATATGTTTCAATGGCGTATCAATTTTTGCGTCGATGAAATGGGTTTACACAGAGGCGGACGCGGCAGCGGTCCACGACATTCGGGAGGAGCTCGGGCTTCTTCCCTCGGTGGCCTCTATCCTCGTTAAATCCGGTTACGGTCGCATCCCCGACGCCGAAAAATTTCTTTCCCCGAAGCTCTCGCACATCACCGACCCCTTCTGCATCCCGAACCTGGAAGCGGCAGCCCGGCGCATCGTTCAGGCCATCGACAAAAAAGAGCCGATCGCGATTTGCGGCGATTACGACGTGGACGGCGTGACCGCAACGACTCTGCTCGTGAGCATCCTGCGTGAATTCGGACTGAATCCGCAATATTACATCCCGCGCCGCAAGGAAGAAGGCTACGGCATGAGCCCGGAAATCGTCAACCGCGCCTTGGCCCGGGGCATCCCGAAGCTCTTTTTCGCCCTCGACTGCGGGACAAACGCGTTGGACGAAGTCGCTCACCTCGCCGATTTGGGCTGCGACGTCATCATCGTCGATCACCACCGCAGCAAGACCGCAGAAGCTCCGCAGGCCATTTTAGTAAATCCGAATTCGTCGTTTTCCGCCGCGCCGGAATTTTCGCCGCTCTGCACGGCCGGTCTGATTTTCAAGGTCATCCACGGATTCCTCAAGCTCTTGCGCGCCCGCAACGACGAACGCGCCTTCAAAATCATTTTGCGGGAATACCTCGACCTCGTCGCGATGGGCACCATCACGGACATCTCTCCGTTGCTCGGAGAAAACCGGACGATGACCTGGTTCGGGCTCAAGCAGATGCGCAACACCAAGCGCGAAGGCCTCAAAGCCCTGATCGCCGCCAGCAACATTGCCGACACGGCGGACATTCTTCCCGTCGATATTTCGCACCGCATCGGCCCGCGCATCAATGCCAGCGGACGCCTCGCCGACGCCGCGTTGCCCGTCGAAATGTTCCTTTGCAACAATCCGAAGCGTTGCGCCGCCTTCGCGGAAGAGCTCAACGCCATGAACCGCAACCGACAGGAAATTGAGCGCGTGATTTTCGAAGAAGCCCTCGCCCAAGTCGAAGCAGCGGGAACCGACCGCAATGCCTTGCTCGCCTGCGGGGACTGGCATCCGGGCGTCGTCGGCATCGTCGCCGGAAAACTCGCCCGCCAATTTAACCGTCCCTGTATCGTCCTCGGCATCGAAGGCGATTCGGCAAAAGGATCAGGGCGCAGCGTCGAAGGCATCAATCTCATCGAAGTCCTCAAACCTTTCGGCGACCGCCTGCTCGAAGCCTGGGGCGGCCACCCGATGGCGGTCGGTATCACGGTGGACACACAGAAGGTGGACGAATTGCGCGAAACCATCGACCGGGCCGTCGGCGAATACCAAACCAAACACAACGGCGAATTTTCCGAAATCGCTCTCGAAATCGCTTCCTGGCTCGAAGTCTCGGATCTGACGCCGGAGCTCTTCGACCAAATTGCAGCCCTTTCTCCTTTCGGCGAAGGCAATCCCGAACCGATTTTCGGGCTGAGAAACATCGAAATGCCGGAAGGTGCCATGATTTTCGGCGAAAAGAATTTCCGCTTCCAAATCATCCTGCCGACGCTCGCCCGACTCGGTGTCGTCGCTTGGCACAAAGCCGACCGCGTTCCCGCCGCCGGCACGCGCATAGACCTCGCACTCAAGCTCTCCTGGAACAATTACAACGGCCGCAAATATCAGCAGGCCGAGCTCATCGACTGGCGCAACGCCGAGTAAGCGGCAGTGCTTAAGTTCACGTCCGCAAGCGCATTTAACGGCTTAGGGCTCTCCGTTTATTCTCCTTTTTGCGGAGATTCCGAAACGTAACTAACTTGCGTTTCCAAACCGACTTCTTCGAAAATTTTCAGAATTTTAGCGAGCTCGGCAGCCAAGACCTTATCGTTAACGGCAATCTGCCAAAGCGGACGCTTCCACGCGGGCAAGTCACGGACTTCACCGGCAATCCGCTGCAAATCCTCCGCAGAAAGGGGCACACCGTCTAAGCATAACGCTCCGGGACCGACAAAAAGTTTTTTGGGCGGGGGAGGATTTTTCCGCAGGGATTTTGCAATTGTTTTTAAATTTTCCGGAGCGTCGGCAGGCGGGAAGACATTAACCACGCACATTTCGCCGTCACGCATCTCCGTTTCGTAAAAAAGAAAACCGTCCGCCAATTGCACGGACTTTAAACCATCAAAGGGGAGGCTTCGGGAAATGGTATCGAGCGTCTCAATCCACCGGGCTTCAGCAATTTCGCCGCTGTAGAGATGCAAAGCCTCTTCCCGGGACAGAGAGCTCGAAAGATTCGGCGTGCACGCTGCGAGAAGCGCCATAGGCACGGCAAGGAAATAAGCCCCCTTATTCATATTTGTAACAACAAAAAAATAAGTCCCGCGGTGTAAATCCCTTACGGAAATTACACCGCGGTTCGGAAGAAGATTATTCTCCGTAAACCGTGCACTCGTAAGTGCCGACCACACCGAGAACGTTGTTCGCCTTCCAATCGACGTAGTAGACGGTCTTGATGTTGCCGTCGCGCATTGCGGCGTTGATCGAAGCGTCACCGTTTGCAATGAGACCGAAGAAGTCTTTACACTGCGACTTGCCGACTTTCGGCGCTTCAGCCTTACGCGAATTGGAGGTCACTGCGATCGGGAGCGTAACGTCCGTAAGGAAAACACCTTTCGGCACGCTGCTGGCGCAACCGGAAACGAGAGCAGCGGCAATCGCTGCGAGCGATAATGTAATGTATTTTTTCATAGCTTGTTATATGTGAGTTGTTTTAGAAAAATTGAACCCTAGCAACAGAGTGCTCTGCATTCAACGCTTTCCCTTAGAATTCCCGCCACGGGAATCAACTTGAGTAAACCCGACAGCATAAGGGTTCGTCAAGAAAATACATCGGGGAATCGCCTTATGTGACGCTTTATTCTTTCAACTTGCCCGAGGCTGCGGTAAGCTTCTCCGCATCTATGAAGACGCGTATTCTATCCCCGCTATTCGCGAGCCTTGCGCTTGCGGTATTTGTACACGCCGCGCCGGAAAAAGTTCCGGCATCGGAAAACAACATTTGGTTTGATAAAGAAGCCCAAACCTTCGATTCCAACAACGACGCCTGGAAAATCATCCAGGACTCCAACCGCGCTCAGGGGCGCGGCTGGGAATTTGAAGGCTTACCCGTCGGCAACGGCCGCATCGGCGCCATGGTGCTCGACAGCGCCGCGCGCGAACGCATCGCGCTCAATGAAGCCACATTCTGGACCGGCGGCGAAAATGCCGGCGGCAACTGCTCCGGCTACAGCTACGGTCCGCTCGCCGGACGCAATCAGTTCGGCAGCTACCAGCCCTTCGGCGACTTCCTCGCCGAATTCTCCGGCATGGAAGACAGCCCGAAAGATTTCATCCGCAACCTCAATCTCGAAACCGGGATCGCTAAGACGGCGTTCACGTCCAAGGGCGTAAAATACACGCGTCAGGTCTTCGCCAGTCAGGAACACAACGTCATCACGATTGTTTACAAGGCGAACAAAAAAGGCGCGTTGACGGGAACCTTTGCTCTCGCGCCGAATCACTCGGCAAAGTTTTTTGCACAAGGCAACAAGCTCGGCATGACGGGCACGCTCGCCAATGACATGAAGTTTGCCGCGCGCGCACAAGTCATCGCCAAGGGCGGAAAGCTCTCGCCGGTCGGCGGAAATGCCGACATCAACGTCACCTACGCCGGCGGCGGCGACGGCCAGCACGCGGTCTATGACGGTGCCAAACTCCCGCGCATCAAGGTGGAAGGCGCAGACGAAGTCGTCGTCGTTATCGCGTTGGCGACGGACTACGTCATGGACGCCAAAAAGAACTGGAAAGGCGGCGACCCGGCTTCCACGGCGGAAAAGACCTTGAAGGCGGCTGCTGCTGCGGCGGCGAACCCGCTCGAAATGGCAGCGGCTCACGTCCGTATCCACCAAAAATTCTTTAAGCGTGTCGATGTCGATTTCGGCAAGACCGATCCGGCAACGGCAAAGTTGTCCACGCCGGAACGTCTGAAAAAATACGCTCAGACGAAAAACGACCCGGACTTGGAAGAAACGCTTTTCCAATTCGGCCGCTACAGCCTCATCGGTTCTTCCCGCGGCAGCGCTCCCGCGACGCTTCAGGGTATCTGGAATCACAAGGTTCACGCACCCTGGGCTTGCGACTACCACACGAACATCAACATTCAGGAAGCCTACTGGCCGGCGGAAGTCTGCAATCTTTCCGAATGCGCGATGCCGCTGATCAACTGGCTCGATGCAACGCGCGAAATTTCCGCCGGAATCACGCAACGCGCCTTCAAAAATCACGAAGGCAAGGTTCCGCGCGGCTGGACCGCCCGCGTCTCCCAAAACATCTTCGGCGCCGGCGGCTGGACGATGTGGAACACCGTTTCCAGCGCTTGGTACGCCCTTCACATTTGGGAACACTTCGCGTTCACGCAGGACAAGAAGTTCCTCAAGGAACAGGGCTACCCGATGATGAAAGAAATTTGCCACTTCTGGGAAGACATGCTCAAGCCGCTCGGCAAAGACGGCAAGGGCTTCCACTCCGGCGAAAAGAATATCGACCTGGAACAGCTCAAAGGCATTCCCGCCGGCACGCTCGTCGCGCCGAACGGTTGGTCGCATGAATGGGGACCGACCGAAGACGGCGTCGCCCACGACCAACAGGTCATCTACAATCTGTTCACAAACACCATCGAAGCCGCCAAGGTACTCGGCGTCGATAAAAAGTGGGCGGACGAGCTCGCCAAGAAGCGCGATCTGCTCTACGGCAACAAGATTTCGAAAAACGGCTACCTGCAGGAATGGATGATTGACCGCCCGAACATGGTCAGCGGCCACCGCCATACCTCGCACCTCTTCGCGGTTTATCCCGGCAACGAAATCTCCATGGCGAAGACACCGGAGCTTGCCGAAGCCGCCAAGAAATCCCTCGAACTGCGCGGAACGACCGGCGACTCCCGCCGCTCCTGGTCCTGGCCGTGGCGTACCGCCCTCTGGGCCCGCTTCAAAGAAGGTGAAAAGGCCCACGAAATGGTTCAGGGCCTGCTGACGCACAATACGTTGCCGAACCTGCTCACGACGCACGAACCGTTCCAGATGGACGGAAACTTCTCCTTCCCCGCAGCCGTCTCGGAAATGCTCCTTCAGTCGCACGCCGGCGAAATCGAACTTCTCCCCGCTCCCTGCTCCGCTTGGAAAAGCGGTAAGGTCTCCGGCCTGAAGGCCCGCGGCAACATCACCGTCTCCTTCGAATGGGAAAACGGCCGCGTCAATCCGAACAAGATTAAGCTGGTTTCACCGAAGGAACAGGAAGTGATTCTCGTCGTCAACGGCAAGAAACACAAAACCAAGACCACCCTGCCGAAGAAGAAATAAACCTCCGGCAAGATGACAAAAACGTTCCCGTCGAAAAGCGGGAACGTTTTTTATACCTTACGGACGACAACCTAAGGGAATCTTCGGAGCCGTAAAAAAGCGCCGGCGGATCCGCAGGCGCTTTTTTGTAGACGTCCGAGAAAAGCTACTGAGCTTTTTTCGCCAAGGGCGCGTCGGGAGAAAGACGGCGTTCCTTGATGATCGGCAAGAGCTTGTCGATGAATTCCTGCAAGGTGCAGGAGCCTTCGAGCGACTTGTCGGCGCGGGAGCGCACATTGACCAGACCGGCTTCCATTTCCTTGGCACCGAGCACGAGCATGTGCGGGACCTTTTCCAATTCGGCACGGCGAATCTTAGCGCCGAGCTTATCGGAGTGTTCGTCGACGCTTGCGCGGATGCCCTTGGATTTGAGCGTTTCACGCATTTCGCGAGCCGCGGGAACGAGGGAGTCGTTGAGCGGCAAAATACGCACCTGCTCCGGAGCGAGCCAAGTCGGGAAGTCGCCGGCAAAGTGTTCGATGAGAATACCGACGAAGCGTTCCATCGAACCGAACGGCGCACGGTGAATCATCACCGGACGGCACGGCTTGTTGTCTGCCCCCGTGTATTCCAGCTTGAAGCGTTCCGGCAAATTGAAGTCCACCTGAACCGTGCCGAGCTGCCAGCCGCGACCGAGGACATCCTTAACGACGAAGTCGATCTTCGGACCGTAGAACGCCGCTTCGCCCTTTTCTTCGCTGACGGGGACGCCGAGGGTCGCTGCGGCCGTACGACAGGCGTTTTCCGCCTTTTCCCAGTTCTCGGCCTTGCCGATGTACTTGGACGATTCCGGATCGCGCAGACCGACGCGGACCGTGTAATTCGTCATGCCGAGCGTGGAGAGAATAATCTTCACGAGCTCAAGGCAGCCGAGTACTTCCTGCGCGATCTGGTCTTCGGTGCAGAAAAGGTGACCGTCGTCCTGCGTAAATCCGCGCACGCGCGTCAGGCCGTTGAGTTCGCCGGACTGTTCCCAGCGATAGACGGTGCCGAATTCGGCGAGGCGCACGGGAAGATCGCGATAGGAGTGCGGTTGCGAGGCAAAAATTTTGATGTGGTGCGGGCAGTTCATCGGCTTGAGGAGGAAGCCGTCGAGTTGACCTGCCGTGAGCAGATTGGCCAAGTCGCCGCAGGACTTGCCTTCGGTGGCGAGCTTTTCAATCTGTTCCTGGTCGATAACCGGCGTGAACTGCGATTCGCGGTAGTACGGGAAGTGCCCGGACGTGCGGTACAGATTCAGGTTGCCGATGTTCGGCGTAAAGACCTGCTTGTAGTCCTGACGGAAAAGCTGTTCGGAAATGAAGGTCTGCAATTCCTGGCGGACAATCGCTCCGTTCGGTGTCCAAAGAATCAGGCCCTGTCCGACATCTTCGTCGATGTGGAAGAGCTTGAGTTCGCGGCCGAGTTTGCGGTGGTCGCGCTTCTTGGCTTCGTCGAGATTGTGCAGGTATTCGTCGAGCTCGGCCTTCGAGGCGAACGCGACGCCGTAAATGCGCTGCAGCTGCTTATTGTTTTCGTTGCCGCGGTGATACGCGCCGGCGACGGACATCAGCTTAAATGCCTTGATTTGCGAAGTGTAGCGGACGTGCGGCCCGCGGCACAGGTCAACGAATTCGCCGTTGCGGTAAAAGGTGATTTTTTCGCCTTCGGGAATATCGGCAAGGCGACCCGGCTTAAATTCGCGCAGGTAAGGCGTTTCCGCGACCAGCTTTTCCGCTTCTTCGCGGGGAACTTCGGTGAATTCGAATTTCTGGTTTTCCTTCGCGATTTTCTTCATTTCCGCCTCGATTTTTTCGAGGTCTTCGGACGTGAATTTGTGGTCGAGGTCGAAATCGTAATAGAAGCCGTTTTCAACCGCCGGACCGACATCGAGCTGAGCTTCCGGGAAAAGGCGCAAAACCGCCGCGCCGAGCACGTGCGCCGCGCTGTGGCGGAGTTCTTCGATAGGTGTCAGAGTAGCCATGACTTCCCTCGCTTAGTGGCAACCGCAACCGCCGTCGCAATCACAGTCTCCGTCGCAGTCGCAGCCGTGGTCATCGCCGCCGTGGCAACCGCAGGAGCAGCCTTCCATGTGCGGATGGCCTTCGACGAGTTCGCGCTGCGTGGCTTCGCGAATCGAAGTGATTTCAACGTCGAAGAACAGCGTCACGCCCGCAAGCGGGTGGTTGCCGTCCATCTTGACATTTTCCGCATCGACTTCGACAACCGTAAACGCGTGAACGTTCCCGTCGGCAGCCTGCGCGTGGAAGCGCATGCCCGGGACGATTTCACCGTCAAATTCGATATTTTTGCGCGGAACGGAAATGACGAGTGCGTCCTGCTTTACGCCGTAGGCAAGTTCCGGAGCGACTTCGACTTGTTTCTTGTCGCCGACGCCGAGTCCGAGGAGTTCCTTTTCGAGTCCGGGAATGATATTTCCGGCGCCGTGCAAATATTCGAGCGGCGTACGTCCTTCGGAGGAATCCAGCACGTTGCCGTCCTTATCTTTCAGCGTGTAGTGAAAGCCCACTACATTTTTTTCTTGGATCTTCATAACGATAAAAATTAATGCTTCGTTTTTTAGCGCCGTTTACTTGGCGGCGTTGCGGCGGCCCTGGCGCTCGATTGCCGCCTTGATGAAGGCTGCGAAGAGCGGGTGCGGGGCCGAGGGTTTCGACTTGAATTCCGGGTGGAATTGAACGCCGACGTACCACGGATGGTTTTCCGCTTCGACGATTTCGACGAGGTCGAGAGTCGGGTTCGTGCCCGCGACTTTGAGACCGGCGGCGACAAGGGCATCGCGGAACTTGTTGTTGTATTCGTAGCGGTGGCGGTGGCGTTCGGAAATATTTTCCTCGCCGTAGGCCGCCATGGCATTGCTTCCCGCCGCGAGCGCGCAATCGTAGGTCCCGAGACGCATCGAAGCGCCCTTGTTTACGATCTGCTTCTGCTCTTCCATGATGTCGACGACCGGGTTCTTCGTTTCCGGATTAAATTCCGTTGACGTGGCATCTTCAAGGCCGAGCACGTGGCGTGCGTATTCGATGACGGCAATCTGCATCCCGAGGCAAATCCCGAAATACGGCAGACCGTTTTCGCGGGCATAGCGGGCGGCGGCGACTTTGCCCTCGACACCGCGATCGCCGAATCCGCCGGGAACGAGCACACCGTCCAAGTCCTTGAGCGAATCGAGGTTTTGTTCGGTCAGATCTTCGGAGTCGATACGCTTGATTTCCACGCCGCAGTCATTGGCAATACCGCCGTGCGTAATGGCTTCGTAAATGGATTTGTAAGCGTCCTGCAGTTCGATGTATTTACCGACGACGCCGATTTTGACGTGGTGCGCCGGGTACTTGAGCTTGCGCACGATGTCCTTCCACTGCAGGAGATTGCGATGGCGGATGTGCGGATGGTTTTCGAGGTGCAGCGACTTGATGACTTCGTTATCCAAGTGCTCGCTCGCCAACATCAGCGGGAGTTCGTAAATGGAGAACGGCACGTCGCGGCATTCGACAACGGCGCTGACCGGAACGTTGCAGTAAAGGCTCATTTTCTGGCGCATTTCGAGCGTCAGCGGGCGTTCCGTACGGCACACGAGGATGTCCGGCTGAATACCGATTTCGCGCAGTTTCGCGGTCGATTGCTGAGCCGGCTTGGTCTTGAGTTCGCCGGCGGCGCGGATGTACGGCACCAAGGCGCAGTGCACAAAGCAGACATTGTCGCGGCCCTGGTCGAGCTGGAACTGGCGCAGAGCTTCGAGGAACGGCAGCCCTTCGATGTCGCCGGTTGTCCCGCCGAGTTCGGTAATCAAAACGTCCACGCCTTCGCCGCCCTTGACGATGCGTTCCTTGATTTCGTTCGTCACGTGCGGAATCACCTGGACGGTCACGCCCAGGTAGTCGCCGCGGCGTTCTTTTGCGAGCACGGACTCGTAAATTTTACCGGAAGAAACCGAGTTCGCGCGGGAAAGTTTTCCGGAGGTAAAGCGTTCGTAGTGGCCAAGGTCCAAGTCGGTTTCGGCGCCGTCGTCGGTGACGTAAACTTCGCCGTGCTGGAAGGGAGACATCGTCCCCGGATCGACGTTCAGATACGGATCGAATTTTTGCATGCGCACCTTCAATCCGCGCAGTTCAAGAAGTGCTCCAAGAGCTGCTGCCGTCAGCCCTTTACCCAAAGAAGAAACAACTCCGCCTGTGACAAAAATGTATTTCATAACCTTGGGAATTTAAAATACGCCAAAACCCGAAAAATGCAAAGCGGATTTCTTTCGGGAAAACAAAATTTTCTCGATTTTTAGCCGTCTCCGAGCCACCAGTCGAACATTTTCGAGAGTTCTTGCAAATTCGGCGTAATAGCGCTTGCGCCGTAAGCGGCGGATGGGTTATTGTCGGCGCATGAACGAGTCGGCAGACAAAACGGAATATCGGCTTCAGGGCATCGGATGCGCCCCGGGTGTCGCCCGAGGAAAAGCCTTTGTGTTTCTCCAAAAAAACGTCGATCTGCCCTGTTATAAAATTGACGATGTCGAGCGTGAAACGTTGCGCTTTGACAAGGCCGTTGCCAAGACGCGAGAACAGATTTCCGCGCTCATCGAAGAAGTCACCGCCCAAGTCGGCCCCGCCAACGCCGAAATCTTTTCCGCTCACCTGCTCGTCTTGGACGACCCCGCGGTTATCGACGAAACGAAGCGCGCCATTCAGGTTTCGAAGCTCAACGCCGAACACTGCGTCAACTCCGTCACCGGCCGCTACATCAACTTCTTTTCCGGCATGGCGGACAGCTACCTCAAGGAACGCGTCGCCGACATCCGCGACGTGGCTCAGCGCGTGCTCAAAAACCTGCTCGGCGAAGCCCAGGAGAACAGCTCGGAGCGCCTCCGTAACCGCGTCGTTGTTGCCGAGGAATTGACTCCGTCGGAAACCATTGCCTTCGACCGCTCGCGCGTGCTGGCGATTCTGACCGACACCGGCAATCACACCTCGCACGCCGCCATTATCGCGCGCTCGCTCGGCATTCCCGCCGTTGTCGGGCTGCGCAACGCCACCCTGCGTATCGCGCAGGACGACGAAATCCTCGTCGACGGGGACAAGGGGCTAGTTTACGTCAATCCGAGCAAAAAAACGCTCGATGTTTACGAGCAGATTTCGCTGCGCCGCTCCCGACTCGAAGCGCTCATCGCCGAAGAAAGCGTCAAACCCGACACGACGGCGGACGGGCATTTTTTCCAAATCGAAGCCAATGTCTCCGGCAAGGAAAACCTGGACGCGATGCGGAAGATGCACATTTACGACATCGGGCTTTTCCGCTCGGAGGGCATTTTTCTGCGTTCGGACCGCTTCCCCTCGGAAGAGGCCCAGTACGAAGAATACCGCCAGGTCGTGGATGCGCTTCCGAAAAACAGCAACGTCGTCATCCGCACGCTCGACATCGGCGGCGACAAGCATGTCTCAAGCGCATTGATGCCGGCAGAGGAAAACCCGTTCATGGGTTTCCGCGCCATCCGCTTTTGCCTCGAATTCCGGGACATATTTAAGGAGCAATTACGCGCCATACTCCGCACCAGCACGCGCGGCAACGTCCGCATTCTTTTCCCGATGATCAGCTCGCTTTCGGAGCTCATCAACGCCAAGGAAGTACTCGAAGAAGCCAAGAGCGAATTGCGCCGCGCAGGCGTTCCTTTCGACGAAGACATTCCGGTCGGTACGATGATCGAAGTGCCCGCCGCCGTCGCCATCGCCGAGGATCTGGCCAACGAGGCCGATTTCTTCAGTATCGGCACCAACGACCTCACCCAGTACATGCTGGCCGTTGACCGCGGCAACGAAAAGATTTCCCACCTCTACGACTCCTACCACCCGGCCGTCATCCGCGCCATCGCAAAGACCATCCTCGCGGCCCATCGCGCAAAAATTCCCTGCGCCGTCTGCGGCGAAATTGCCGGCGACCCCGCCTTTGCGCCCCTCCTGATCGGCTTGGGGGCCGACTCGCTCAGCATGACGGCCAATTCGGCGCCGCGCATCCGCTACATTCTGCGTCACTGCGCCCTTTCCGACATGCAGAAACTCGCCCGCCAAAGCGTGTTCGACCCCAATCCGCGCAATATCCAGGAACGCATGACGCATTTCATCAACGCGATCCTGCCTGCGGAATAAGCGCATTCCGCGGCACGCCCTCATCAAAAATAATTGCCTCCCGTATAGCGAAGGCATAGCGTTTCTCGGATGTTTGAAGGAATTTCGTGGCAAGACATGCTCGCCGTATTGGCGTTGACGACATTTGCGGGGCTCGCGACCGGGGTTGGCGGAGCCATCGGTTTTTTTGTCAAAAAAACCAACATACGCCTGCTCACTTTCCTGCTCGGGCTCTCGGCCGGCGTCATGGTCTACATCAGCTTCGTCGAATTGCTCGCCTCGGCACAGGAGACACTCGCGGAAATTTACGGGAAATTTAACGGCCACCTCGTCGGTCTGGCCTCGTTCTCGGGCGGAATGTTGCTCGCCATGCTCATCGACCGCCTCATCCCCGAGAAAGAAAACCCGCACGAAGCCCACGGCCCCGAAGAACTGCACGTCCCCGTCAAACTCCCGAAGAGCGATGCCGCCTCCGCCGCCAAGATGCGCCGCTCCGGTCTCCTCTTCGCCCTCGCCATCGGGGTTCACAATTTCCCGGAAGGCATGGCAACCTTCGCTGCGGGGATTAACTCGCTCACGCTCGGGATTCCGATTGCGGTCGCCGTTGCGCTTCACAACATCCCCGAAGGCATCACGGTTTCCGTACCGATTTACCACGCAACAGGTTCCCGCAAAAAGGCGTTTATGTACTCCATGGTTTCGGGCTTAGCGGAACCGATTGGCGCCGGCATCGCCATGCTCGTGCTCTACCCGTTCCTCTCGGCAACGCTGCTTTCCGTACTCTTCGCCGCCGTCGCGGGCACGATGGTCTTTATCGCCTTTGACGAACTACTCCCGATGGCGGAACGCTGGGGCTTTCACCACCTTTCAATCTACGGAATTATCACGGGAATGCTGCTGATGGGCTTTACGCTCGCCGTCATCTGACATTTTCCGAAAGAATTTCTTGTTATTTTCATTCAATTGGAGAAAATCGTCTTTGCTATGGAAAAAACTATCAAAAATCTCATCGACGGAATCATCGGAGAATCCACCGCCGGCGCGACTTACGCCGCTTTTGCCGCACAGGCCGCCCGCGAAGGCTATCCGGAAATTCAAAAAATGTTTGAGGCCACGTCCAAGGCCGAAAGCATCCACGCGGCTAATCACGCACGCGTTTTGAAGAAACTCGGCGGCGAGCTGCCGAAATTCAAAATCGAGATCGAAGTCGGTACGACGCTCGAAAACCTTGCCCACGCCAAGGCGGGCGAAGTTTACGAATTCTCGGAAATGTACCCGAACTTCCTCAAAGACGCCGAAGCCGAAGGCCAAAAAGCCGCAACGCTGACCTTCACCCAGGCGCTCGAAGTCGAAAAAATCCACGCTGAGCTCTACCAGAAAGCCATCGACGCGATCAACGCCGGCACGGTTTCCTCGCTCCCGAAGACCTACTACGTCTGCCCGATTTGCGGCGACACCTTCGGCGAAGGCGACGTTCCGGAAAAATGCCCGGTCTGCAAAATTCCCGCAGAAAAATACATCGTTCTCTAATCCCTGCGCATCGCAGTCAAACAAGCCGCTCCCGTTCTCACGACGCGAGCGGCTTTTTCGTGCCGCCGCAGAGCATGCAAACTGCGTCTTCCGGAAATTCCCGAAAATTAGCCCTACTCAAACGCGTCCGAATAAGCTAAAATGAGGACATCTCTGAACCATGGAAAAAATTTTTGATACCGTAGAAGAAGCCCTCGCCGCCATTGCCGCAGGAGAAATCATCATTGTCGCCGACGACGAAAATCGCGAAAACGAATGCGACCTCATTATGTCCGGCGAAAAGGCAACGCCCGAGAAAATTAATCTCATGATTCAGTACGCGCGCGGCCTCATCTGCGCGCCGAACACCGAGCCGGCCCTGCGCCGCCTCGGCATTTTCCCGATGGTCCCCGTCAACACGGAATCCTATCGCACCGCCTTCACGGTTTCCGTGGACGCCGCCGAAGGTATCACGACCGGCATTTCCGCCTACGACCGCGCGCGCACCATCAATCTGCTTTCCTCGGACAAAAGCGTGGCGACCGACCTCGTTCAGCCCGGCCACATCTTCCCGCTCACGGCGAAACCGGGAGGCGTACTCCAGCGCGCCGGCCACACCGAAGCCACCGTCGATTTGACCCTGCTCGCCGGCCTGCACCCGGGCGGCGTTTGCTGCGAAATTACCAACGACGACGGAACCATGGCACGCCTGCCCGACGGGGTCGAATTCGCCAAGCGCTTCGGACTGAAAATGGTTTCCGTCGCGCAGCTCATCGAATACCGCTACCGCAGGGAACGCCTCATCAAGCTCGAAGCGGAAATGCCTTTCGAATCCGAATTCGGCCAATTCACCATGCGCATCTTCCGCAGCCGCGTGGACAACAAGCGCCACATCGCGCTTTCCTGCGGCAATATTTCCGACGGCCGCCCGGTCCTCGTCCGCGTTCACCGCGAAAACATGCTCGGCGACGTCTTCCGCGGCAAGTCTTTCGGTAAGCCCGGCATGCTCCCGGCCGCGTTTGAAATGATTGCCCGCGAAGGCCGCGGCGTCGTTCTCTACATGGCCAACTCGGATTACGCCCTTCCCGAAACCCCGAGCGCGGAACCGCCGACCAACCTCGACCAGCGCGACTTCGGCATCGGCGCCCAAATCCTCGCCGAGCTCGGCGCGAACCAAATTCGCCTCATCACGAATAATCCGAAAAAGGTCGTCGGTCTCAACGCCTTCGGACTCCGCATACTCGAACAAATTCCGGTCTAAACGGAGACCGGAGAAGCGAAGGGGAAATCCATGAATCTCATCGGAAAGAGTGCTTTTCCCCTCCGCTTTGTGATTGCCTGCGAGCTTTTCAGCCGTTGCTACCTGTTCGCGGCTTCTATGGATGCGGACCTCTACCTTACGTTGGTACCGCATACCCTATTCATAGCGTTTCTCCTGCTCATGTTTTGGCGTGGAGGCTCTTCCGTCCTTTTCGTTCTGCTCATTGTGGGCACCCTTTACGCCGCCTGCCGCTTCGTCGATCGCTTCGCCGACTGCAACAAACGCTACTTACTCGCCCTGCTGATTGTCGGCGCGGCAAGTTCACTCGTTTTCGTCATTTTCGGAGTTCTCGGAATCGACCACAGCAACAAACCCGATACACTCACGGCTGTGTTCCGTGCAATTGCCTCCGGTTTCGGATTCGCGGCCGCCGTCACTCTCATGAGCCGCCTTTCCGAAAAATACGAACGCCCGTACATGCCGTAAGCTCCCGTAAACTCGTAATCCAAGCTCCCCGCATCTTCAAAAACGGAACAGACGGCAAAAAAAATCTCCCGCTATGCGGGAGATGTGACAGAGGGATTACAATTTCGTAATTTTATAACTCCCACTCCACGTTCCGCTATTATTGCGGCCGGAAGAAGTCGAAGAGCTATACGTTCCGTAAATATAACATTTCGTTGCGCTCTCAAATGTTATTTCACCGGAGTAATTGAATTTCATCCAAACGCCGTACCCTAACTCACAAGTCATGTTGGTAAAGTGAATCTGACCTTTATTCGCGCCCGTCTTTCGATAGCTCCAGTAACCGGACATTGTATCTAGACCCATCCCGCTCGTTCGGGTATTGGCCCGGCCGCTAGCGTACATCGTAAACCATTCGTTATAGCTTTCCAATTTTACGCCATAAAAATGTCCCGTCTCCGGAGCATAATCAACCACGGATGAAGAATTTGAATTTCCGGAATCTTTATCATCTCCACTATCGTCACCTCCCCCTCCTCCTCCGCCGCCGCCTCCACACGCAGTAAGGCCAAACGCGACAGCTCCTAAAGCCAGAAGAGCTGAAACGAATCGAATAACTTTTCCTAAAAGAAAAATGTAAGAGAGAGAGGGGGGATTTTTAGCTTGCATAATCATTAGTTAGTGTTGTGGTAGATCTTTCAATCGCGGAGGATTTCTCACTCAGAATTACATTCAACGACACCAAAGTCAAGACAGGACAACATCCTTAGGGATGACACGAAACAAACATTGGAATGAACGTTCGAGTCGGACCCCTTCTCAAGTATCGCATGCGGCAAAAAGAAACCGGCGAACAGGGATTGCTCCGTTCGCCGGTTTTCCGTTTATTGCGCCGCAGAAAACGGCAAAGACTCGTTTTAGTACTCGCGGTCGGCGTAGTGACCGAAGTTTTCCATGACGAAGTCGAGGTCCTTGTCGCCGCGTCCGGAAAGATTGACAAGGATGGATTCCGTCGGACGTTCCAAAGCAAGTTTCGTCGCAAAAGCCACGGCGTGCGCACTTTCCAGCGCGGGGATAATCCCTTCGAGGCGCGAAAGGCGGAAGAATGCCGTAATGGCTTCGTCGTCGTTAATTTGAACGGCTTTTTCGCGGCCGATTTCGTGCCAGTAGGCGTGTTCCGGACCGACGGACGGGTAGTCCAAGCCGCTCGCCACCGAGTAAACCGGAGCGGGCTCGCCTTTTTCATCCTTGAGCATGATGGAGTTGAATCCGTGCATGATGCCTTCGGTTCCGTAGGCGAGCGAGCAGGCGTGATCGCCGAGCTTCGTGCCGCGACCGAGCGGTTCGACGCCGTAAATTTCGACGGGGTCGTTGACAAAAGCGTGGAAAAAGCCGGCCGCATTGGATCCGCCGCCGATGCAGGCGCAAATATTGTCGGGCATTTCCCCCGTCATTTCGAAGAATTGCTCGCGGGCTTCAATACCGATAACGCGCTGGAATTCGCGCACGAGCAGCGGGAACGGGTGCGGCCCGAGTACGGAACCGATGCAGTAAATGGAATTGACCGGGTCGTCGAGATAAGACTCGAAAGCGGAGTCCACGGCTTCCTTGAGCGTCTTGTCGCCGCGCGTCACGGAAACGACCTTCGCGCCGAGCACTTTCATACGCATGACGTTCGGGTATTCCTTTTTGATATCGACCTCGCCCATGTGGATTTCCACGGGGATGCCGAAGTACGCGCCGGCCGTCGCGAGCGCAACGCCGTGTTGCCCGGCGCCCGTTTCCGCGATGAGTTTTTTCTTCCCCAGGTACTTCGCAAGCAGGGCCTCGCCCATGCAGTGATTGAGCTTGTGAGCGCCCGTATGGTTGAGGTCTTCACGCTTGAGATAGATGCGTGCGCCGCCGACCTTTTCCGTCAGGTTCTTGCAGTAATAAACCGGCGTCGGGCGCCCCTGAAAGTGTTTACGGATATTGCGCAGATCCTGAACAAAATTGTGAGAGCGGCAAATCGTGTGATAGGCGTGCGCGATTTCATCCATCTGCGCTTGCAGTTCCGGCTGAACAAAAGAGCCGCCGAAACGACCGAAGAATCCCTTGCTGTCGGGAAGACGCTTGTTTGCGTTGAGCAATTCGTGATTCATAATTAGCGGGTAATCCTACTCCGCATTCCCGAACAGGAAAAGTAAAAATCTCGAAAAGTCTGCCGAATCGGAAGAACGCCGGCCTCAGGGTACAAAAAACGCCAGGTTGACCGGAGCACACGAGGAACCTGACTGCCGCTGCTTCCTTCCGGATCTGACGGGGTTCGCCGGCATTCGTTGCCCGGGACCTGACTTGTTTTAAGCTTCTACGAAACGGCCGCGCTGCGCAAGCCCTATTTTTGCGTTCCCGCCGAACAAAGAAAACGTTTTAATCCGACACTATGAAACACGCTCTGGAGGTTAATCTCGACCTCGTCAAAAAATACAACGTGCCGGCCCCCCGCTACACGTCCTATCCCACGGCCCTGCAGTTCCGGGACGCCGTCGATGACAACTCCGTATTCGAAGTCATGCGGAAAGATATTGCCGACGGCGGCAATGTCATCTCCATTTACATACATATCCCGTTCTGTAAATCGCTTTGCTGGTACTGCGGCTGTACGACCGTCCCCGCACGCGACGACGCAACGGCTGAGCGCTATCTGGATTTTCTCGAAAGGGAAATCGCTCTTTGGAAAAAACAACTCGCACCCGACGGACAAACGCTCTCCGTCGCCCAGTTGCACTTCGGCGGCGGCACCCCCAGCGCCCTGACTCCGCCCCAGATCGACCGCATCGCCGCAATGCTGCGCGCCAATTTCGTGTTCACGCCGGATGCCGAAATCTCCGTCGAACTCGACCCTCGATCACTGACGCGCGAAATCGTCGAAGCCTTCCGCCGCCTCGGCTGTTCCCGCGCCTCGCTCGGCGTTCAGGATTTAAACCCGAAAGTCCAAGTCGCCATCCATCGCGTTCAACCCAAACCGCTCATCGAACAGGCCGTACGCTGGTTGCGGGAAAGCGGTTTCAGCTCCGTCAATTTCGACCTGATTTACGGGCTCCCCTTCCAAAGTACGGAAAGCTACGAAGCCACGCTCAATGAGTTGCTTGCGCTACAGCCGGACCGCTTCGCCGTCTTCAGCTACGCACACGTCCCCTGGCTCAAGCCGCAACAAAAGCTGCTGGAACAAAGCGGCGGTCTGCCCTCGCCCGACGAAAAAATCGCCCTGCTGAAAACCATCATCGAAAAGCTCACGCGCAGCGGCTTCGTCTATATCGGACTGGACCACTTTGCTCGCGAAGACGACGAACTCGTCCGCGCCCTGCGGGAACGCCGCCTCCAACGCAATTTCCAAGGCTACTCGACTCACGCCGGGCTTCCCATCGTCGCTCTCGGCATGTCCTCCATCTCGCAGTCGGCACGCAGTTTTTCGCAAAACGAAAAAACGCTCGAAGCTTACGAAGCGCGCATTACGGCAGGCAACCTTCCGCAGATTAAATTCCTCATTCTTACGGAAGAAGATTTGCGCCGCCGTGAAATTATCACCGGCATCATGTGCAATTTAGAGTTGGATTACGCGCGCCTCTCGGAGCGCTTCGGATTCGACTTCAAGACCCGCTACGCTGCAGAGATTGCAAAGCTGGACGCCCTCGCCGCCGACGGGCTCATCGCGTTCCGGGAAGACGGCAACGGCTTCTCCGTCACGCATGTCGGACGCATGTTCATCCGCAACATTGCTCTGCCTTTCGACGCCTATTTCCAAAGCGGAACGCAAAATCGCCACTCCAAGGCCGTTTAGGCCTGAGCGGTAATCGCCCCGCTCCCGAAGATTTATTAGGAATTCGCGGGAGGAGCGGTAATTATTAGGGGCGGGAAGCGCTTCCGAGGCTGATGTCGCCGGCGGAAAAGGCGCGAAGGTCTCCCGCCTCCGTGCGAATCAACAGATTCCCGCCGGCATCGATTCCGCAGGCGCACCCTTCGATGCGCTCATTGCCGTACACCGCAACGATGTGTTGCCCGTAAAGGCAATCCGCATCCTTCCAAAGAAGCGCGAGTTTTTCCGCGTGCGTTCCCGCGAGAAAATCGGCGTAGGCCCTTTCAAGTGCGAGCAGAAGCTCCGCGCAAACCCGATTAACGTCGAGCGCCTCTCCGAGCTCCGCCTTCAGCGAAGTCGCACGTAATTCGGACGTCTGCGGCAACGCCTCCGTGTCCAAATTAACATTCAGTCCGATGCCAAATACAATGCTCCGCACTCCGCCGGAAGCCACGTGGGCTTCCGTCAGCATACCCGCCATTTTGCGGCCGTTACACCAAATATCGTTCGGCCACTTCACGAGCACGGGGACGGCAAATTTTTCCCGAAGCATGCTTGCGACAGAAACACCGAACCACAGCGTCAGATTGGCCAGCCGCGCCGGCGGAATCCCGTTCGGCAAAAACCCGCAGGATAAGAAAATATTGCCGGGCAAACTCTCCCAACGTCGGCCGGGAATGCGCCCGCGCCCCGCGCTCTGCGTATTGGCGACGAGGGCAAAATCCTCCCGGAATTTCCCCGAAGCTAGCATTGCCGCAACATCCGAATTCGTGCTTCCCGTACTCTCGACACAAAAAACGGGAAGCCGTGAGCCGAGTTCCCGTTGACATTGTGCGAGGGCTGCGGAATCAATTTTAGAAAACGCCATTTCCGGAATTCCGTCTCGCTTCGATTACTTCCGGCTAAATGAGCCCGAGTTCCATCTTGCCTTCCTCAGAAATCATGTCCTGATTCCAGGGCGGCTCAAAAACGATTTCCACGCGGGCTTCGTTGACCCCGGGAACCGTCAACAGACGATTACGGGCGTCCTCCGCCATGACGGGTCCCATGCCGCAACCGGGTGCCGTCAGCGTCATCGCCACCTGCGCCGAATAACGCTCGTCGCCGAGCGGAAGCACTTCGAGCTTGTAAATCAGGCCGAGATTGACGATATCGACGGGGATTTCCGGGTCGTAAACACAGCGCAAGGCCGCCCAAAGCGCCTCCTTGTCGGGTTCACCGACATGACCGGGATGCTCCGCCGTGCCATAGGAGCCGTACTGCGTCGTTTCTCCGGCATCCGCGCCTAATGCGGCTTCCTGGGTTTCGCCGAGCGCATCCGCGTCCTTTCCGAGAATGCGGAACATGCCAACATCGCAAACGACGGTAAAGTTCCCGCCGAGACGGTGGGTAATATTGACCTTGGTCCCCGCAGGCAAAAATGCGGCATCTCCCGAAGGCACGACCGTCGCGTCCACGTCGCGCGTCAAAATCCGATCATTTGAAGTCGAACTCATCATAATATTAGCGCCTAAATTTAGAAGCTTTCCGGCAGACGGGCAATTTATTTTACGAAGCCGCGTCTTTTTCTCCGACGAAGCAGATTCGAGGACACAAAAAACGCGCAAGCGGTAAAGCTGCGCGTTTCGTCTTTCGGAAAAGAAATTAGAAGCTCGGTTCGGAGATGTGAACGTCACCGGCATTGATGGTGATGTTTTCGCCGAGAGCCCAAATCTTGTCGTCAATGAGGAACTTGAAGGAAATCGGGCAAACGTCCGTTTCCGCAACCCAATGCCATTCCGTGTCATTTTCGCAGAGCATCGGAATTCCCTGTTCCCAGCTCAAGCCGGCGCCTTCGCCGCGGATGTAGAGCTGCTTACCCCAGCCGACGTTGACATGCGCAACAATGCGCGTCAGCTTCAGCTTTGCGGGAGCGGCCTTAGCGGCCGGCTTCTTCGCAGTTGTTTTCTTTTCGCAAACTTTCTTTGCTGCGCAAGCCTTCTTCGGAGCTTCCGCCGGCTTTGCGACCGGCTTTTCGGCAGCCTTGGCAACCGCCTTCACTGCAGCCGTTTTTGCCTTCGGAGCCGCTTTTTCGGTAGCCTTTTTCGTCGTTTTGCTTTTCGTTACTTTCGTTTTCATAGCCAAATTAACAGTAAAGGATAAAGATTACTATTTACAAAGCGTCAGTCAAGGCTTATTTAGCACCGTGATGCCATGGCGCGGCGGATATAACGCTCGTCATCCCGCTTCTTAATATCGTTTCGCTTATCAAAAAGCTTTTTACCCTTCCCGACCGCCAATTGCAATTTTGCCAAACCATGTGAGAAATAAATCTTCAGCGGCACAATCGACATCCCTCCGGACTGAATCGAAGCCTGGATTTTCCGAATTTCCTTCGCGTGAAGCAAAAGGCGGCGCGGACGGTACGGATTGTGGTTGTTCGTGTTTCCGAAATCGTATTCGGAGACGTGCGCGTGATAAAGCGTCGGGATGTTGTCGGAATCGATGCGGATAAAGGCGTCCGCGATATTGGCACGCCCTGCGCGCAAGGCCTTGACTTCGGTCCCCGTCAGCACGAGTCCCGCCTCGTAGCGTTCGCCGAGTTCGTAGTCGCGGGAAGCTTTCGGATTACGAATTTCCGCCTGCTTATTGTTGTCCTTTTTCTTACTCACTTAAAAAAATAGGCAGGTCCTTCCCGTGAGGAAAGCCTGCCCCGAAAATTTACATCTTACAAATTACTGCAACAGATCGTCCGGCAATTCGAAAGAAAGCTTTCCTTCGATAATTTCGCGCAATGCGATATCTTCCGGCGCGAGCTTTTCGAGCGTGTCAACGAGCGGTTCCATGCCTTCGTGCTGAAGCTGGTGAACGCGGCGCGAGACGACGTTGATCAGAATGTTCGGGTCTTTAACGACCTTGTTAGCTTGTCTAAGATATTCTTCTCTCACGTTATAAAAAGATGATTAAGTGAGGGAGGATGTATCATTTAAGAAAAATCGGCAAGCAATAAACGCCGCAGAAAAAATAGTATTCCCGCCGGAGGGAATTTCGTGTTTTAATTTGAGCTTTATGGAAATCTCAAAAACATCCGACAAAACGACCGACGCGCTATCGCCGCTTTGGTATGTCGGCATCGCCCTGCTCGCCTGCGCAGTGTTGCTTTTCGACCAAGTCCAATGCTGGAACTCCAAAGACGACTATCTCTTCGGCTATTTGGTTCCGCTCTTCAGCGCCTTTGTCATCAAGGAACGCTGGCATAAAATCAAACGCGTCTTCACGGGCACCCCGGATGAAGAAGACGCAAACGACGAGTTTCAACTCCCCGCTTGGGCCGCCAAAGCCGGCGCGCCCGTTCCCGCGTGGCTCAACCTGATCTTCTTCGCCGGAACGGCCTTCTCCGCGCTGCTTTTTGCTTCCGGCGCCATCGGCTCCGCCATCTACGGCTTCGACGCCTTTACGACCTACCAAAACACGGCGGGCTTCGTCGGGCTCTGCTTCGGTCTCGCCTGGTTCGCCGGCTCCGAAACCCTCTCGGGCAAACCGCAAGACCTGCGCACACGCACACGCCTCCTGCTCCTCCTCGTCTTCCCGATCTGCGTTTGGATGATTTCCGGTCCCTTCACCTTCCTGGTGGACCGCCAAATTAAAACCCTGCTCCTCTCTAATGTCACCTCGACCGTCGTCCACCTGATGAACTTCCTCGGGTTTGACCTGACACAAGAGGCCAACACCATTCTGCTCCCCGGCGGCGACCGCGTCGGCGTCGAAGATGCCTGCTCCGGCGTACGTTCCCTGACCGCCTGCCTGTTCACGGGCTCTTTCCTCGCCGCCGTCTTCATGCACAGCTGGACAAAGAAGGTGTTCTTCGTCGCCCTTTCGATTGTCTTCGCGCTCCTGCTCAATGTCATGCGCTCGAGCTTTCTCACCCTTTGGGCCTCGTTTAACGGCTCGGAATCGCTCGAATTCGACTTCTTCGGCAATGCCAGCGAAAGCGCGGAATTCACGCTCGGAACCGTCCACGACGTCGTCGGCTGGGGCGCAATGATTGTGACCCTCGCCCTCATGGCCGCACTCGTTCCGCTCGTCAACCTCAAGCGGGAGCGCAGCGACGAGGAAATGGCTCTCAATTTTGTGGACGACGAGTAGCGTCAACGGAAAACCGAAATAAAATTGATTCGTCGGCGGGAGTCCGTTACTTCGGAATCCGGGGCGAGAACGTGCATCGGTGAGTTTGCCGTGAAACAAAGCGGAACGGATTTTTGAATTTTCTTTTGACGAAAAATTTTATATAAAGAAAATCCTTCTCTTTCTTGCCTCTACTCTATCTACGCCCCTCCCCATGAACACCGGTGTTATTTTTGATTGGCACGGAGTCATTTTCGATGCCTCCGCATACGACAAGCGCAGCTGGGAAATGCTTGCCGCCGAATGCGGTCTTGAGCTTGCTCCGGGCTATCTTTTCAAAAGTTTCGGACACAACAGTCGTTTCACCATTGCGAAGGTTTTAAACTGGAGTTCCGATCCGTTGCGCATCCGCGAGCTTGCCGAACGCAGAGCCGCCCTCCTTCACCAGATTCTGACACAGGAAGCCGCCGAGCCGCAACCGGGCACGCGCGCCCTGCTTCAGTCGCTGAAAGACCGCGAAATTCCCTGCGCCGTCGCCTGTCCCGCATTCCGCGAAGAAATCACCTGGCTTTTGGAGCTTTTGGATTTGAAGAGCTATTTCCCGACGGTCATCGCCCACGGCAATGTCCAGACTCCGGTTTCGGAACCCGAAGCCTTCCTGCTCGCCGCGAAATCCATGGACCGCGCACCGGACGAATGTATCGCCGTCCAAAGCACGCTTGCCGGCATCGAAGCCGCCCGTTCCGTCGGACTGAAAACCGTCGCACTCTCCACGATTAATCCCAAGGTCCTGCTCGAACGCGCGGGCGCCGATGTGGTCCTCGACAGCATTCGCGACCTGAACATCGGCACCATTGCCGCGTTGAGAAGCCTTTAAGCAACGCGGAAACGCGACCTAATCCCGCCGGACAACTCAGGACCCCGACTCTGCGGAAAGCGCCAAGCCCGTATCTGACCGGGTAAAGCGGACATTTTGTCCGTCGGATACCTTCCCGCCGATGATGGCTTTGGCAAGCGGTGTTTCGATTTCTTTTTGGATGAAACGACGTAGCGGGCGTGCTCCGTACACGGGATCGTAGCCGTTTTCGGCAATCCATGTGTGAGCGGATTCATCAAGCTCTACCGTGATGCGGTGCTCTTCCAACCGTTTGTTAAGGGCAGAAATCATCAGGTCGACAATCGCGGAAATCTGCTTCAAGCCAAGCGGTTTGAACAAAACAATGTCGTCGATACGATTCAAAAATTCCGGACGGAATCCGGCACGCAGTTCTGCCATGACCTGTTCCCGCACGCGTTCCGGAATTTCGTCGTTTTCGACGCCTTCAACGAGGTAGCGCGATCCGATGTTGGACGTAAGGATGAACACGGCGTTGCGGCAATCAACCGTGCGCCCCTGTCCGTCGGTCAGACGTCCGTCGTCGAGAATTTGCAACAGAATGTTAAAGACATCCGGATGGGCTTTTTCGATTTCGTCGAGCAAAACGACGGAATACGGTTTGCGGCGGATGGCTTCGGTGAGTTGACCGCCTTCTTCGAACCCGACATAGCCCGGAGGTGCGCCGACCAGACGTGAAACGGCATGCTTTTCCATGTATTCGGACATGTCGATGCGAATCATCGCGTCTTCGCTGTCAAAAAGTTGGCGTGCGAGGCTCTTGGCGAGCTCGGTTTTCCCGACGCCCGTCGGACCGAGGAAAAGGAAACTTCCGACCGGGCGACGCGGGTCCTGCACACCGGCGCGGGAACGCAGAATCGCTTCGGAAACAAGACGCACGGGTTCTTCCTGTCCGATGACCTGTTTTTCGAGCTCGTCCTGCAACCCGAGCAGTTTCTGTTTTTCGCCTTCAAGTAGCTTGGTTGCGGGAATGCCCGTCCAGCGCGCAACGACCTCTGCAATTTCGTCGGGCGAAACCGTTTCGCGGAAAAGTTTGTCGTTCCCGCCGGATTTTTCCTCGACGATTTTTTCGTATTTTTTCAAATCCGCTTCGAGCTGAGGAATTTTTCCGTAGCGCAATTCTCCGACTTTATTGTAATCGCGGGAGCGCTCGGCGGCTTCGGCATCGTGACGCGCGATTTCGAGTTCGGCGCGGATTTTCTGAATTTTACCGACACTTTCTTTTTCCGCTTCCCAGCGTGCGCGTAGGGCAGCAGCTTCGGAGCGGGCTTCGGTCAATTCCTTGCGCAGGGCTTCGAGACGAATTTGAGACGCGGCATCCGTCTCTTTTTTCAAAGCGGTTTCTTCGATTTCAAGTTGCATGACTCGGCGGGAAAGCGAGTCGAGCTCTTCCGGCATGGAATCCATTTCGGTGCGGATTTGGGCGCAAGCTTCATCGACGAGGTCGATCGCCTTATCCGGCAAAAAGCGGTCGGAGATGTAGCGATTGGAAAGCACGGCGGCTTCGACCATCGCACTATCCATAATACGCACGCCGTGGTGAACTTCGAAGCGTTCCCGCAGACCGCGCAGAATGGAAATCGTGTCTTCGACGCTCGGCGGTTCGACGAGGACGCTTTGGAAGCGACGTTCGAGAGCGGCATCTTTTTCGATGTACTTTCGGTGCTCTTCGAGCGTGGTTGCACCGATGCAGTGGAGTTCACCGCGTGCGAGCATCGGTTTGAGCATGTTGCCGGCATCCATTGCCCCGTCGGTTTTCCCTGCTCCGACAAGCGTGTGGAGCTCGTCGATGAAGAGCAGGATACGTCCGTCGGATTTTTTGATTTCGGTCAAAACGGCTTTGAGCCGTTCTTCAAATTCGCCGCGGTACTTCGCGCCTGCGAGGAGTGATCCCATATCGAGGGAAAATACGGTTTTGTCCCGTAAGCCTTCGGGAACGTCTCCGCGAACGATACGTTGCGCCAAGCCTTCGACGATTGCGGTTTTGCCGACGCCGGGTTCACCGATGAGTACGGGATTGTTTTTTGTTTTTCTGGAAAGAATGCGGATGACGCGGCGAATTTCCTCATCGCGTCCGATGACGGGATCGAGCTTGCCCTTGCGTGCCATTTCGACCAAATCGACGCCATATTTGCCGAGCGCATCGTAGGTCGCTTCCGGATTGTCCGTGGTTACACGCTGGTTCCCGCGCAATTCCTTGAGTGCGGCAAGCACAGTATTGCGGGTAATGCCGAAAGCCTTGAAAAATTCCTTCATTTCCGGTGCGGCGGCGATGAGCGCAAGGAAAAGATGTTCCGTGCTGACAAAATCGTCGTTGAGGGCACGGGCTTCCTCCACGGATTTTCCGAGTACTTTTTGGACGGTTCCCGAAGCGGCACCCTGTTGAACGTTTCCTCCGCCGCTGACGCGCGGGAGCCGAGCCAGCTCGCGTTCGACGTTTTGGGAAAACCCTTTGGTATCGACTTTCATCTTTGCGAGAAGCGCGGGAACAATGCCTCCGTCCTGCTTGAGCAAGGCGGCGAGCAAGTGCCAGGTTTCGAGCATCGGATTTCCGTGCTCGGTCATAATCGTCTGTGCGGCGGCGATGGCTTCGCGGCTTTTTTCGGTAAATTTATTGAAATCCATAATACCTATAAGCGTCAGCAAAACCCGTGCCAGAAATTGAATAATTTTGTCACAATTAACAAAAAAACACATCAAATTCCACCCAAACAGCAAATTTCTACTTGAACGCTCGGATTGTAATTTGAGAAAATGCGTACACCTCCCCCCAAGCAATGATTTCTCCGATCTCCCCCGTCTCCCGAATTCGCCCCCTGTTTTTAATTGCGGCAGCTTCCGCGTCTTTGCTCGGCAGCGTCCCCGCGCTCGCCTCGTACCTGCACAGCGATGTCTCGATTGTGACCTATACGGATTTCGCACAGAATTGCGGGCGCTACCAAAGCGGGAATCTCAGTGCGCTTTTGACCCACCTGAACAGCGGCGGAGTCGAAATCCATTATGAGAGCGGCCGGGAAAGCTACACCATCGGTTACATGCCGGATTTTTCGAGCCAAACGGACGAAGGCTTTGCAGCAGGCATCGGTGTAAATTTCATTGCCACCGTCCAACACGTCGGCACAGACCCGACGACAACCTTTTCCGCCCGCAATGTCGGCAACGCCAACGCCGTCGTTTACACGGGAATCGAATACGCCGACAACGGCTACCGCATTTCCGGAAACGGTATGGAGTACACCTCGCAGATGGACTCGGATTTCCAATGGATTCCCAAGAGCGCAAACGGCCATGCGGATTATAAAATCACACGCCTGAACAAAATTGTCACCGACGTCACACTATCGACGGTTTATACGGGTTGGGTTTCGGCGGGCACGCCTCTCTACCGATCGGCCTCCGGCCAGCACTATGTCGTCGATCACAGCGGGGCAATCACTTCCCTCTGCGCGAACAAATACCAATACAATGTCGGCGGAATCGTAACAAGCGGAAGCGTCACCGACAATGTTTCCGGCACGGACGCGTCCAAAATCAGTTATACGATTAATTATTCGCCAAACGGCATCGGCTGGTCGTGGAACGATTATTCCAAGGCAAATTTGCCCTCGAATTGCGCCGGGGGAGACTCCGGCAGCCCGGTCTGGGTGCAAAACGTGGTCAACAACAAGGTCGTCTATCAATACTTGGGAGCTTCCGCGGAATATCACTCGAACGGGACATTAACAAACATCTACACGGCCGGCCAATGGACGCTGGATACGATGGCGCAGTTCGACAAAAAGATTACAACGGGCCACTCCGACATCCATATCGGAGCCGTAACAAATGCCGGCGAGACAATCAGCGGAAGCGCTTACGGCAGCTACGGAGCTTTCACGACGGGGACGCGATTGGACTACGGCATCGTCAGCGGCGGCACAAACGGCGACGTGAAATTTATCGGGATGCAGCAAGGCATCGAAACATGGAAATCGCTTTACAATCAGCGTGACAAGGACAATTGGTACGCCTATCCGAGCCTCGACGACACCACGACAATCGGCAAAGACAATTACCTCGCCATCGAAAAAGCGACGACCTCCACCGCAAACGACCCGTACCTGAACCTTTATTATTCGGAAAACCTCATTTTCGAGGCGGGAAGCAACAAGACGACGATTTACGTCAACGAAGCCGACGTCGATTTGGGAATCGGCTACGTCCGCTTCTCTGCAGGAAAGCAGGCAAACGCGAGCTTCGAGCTGAAATCGGAGAGCGGGTTCCAGCTCCACTCCGCCGGCTACATCGTTGATAAAAACACCTCGCTTTACGTTTATCTGAAGAACTCCTCGAAAACTCTCTACACGCGCGAATGGCGGAAAATCGGCGACGGCGATCTCTATCTGCGCGGAAGCGACGCTGATTTTTACGGCAATGACGTACTGCTCAATCTCGGCGGACGCGGAAAAACCTATTTGGAATACGAGCTTTCCGGAGCCGGCTATGCGGTTTACAACGTGCTGGCTAATACGGGAGCGGGCGTCGTCATCAGGGACACAAACCAGATTTACCGCGATTTCACTTTCGGCAACGGCGGCGGCACCCTCGACATGAACGGTAATTCCATGGTGTGGAACAACGACAATGCCGCATCTGCCGCGGGCTTTACCATCCACGCGCTCACGGAAGAAGGCATTATTTACAACGGCAAAGGTCAGACGGAACTTCGCTTCACGCAGAGCGGCCGTCAGAGCTTCCTCGGTGCATTCAGAGACAGCACTGCCGGTTCGCTGAAATTTATTTACGACGGCGGAAAGGATTCATCGCTCACACTCAACGGCGTCTTCACGCATCTGAAAAACAACCCCGACAGCGGCATTGCCGTGGAAAGCGGCAAGCTGATTTTCCAAGGCACCCAGACCGTTCACGCGCTCGGTTCGGAAGACGGCACCAATGCCGATCGGCTCGTGCGCGACAACGACTGGCATTACGCCGATACCGCCGCCAATGTCGAAGTCCGAAATGGCGCAACGCTACAACTCGGCTCGCACGCGCGCCTGAGCGGAGACATCACCGTGCGCGACGGCGGAAAATTCGTCATGAATGAAGGCGTCCAAAGCCGATACGAGTACATCGAAGGCGGTCACGACACCGAAGATACTTACCGGGTTCGCGAATTTTACGGTCTGAAGGGCAATGTCGTCCTCGAAGGAGAAAGCTCCGCGATGGAGGTGAATTACGCAGCGGGAACGACGGCGGAACAGGTTTACGCAGGTACGATTTCGGGTGCAGGCAGCCTGCTCCTCGACTTGGGTGAAGCCTCCCTGACACTCTCCGGCGAAAACACTCACCGCGGCGGCACCACGCTTGTCGCAGGCAAGCTCATTGCCGCGCACGCCAACGCATTGGGTGTGGGCGACATCGTCGTCCGAAGCGGCGCCGAGCTCTCTCTCGAGCAAAGCGTCGTGCTTTCGGCGGCCGCTCAAACGCTGACTCTCGTTGTCGGCGCAGAAAACAGTGGGAAAACGGGGAAAGCGCTCATCACAGCCTCCGAAGGAGAAAGAATTGTCATTGAACAGGACGCCCGCCTCTTTGTCGACGTTTCCGCCCTGTTTATGAAACGCAATGCGGCAGAACTGCCATCGCTGAAGCTCGCGTCGGAATCCGCTCTGGAATTCAATGCCGACGACGCCCGCATCGGCTGGTACGATAACAGCTCCGGAGAATGGCAGGATCTGGCCGGCTACGATTTCGTCATCGAATCCGGAAGCCTCTTCCTCGTGATTCCCGAGCCCTCCGCATTCGGTCTCTTCGCCGGGCTCGCCGCGCTGGCCCTCTGCGCCACACGCAGAAAAAGGCAAGACCGGTAGCGGGACAACCGAGGAATCGTGAACGGGAATCGGTATTTTCCGCTCATCACCATTCCCCGTTAAAAGCCCATTATCTCACGGCTCGCCGCTCACTATACGCCGCTCCTTTCTTTCGAAAATCAGCGAACTTTCCTTGATTTCCCGCAGGAAGCGCACAGAATATTGCAAAATAATCTCTATGTTTAACCGACGCACGATTTTCATCATCGTCTCACTGATTGCGGGAATTCTCATCCTGAGAAAATTTGCAGAAAATCTGGATACGATTTTGCCGGCATTGCACTCCGGATTCACCGCCGATACACTGGTACTACCGGTCTGGATTGACTACGCCGCCGTCTTCGTCTTCGGCATCACGGGGACAGTGACGGCTCGCCTTAAGGGCTACGACTTCGTCGGCGCATTCGTGCTCGCGGGCATCACGGCAATGGGCGGGGCCCTGCTCCGCGACGGGCTTTGTATCCAAACGGACATTTCGCCTTTATTCTCCGACAGCGGTTACATCATTTCCCTCACGGCAGCGTGGCTCTTCGGCATGTATTTCGGCGAATACTTCATGCGCTTCGATAATTTCATTATCCTCTGCGACGCCGCCGGCTTGGGCCTTTACGCCGTCTTCGGCACCAACAAAGCGCTCGCTTACGAATTGGGAGTTCCCGTCGCCATCGGCATCGGCATGATTAACGCCGTCGGCGGCGGCCTTTTGCGCGACGTCGTCGCCCGCGACGAACCGATGGTTTTCAAGCCCGGCCAGTTCTACACGGGCATCGCGGTAATCGCCAGCGCCCTGTTTGTCTTCCTTTACAAAACCATCCCGCCGACCGCCGCCGCCTTTGTCGTCGTCGTCGTCACCGTAGTTTGCCGCATGCTCGTCATCCGCTACAACCTGCACTCACAATCGGTTGCGGAAACACAGGACCGCATTAAACGCCTCCTGAAAGCCATCCGCGAAGCGCATCGCCGGGAAAACGAAGACGAGGAAGAAAGCGCAACGGACGACTACTACGACGCCCCGGACAGCTACGAAGACGACGAAGAACCGCTCGCAGATAACGAAGAAAACGGCGGGAACGCTGTTGACCCGATTAAAAAACTTTAGAAAATAGACACCATGGCACGCACAACTCCCGCGAAAAAAATACTCCCGAAATACAAACGCATCGTTTTGAAAATTTCCGGGGAAGCTCTGAAAAACTACGAAACGGGCAATCCGTTCGATCCGCAGATTTTGAAGAATCTTGCCGAACAAATGAAGCGCCTCCACGCTCTCGGCGTGCAGGTCTGCCTCGTCGTCGGCGGCGGAAACATTTTCCGCGGGCTTGCAGGCGCCAAGAACAACGGGACCGACCGCACGACGGGCGACAACATGGGCATGCTCGCGACGACGATTAACGCCCTCGCCATCATGGATTGCCTCGAAAAGAACGGCATCGAAGTCCGCGTCCAAACCGCCATTCCGATGGACAAAGTCGCTGAGCCCTTCATTCTGCGCAAGGCCATCCGCCACCTCGAAAAAGGTCGCGTCGTCATCTTCGCCGCAGGAACGGGTAACCCCTTCTGCACGACCGACTACGCCGCCGCCCTCCGCGCCAACGAAGTCCACGCCGACATCATTTTCAAAGCCACGAAGGTGGACGGCATCTACACCGCCGACCCGATGAAAGACCCGAAGGCAACGCGCTACGCCAGCCTCTCCTACGAAGAAGCGCTCATGAAACACCTCGGCGTCATGGACGCTACGGCCTTTGCGCTCTGCCAGGAAAACAAAATGCCGATTCTGGTCTTCTCGATGAACGAAGAAGGCTCCATCGAACGCGCCGTCCTCGGCGACAAGAAAATCGGCACGCTCGTCAGCTAAAACCCACCGCACTCACTTTCATTCACCCTTCACTCCATTTTTTAATATGCTGAAAAAAATCACCGACTCCACGAACGAAGCGATGGAAAAAGCCGTCGCTCACACCGAACACGAATTTTCGACGATCAACACCGGCAAAGCTCAGCCGTCCATGGTCGAAGGCGTTTTGGTCGAAGCCTACGGCAGCATGATGCCGCTGAAGAACTGCGCGACGGTTTCGACGCCGGACGCCCGTTCGATCGTCATCACGCCGTTTGACAAAGGCCTGCTCAAGGCTATCGAAAAAGCCATTCTCGGCGCCAACATCGGACTCACCCCCTCCGTCCAGGGCACGATCGTCCGCTGCCCGGTTCCGGAACTGACGGGCGAACGCCGCAACGAACTCGTCAAGGTTGCCAATCGCTACGCCGAAGAAGGCCGCGTCCGCGTCCGCGCCGTCCGCCGCGACAGCCTCGAACTCGTCAAGAAGATCAACAAGGACAAGGCTGCTTCCGAAGACGATTGCAAGCGCACGGAAAAAGACATTCAGACGCTCACCGACAAGTGGATTGCCGTCATCGACGCGGCATTCAAAGCCAAGGAAGCCGACCTGAAAAAAGTCTAAGAGAAAGATTAGAGCTTAAAGCTTAAAGAAAGCTTCACCCGTTCCCGTTCGGATTTCCGGCGGGAACACATTTTAATCAGCATTTTTCGCCATGCGTTTTTCACACGTCGCCATCGAGCAAATGGCAGTTGAATTGCCGCCGGAAGTTTGGACTTCCGACGACCTGGAACAAAAACTCGCTCCCGTTTACGAACGCCTGAGACTGCCCTACGGCCGCCTCGAGCTCATGACCGGCATTCGGGAACGCCGCTTTTGGTCGCACCCGATTCGCCCGTCCGAGGCCTCCGCGCTCGCGGGGAAAAAAGTCATGCAGCTCGCAGGAACGCGTCCGGAAGACATCGATTTGCTGATTCACTCCTCCGTCTGCCGCGACCGTCTGGAGCCCTCGACCGCCGCCTACCTGCACGGGCTGCTCGGGCTGACGCAAAGCACGCAAATCTTTGACGTTTCCAACGCCTGCCTCGGCTTCCTCAACGCCATGGTTGTCGCCGCCGGGCTCATCGAATCCGGGCAAATCCGCCGCGCGCTGATTTGTTCCGGCGAAAACGGACGCCCGCTCGTCGAAAACACCATCGCTCAACTCAACGCCGACACGACGCTGACGCGCCACACCGTCAAACCCTATTTCGCGAATCTGACCATCGGTGCCGGTGCGGTTGCCGCCATTCTCACACATGATTCGCTCGTTCCCGCAGGCACGCCGCATCTGCTCGGCGGTGTCGTCGCCACGGATTCCGAAGCCAACCGCCTCTGCGAAGGTGACACCAGCGGCAACGCTCTCGCCATGCAGACGGATTCCGAAAAGCTCCTCGAAGCAGGCATCGCGCTCGCCGCACGCGGCTGGGAAGCCTTTAAACGGGAAACGGGCTGGGACGAAAATACGCCCGCACGTGTCATCACGCATCAAGTCGGCGTACGCCACACGGCAGCGCTTTTCGACAAACTCGGACTCGACCGCGCCAAGGATTGGCAGAGCTTTGACCGCCTCGGTAACGTCGGCTCGGTCTCGCTTCCGGCGACACTCACGCTCGCACGGGAAGCCGGCGCCATCCGCAACGGCGACAAGGTCGCCCTGCTCGGCATCGGTAGCGGACTCAGCTCCCTGATGCTCGCCGTCGAATAAGCCGTTTCACTCAATCGTTTCCGCAATGCCCGAATCCGCCGCGATTTTATCCGTTCGCAATCTATGCGTGGATTTTTCGTCGCGCGGGCATGTTTCGCCGGTCGTTCGCAATGTCTCGTTTGATTTAAACGCGGGGGAAATCCTCGCCATCGTCGGCGAAAGCGGCAGCGGGAAGTCCGTGACCTCACAGGCGCTCACGGGATTGCTTCCGGAAGCGCCCGCCTGCACGGTTCGCGGGAGCGTGAAGCTTGCCGGCAAAGAGATTCTCGGTTTGCGGGAGCGCGACCTGCGAAAAATCCGCGGGAAGAAAATCGCCTACATCTTCCAGGATCCGCTCAGCTCGTTGAATCCGACCTATTCCGTCGGCTGGCAAATCGAGGAAATGCTGAAGATTCATGCGCCGGCGATGAACGGACGCGAGCGCCGCGCGCGCATCGGCGAAGTCCTCGAAGCCGTCGGCATTCGCGCCGACTTGGCCAATGCCTTTCCGCACGAATTTTCCGGCGGCATGCAACAGCGAGCTATGATTGCCATGGCACTCGCGGCCTCCCCGAAAATCCTGATTGCCGACGAACCGACCACCGCGCTCGACGTCACAATCCAAAAGCAAATCATGGACTTGCTGCTCCGCCTGCGGGAGCGCTTCGGCACGAGCGTCCTGCTCATCACGCACAATTTCGGCATTGTCTCGCAAATCGCCGACCGCGTCTGCGTATTTTATCGCGGCGAAAAGGTGGAAGAAGGCGAGACGCGCGCCGTCATCGACTCTCCGCAAAACGCCTACACCCGAGCCCTGCTCGCCTGCGTCCCGCGGCTACGCAATTAGCCATTCCTTGATTGCTCATTTCGCTTCCGAAAGGGATTTTCGGTAGCGTGCTTCAAATGATTGATTAACATAACCCTCGTTACGAATTCGTTTTCCGGCATTTAGAATATCCTTAAAAGAAGGTTCTCTCCCGGTACGGATCAAATCCCGGGAAATTTTTTCGCGTAGCGGCTTCCCGATGCCCGAGGCAAAGGCGGATTGTCCCAGAAGAGCAAGCACATAAGTGCCATATCGATAGGCTTCGTCGTAGCTCTTTGACTGAATTAGGTCATCAAAAAATCTTTCGGAACGTGGTATTAATACCTGCTCAATAATCCCTTTTACGGCACAACGCTCAATGAATTCGGTTGAATTCCAAGGATAGCGATTGGAGAGGTAACGAAAGTAGGCTGCGTCTTCATACCGCCCTTTCTTGCGAGCAATTGCTTCCATGAAAGGATACGCAGGAGGGAAAAGTTCTTCAGCCAGGCGAATAATTTCCGCCTCGTATTCTTGTTCGTGTGATTCCCTTTTCAACAGCGCAGAAACAAGGCGAACTCCGGGATTATCCTTCACGGATTGCTCTGAAATTTTACCAAAGTATTCTTTGCCGTTCGCCGCAAACGCAATACCGAACTCTGCAGATAACGTAGCGGAGATTAGACTTGTATGAGATGGGCTCTTATTCCCTCCGGACAACACATCCAATATATATATCCCCGAAAGACAGGAAAGCACGGTTTCGGAACTTCTTATCAGTTCCGCATCTCCGGAGGCTTTCGCAATTGCGTGAAAACGTAGGGCCTGCCCTCTTTTAGCCTCAAGCCCAAGAACATCTGTATTGCCGACAATCGGCGGCGGCGGGACTCCAATTTTATTCATTAATAGGAGTTCTAAAAATAGGCAGAGTCGACTATCCAATGCAATATTGTCGGCAAATGCCTTTGTACTCATTATCTCTTCTCCCGATCCCACTTTTTCTAATTTAATTTCGAAAACGGTTTCCACAATTTCGTCCCGCCAACCGCTTTTCTCTTCGCCAGGAACAACGTATGCCCACAACGCACACAAATTAATAAGGCCCTCTTGGTCATTCGCTTCAAAGATTTGCTTTTTTTGGGACAGAAGATTCGGGGACGCATAGAGTTGATAGAGCTTTTTTAACGGATTTCCGTTAATAGCCTCCCCGGACTTTCGCTCTTTGAGTGTCGGCAGCCCCCAGACATCTACTTCGGAGATAACAACATCACTAATCTCGTATGTTTTGCCTCCCAAAATTAACGGTAGCACTAAAAATACCAATATGATCCGGGACATCGTTATTTCCTATAGGTAAAATTAAAGCTTACGGAGCTTTTTTGCTTCTCGGAAGCACTTTCAATATAAGAGCGCTCATACGCAAAAGAAATTTCAAAACTCCAGTTTCTGTTTATTTGATAGTCCAAATCAACGTTTAATCCGCAAACTCCGGTATTGTTGGTAATCTTTAGCTTTGAATCAAGTTCGTCACGGGAAAGATCATACTCAACAGTCCCTCTTAATCCATAATTGCGATTATTAATGTTTACAATGGGAGCTGACGAAATATAGGCAGAAAACGATAAGGCAAATCCTGCCTCCTTTTCTTCGACCGAGTTTATTTTGTAGAAAGAAGTTAAAAAAGAAAAATCCTCTATCGGGCCACCAGATCCATGTTCAATCCACCGCTTTCTGAATTCTCTTACAACAATCCGTTCAAATTCATTCTTTAGGCGATCCGGAAAACGTTCTGCAAGTTTGCCAATTTTTTTGATTTGCTCTTTAAGCATCTCGAAAGATTTAGCTTCCGCCTCTTCTATGAAACTACAGAAATTCTGTCCCAACAAATCGAATTTCAGAATCGGTACATTCTTCACGAAAGCATAGAGGTTTCTTCCGCCCTGCTCTTCGATAGGGTCGCGGGAGAGAAAACGACCGAGCGAGGGAGAGTAATGTCGGTAGTTGTAGTAGACTAAACCAAGCTCAGTATCGTAATGCTCCGAGGACCACCGGAAAGGTTGCATAACGTCGCCGGAAGCGGAAACCGCACCGTATGGAGCATAGGAATACGCCGTACGGATATAGCCGTGCGGACCGAAGACTTCGCAGACGTTCTTCGTGATATCATAGCCGTAGGTGTACCAGGTCCCGTCTTTCTGAAGCGCAAGCGGACGGGCCGCAACCGGTTGCAACGGATCCCAGACAACAAACCATAGCGCCGGATGAGCAGAACGCATCAAATCAAGCGCCGCTATTTGCAGGTACCCGCGGTAGAGGTAGCGCTGATGTAGCGTTACCACTCCTGCAACCGTCACTTTTCTGAAGTAGCGGCGACCTTGAGAATCGTACCCGCAGTCGACAACCGTTTGCGTTTCCGTATTCACAAAACGCACCGGACGGTTCGCGCCGTTGTAGGTGATTTGCCAGGTCCCCGTAGAAGTCTCAATCAACGTCGCGTTCCCGTCCGCATCGTATTCGGGGACAAAGTGCCCGGAAAGCGTTTTATCCACGATTTCCGAATATTGATTGAGATTGTTCGTTAAATACGAAGTTTCCGTGCTCAATTCCGACGATATCGTGCGATTGCCGACATTATCGAACCCGTAGGAATACTCCGCGTCCCCGAGCATAGCAGAAACAAGCTCCGATCGGGCGTTGTAACCGAACACATCTCGTTGCGTCGCCCCGTTGCGCGAAGTCGAACGCGTAAGCGGACGCCCGAGTGCATCGTACGTATAATTACGCAAAACAACATTCGTTCCCGCCCCGCGGCGGATTGTGATTCCCGCCACCAAATCACGCTTGTCCTCATAAGCATGCATAATCGTCAGATTACTCGGACAGGACAGCGATTCCAAGAGATTTGCCCCCGAAAGGTAATTGTATCTAAACGTTCTTTCCGTACCGCCGTGCACAAAACCCACAGTCGCAAGCCGGCCCGTCGCCGCCGCGTAGGTCTCTCCCGTGGTTTGCTGAAGTACGCCGGATTTTGAATACGTATAGCCGATACTCCGCCCCAGCCCGTCACGAAGCTCCGCCACCGTGTGCTCCGTACCGTCTCCTGTCAGCGTTTCTCGTTCAACTTCATTAAACGTATTGTACACAAAAACACGTGTCCCCGATGCATCAACCGTTTGCGTGATTTGACCGAGGTGGTTGTACGTATGCGCTTCGCCGACCGTGCCGTCGTTGTAAGCAACGGAAAGTAGTTCTCCCGTTTTCTCCGCGTACGTGCGCGACGCCTTCAGACGTATGCCCGGGGAGACCTCCCGCGTCCAGCGTATCGAAACCAAACGGTTCTGCGTATCATACTCGTAGTCGCTTTGGCTTTCGTCCGGATAAATCTTCGTAAGTAAAAGCCCAGTCGCCGAGTCGTAAATCCAGGTCGTTTCGTCTGCCGCCAAATCCTCAAGAAAACGCGGATCCGCTTCGATGATTTCTCCCGAAACACGAAAAAGCTTTTGAGAAACGGGATTATCGGCATCGTCAAAAACAAACACGACAGGCTGTACTCCCGTACCGAACTCGGCAACGACATTCCCGTGTAAATCGTAGGCATAGCAACGCGTTTGACCGAGCGCATCAGTCACGCAGGACGGCTTCCCCTGCGCGAGATCGTAGGCGGTCTCCGTCACGTTGCCTGCCGCGTCGGTGGTTTTGATCGTCCATCCGAGCACGTTTTGCTCGACGAGGGTCGTGTTCCCGCGTCCGTCCGTCGTCGTTAACATGATTCCAGCATTAGCCCCCGTGTTATATTGCCTAGAAAAAGTCGTCTGAGTTCCGGCATGGTCAAGTTGCGAAACGGTAAATCCGTCGTTCGTTATCGTCTGTGCGATATTGATTGCTGTCGGAATCTGCGTTCGGGAGATGCGAACACCGGATTCGCCGAACTCCGTCCAACGCATCGTCGCATTTCCGCGGACATCGGTCGAAATCGTCTTGCTCTCGAGGATTGCGCTTTCGGAAACAAGCGTCGCGAGAGTGGTCACGAGAGCCGTTCCCGAAGCGCTGTAAGTCGTAGTAGAAGCAAGTCGGTATACGCCGTCTTCACGGGTTTCGAATTGTGTTTCCGTCGCGGTTATACGTGAATTGAGCACCGTCGGCATATCGGCAAGGGCAATCGTGCGCTTTGTCTCGGTGCCGAAAGCGTCATACTCGTAGAGTGTCGGCGCAAGAGAATCCGTTTCCGCGCATATAAGTAATCCGCGAGTATCAAACGTGTTGCGCGTATAAATAAATTCTCCGAGCGTATTGGGTATTTCCGTGCGAATCGTTTCTCCAAAGCCGTTTCGGATTTCACGGGAGAGAATAGCGGAGTCCCCCGTCACACCCGCTATGCGGCGCGTGGTACGAATACCGTCGGAGACACTCTCGATGACGGTTTCGATATTACGGCAAGCCGTTCCCCCCTCGGACAAAACGGTTCCGTCGGCATGTGTTTTCGTAATGCGCGTCGCTCCCGAAGGTAGCATGACAGTTTCCGTACGAATGCAGGAAGCAGCATCAAGCGCATAGGTATGTGTGGAGGTTCTGCCGAGCTCATCGTTTTCCGAAACAACGCGCCCGAGAGCATCCCAAGTTGACGTTTTTTCGGAAAAATCAACGGAGTTAAGCTTGAGGACTTCACGGGTGATGCGTCCGGCAGCATCTCGGATGAAAATCTGCGTGCGTTCAGGTTGCGTCGTCGTAAGTGCACGCGTTTTCTCCCTAAGGTGCTGCGCCGTATCGTAGGCATAATCGGTACGCACCCCGTCTTCGTCGATCTCCCAAAGCGTACCACAACACATCGACTCTCGGGAAGAAACCCGGCCATTCCCCCGTATGCGCTTCGTTTCACGATTTTGAGCATCGTATTCAAAATCGACGGAGGCAACAAGCCGCCATATTCCTTTCGCATCAAGGAGGTATTTTTCCGTGCGGAGCATGTTCCCGTCCGAAGAAATAAATTTCACTTCGCGGGACGACTTGCCGGGAACGACATCCCCGGAGATACGCGTTTCCGACGTTTGCGTGTAAAGCGCCCCGTAAAGCGCCGTCGAGGCGTAATCATAATGCGTTTGCACGCCAAGTTTGTTTTGCGTCATTTTCACACGCCCTCGAGAGTGGACGTTTTCGCAGGTACCAAGAAATATTTCTTCAACTTCAAACTGCGTATTGTCCGAACCGAGCACACTCGTGTGACGTTCGATACGGCGGAAGTCCGTTTCTCCGAAATATCTATAATCTGTACGAGAAAACTGCACCGGGGTGCCGTCCGCTTTCTCTAACACAACACGCGAATAACTCAAATCCGCATCATTATTCGTTTCACTCCGATAGACGTAATAGGTGATTTTACGCCCGATCGCATCCGGCTCATAACGCGCAGAAAGGCGTCCGAAGTTATCATAGCTCGTTTCTACAATCCCGCCGTCGGAACGCTCCTCCCTGACAAGACGACCGCTCGTATCATAGCCGAAATGCGTCGTCTCCGCATAATCCGTACCGTAGCCCTCAGTACGCGAAACACAAAGATTGCCCAGTACAGGATGAATTTCAAAAATTTCCTCGGTGCTGGTTGCGGGAACACTTTCCCCGACGCGGGAAAGCTCCGTCGCCACACGAAAATGAGTGTCATCAATCTCCGTGCGCTCCCGGCGGGTAACAATCTCCTCCTCCCCCGAGCCGACAGACGAATTCCACGCACCATTCTCAAACCAAACCGACCGCGTAAACGGAATCGCTCCCGAACGGGAATCCGATTCCGTAATCGTGAGCTTCCCCAACGCGGACACTCCAAGCGTAAATCGCTTAAACGGCGTTCCCGTCACCGGATAAAGACCGCTCTCAGAATCCTTTTCCCCAACGGAAGACGGGAGATAAAGCGCTATCTCGTACCCGCTTTCGGAAAGGTTTTCGATACTCGCCAACCCGTCCCACAAATTCCAAATCTGCAGCAAAACACCTTCTTTATCGCGCACGACATCAACATAAGAGGCCATTTCCGATACCGTCAACGTGTTCCCGTTTTTCGTCGTGTAAGCAACAAGTTCCCCGTCCGTTGCCGAAAATGCGATAGCACTCTTGTCCGGATACGTTAAAATAAGCTCAGTTTCATCCGAGTTCCACGCGAGGCGAGCACTCGTTTTAGACGAAGTACCCACGGGAAAGAAGTGCCCGGTAGCACCACAATACCACGATGTGTAACTCCCGCCGGAAAAAATTTTTACTTGAGATCCCGATACTACGCCACCCTCGGGAAGCGCAAGCCACGTGTTGAGCGGATGCCGCCATTCGAGCATTGCGGGTGTTGCAAGTTCGGGTTTAAAGGCATAAGCCAAAATTTCAAGACGTCCGGAAGGAATCTCGCACAAGCCGCGGAATTTTCCGAAATCCGTCTGCCAACGCGCAGACGTTCCGTTAACACTCAAACGCGTATTGCGACCCGCCGAACTTGAAGAACGCTTTTCCGGCAAAGACATCCCCGCGACAAACATTCGGGAACGAACGGGGCGCGCTTTCGGCTTGGCAGGAACGCCGCCGTCGTCCTCATCCGTACATTCGCAGGCGCTCTCTTCCGGGATATCGTCATTTTCTTCGGGAATGATTTCTCCGACAGCTTCTCCGGGAAGCGAAAAATCCAAGCGCGCAACATTCAACGACGGCGGATTATAGTTGATATTAAAATAGCTAAGAGAAACCTCGTAAATTCCGGGAGCGAGGCTGACGGATACGCTTTTGCTCGTATACGGACTTCCGCCTTGCGGCCCGTAATTGTCGGGTACTTTAATACATATTTCGCCGATTTTGAGCGTGGCCCCGTCATCGGCTCCGAGAAAGACCGTTCCCGAGACGGGAGTGCCGTCCCAATTTTCAGGTTCGGGAATGTTTTGCTTCCAAGTCCAAGAACGGGAAAAGCCCTGCTTCGGGTTGCAAGCACGGATATCACCGGGAGTTACGGAAACGATGAGCGGCGAAGCCGATTCGGCGCGGGGACGAAGACTGTAATTCAGCGAAATATTTTTCCTTTTCATAAAAACCTTGATTGGATGTGAATCGGACGAGGCAAACAGACCTCACCCTACTCGAGCTTTACACATCAAAGAGTTTTTCCGGAAAACACAAGTCTTTAAATGTTTAATTGTTATCTTTTGTTTTACCGCCTCCCATAAACATCTCCCGATTACATGATTTTCCCGCAAACAAAATCACGGATTTCCAGCGGAAAAGCGGAAACCCGTGAACGGTAAAATTTTCGACGCACCCGAACAGCCAAGAGCGCCGGCGCCTTTAAGTTGGGAGCGCGGAAGCTCAGATCCCCAAAGCGGCGAGTGCGCTGCGCGTAACGTGGTCTTTGACCTGCGCGATGAAGTCGTCGTAAAATTCCGGATTCTTTTTGAAAACGGTCGCCTTCAAAACCGGAAGCGTCAGAAACGGGAAAACGCATTGCCCGTAAACCGAAAGACAATATTGGAAGGCGTTGAAATTCTTAATTTTGTTTTTCTTCGCGAAGTTTTCGAGGAGCTGCGTCGTATAGGCAATGTTCCCGTACTGCCCTTCAAGCGTGAAAAACAGACTTGCGATATTGGACGGGTCACGGGAAATTTCGCGAAAAACGAATTGCGGCACCAAAGGCGTTTCCGCCAACAGATTCACGTAGCGCTCAACAAAAAGACGAACCTTGTTTTCCGGCGTTTCGTTCCCGCGGACAATTTCACCGAGTTCCGGCATAAATTCTTCAAGGATATCCTTATAAATCGCCAAAAACAGGTTTTCCTTCGTCCGGAAATAATAGTGCAACGACGGCCGGGAAATCTTCGCCTCCTCCGCAATATCCCCCATCGACGTCGCTTCCAGGCCTTTTTCCATAAAGACCTTCTTAGCGGCGCTCAAAATCTTAATCTCTGTTTTGCTCTTACTCTTGCGCATTTAAGCCTGTCGTTTTTGTTTAACGTTCGGGAATAACATCGTTGACTGACAAAGTTGTCAAACCCTTTTTTCTCGCGGGATGCCGTCTTTGCCTGTACCCTTTCTGTCAATTTTTTTGAAAAATGGTTGTCATTCACGATCCGAAAGTTCTGCAACAAACTGCGCTTGAGCTCCGTGCCCAAGGCAAAAAAATCGCGCTTGTGCCGACGATGGGAAACCTCCACGCCGGGCACGCATCGCTGATGGACATTGCCCGCCCGCTTGCCGACGTGCTCATTGTATCCGTCTTCGTCAACCCGACGCAATTCGGCCCGAACGAGGATTACGACAAGTACCCGCGCACGCTCGAAGCCGACAAGCGGGTTTGCGAGGCCCACGGCGTAGACATCGTTTTCGCCCCCGCAAACGAGTCGATTTATTTCCCGGACGCAAGCACCTTCGTCAACGAACACGCCTGCTCCCAGGGGCTTTGCGGCCGCTCCCGCCCGATTCACTTCCGCGGTGTCTGCACGGTGGTCAACCTGCTCTTCAATTTGGCCCAACCGAACGTTGCCGTCTTCGGTCAGAAAGATGCTCAACAGGTTGCCGTACTCAAGCGCATGGTGCGCGACCTGCACATTCCGGTCGAAATGGTCGTCGGTCCGATTGTCCGTGAAGCCGACGGGCTCGCACTCAGCTCCCGCAACCAATACCTGACGGCTCGCGAGCGCGCCGCCGCGCCGCAAATCCATGCCGAGCTCCAAACGCTTGCCGACCTTGCAAAAACGGAAAGCACCGCAAGCGTCCTCGCAAAACACTTCATGGACGCCCTCGGCCGAGATGCCGTTTTCGAAGCGGAATACATCGAAATCGTCAATAATTCGACAATGCTTCCCGCGGACAAAATCGAAACCGGCAACACGCTGGTCGCCGTCGCCGTGCGTATGACGGAATCCCGCACGCGCCTCATCGACAACATCGTCCTTTAGGCAAGCTCCATCATTTTTCAGAGGAAGCATTACGAAAAGAGCGTCTCGGGGTTCCGGGACGTTCTTTTTTTTCGAGCATCGAGCCAGCGCCTGCGGCCCTTAGAACCCTATCCGTTATCAGTTATCCGCTATCCCTTTTCTTTAATCTTTACTCTCTCCCCGTCTCCGCGGCTAATTTTTTCGAACAAAAAAATAGAGCGCCTTCGCTTAATCAGTGTTCAGAGAGTTAAGTAGAGTAAAGAGTTAGTGTGATGGCGGGCATCTCCGAAAAGGGATGCCCGTTTTTTATGTGTTCGAAAAACACCGGATATCTCCGGCAGCCCGTTCCGGCTCAAAAGAGCCGCGAATTGACGACCGATCAACGTTCCGGAATCGCTCGTTCGAGCGCAAAAGCCCGAGAGCCTTTGAGCATGACGTTACCGCGAAACGCCGTAATAAAGTCACGCAAATCTTCAATCTCAGAAAACTCGCGGACGCGTTCCTGCGGGAAACCGCGGGCAATGGCGCCCTTCCCGATTTCGGAAGCATTCCCGCCGAAAAGTGCAAGAAAATCCGTCTCCACACAAAGCGGGAGTTTTTCTCCGACGCCGAAATGAAGCGCTTCGGATTCTGCACCGAGCTCGCCCATCCCGCCGAGGACAAAGAGCCGAGCCGTCCCCGGTTCCGCCGGAAAACGCTTCGCGAAACTTTCCGCCGAATCCAGCATCGACGCCGGCGAAGCATTGTAACAATCGACAAAAATCTTGCTGCCGTCGGCGCGTTCCCGCACTTCGCCGCGATTGGCGGACGGTTTCCATGCGTCGAGCGCCGCTTGGATTTTCTCCGGCGAAACATGCCCTCTTGCCGCACAAATCGCGAGCGCCGCATTTTCCGCCAAACCGCGCGAAACGTTACGAACGGCAAAAACCGATTCTTCTCCGTCCGCAGCGCTACGCAATTTCAGATAAAAAACATGGTTTCCGCAGTCCTGAATTTCGCAGGAGATCCGATCCGAGCAATACGCGATTTTTCCTTCGCCGCTCCGCACCCACGCTTCTGCTTGAGCAGCCTCCTCCGCATTGCGAACCAGTACTTCGGCAAACGCCGCGCCGATTTTCCGGAAGCTTTCGTATTGCAGTAAATCCGCGTTGAAAATCACACTTCCGTCGTACACGTCCGCCGCCAATGAAGCCTTTTCGCAAGCGATATTTTCCATCGTGCCCAAGCCTTCGAGATGCGCCGGCTTGACGTTGGTAATCAACGCGACATCGGGAAAAATCATTCCCGCGGAAACGCCGAGCTCGCCGGGAACGCTCATTCCGGCTTCGACAACGGCAAAGCGGTGAATTGCCGGATCAAGCTTCAACAACGTCAGCGGCACGCCGAGCGTATTGTTCAGATTTTTCTCCGTCGCAAGCGTCGGCGCTTCCTGCGAAAAAATCAGAGCGAGCAAATCCTTGGTCGAGGTTTTTCCGACACTTCCCGTCACGCCGACAACGGTTTTTCCGACGCGGAAATTCTCGAGGCGATGCGCCGCTGCAAGTTTTTGGAGCGCCGCTACGGTGTCGGGAACGACGAGTTGCGGAATCGCGCTCTCCGGAACAAAACGCGAGACCAGCGCGCCGGCGGCACCGCGTTCACGGGCTGTTTCAAGAAAATCGTGTCCGTCACGATTAGCAGTCTTAATCGCGACAAAAATTTCACCGGCTTGAATTTTTCGCGTATCGATTGCCGCACCCGTAATCTTTCCGGGCACGTTGCCGCCACGCCATTTCGCGCCGAGCACCTTTTCGACGAATGCGCCGTTTAATGCGTTTTCCATACTTCGAATCGTGAAGCGCTACTTGCTCTGACGCGCTTTTTTGCGGGCCAAAAATCCTTCTCCGGGCTTTTTGATTTTCGCATTCAGCCACGGGAGCAGGTGTGTCGCCACTTCGGCAGGCGAATAACGGAACAGCGCATCCGCCGGCTCCGCGATATGCAATAAATAATCAAAACGCGAGGTCATCTCCGGCGGGACTCCGTTGGCCGCGCCACTGACGTAAAGCGCCACCGGGCGCCCCGGAAACGCAATCGGCTTGGAGTAATCAATCCGGCGTCCGCCTTCGCGCACGGCCCCGACGAGGAAGAATTTGTCGCGCATCATGCGTAACAGCCCCGGCATCGATTCGGTCGAATAAACCTTGAGGGCATCCAAAGCGCCCGCCGACAAGCTCCACGCATCCGCACTCATCAGTGCGGGAACGGCGTTTTCGGAAACAATGAAACGGGAGATGCCGCAGACTGCCGCAACGTGCGCGAGGCGCGCCAATTCCGCAGCATCTTCGATTTCATCAACAAAAAGAATTTTCTCGCCGGCGGCATGCCATTCGTCGCGCATAACCGGACGGATGCTCGCGGGAACGGGACGCCGCGTGATGGCGACCACGCCCTCGTGCTTGGAATGGCCCACCATGCGGGAAAGCGCATTGAAGTCCTGCGCTTCGTACGGACGGTGTTCGGAGGCCAGCCACGAGCAAAGCTCCGCGAAGGTCTTATTATTGTCCGAGGTCAAAAAAAGCTTCTCGATCGCCGCGCGACGAAAGCGGAAAGCGGCCTGAACCGCCGCCTTCCCGTAAAGGAAAACATCCCTGTAATTACCCTGATTTTCTTGCATGCGCGTACGCTACCACAAAGTCCGCCGCCGCGCGACTTATTACGGCAGGAAATAAACCAAAGCCTTTCCGAAAATCGCCCACCGGCAATCCCCTGTCGCTTATCCGCCATTCCCCATTTCTTTTCGCCCGTTCCGACCCGAAAATAATCTTGTGAAAAAGGCCTGCGAAGGCGTAAAATCCCGAATCGTTCCCGTAGAGGGGACGTCCATTTTCAATTCAACCCACAACACAAAAAATCTATGAGAATTCTCGTCACCGGAGGCGCCGGCTACATCGGCACACACACCGTCATCGAACTGCTCCAAGCGGGCTACGACATCACGATTGTCGATAATCTTTACAACTCCCAGGAAGAAGCCGTTAAGCGCGGCGCCGAACTCGCGGGCAAAACCCCGGAATTCCACAAGGTTGACTTGCTCGACTACGCGGCCCTCGAAGAAGTTTTCAAAACGCATAAATTCGATGCCGTCATTCACTTCGCCGGCCTCAAGGCCGTCGGTGAATCCGTCGCCAAGCCGCTGTTCTACTATCACAACAACATGACGGGCACGTTCAACCTGCTCGACCTCATGAAGAAGTACGGCTGCCGCAACATCGTCTTCTCATCCTCGGCAACGGTTTACGGTATGCCGGAAAAGGTACCGCTGGACGAAGGCTGCTCCACGGGTGCACTCAACCCGTACGGCGCAACCAAGCTCTTCCTCGAACGCGTCATCTCCGACGTTAAGGCGGCGGAACCGGATCTCGGCGTCGTCCTTCTGCGCTACTTCAACCCGGTCGGCGCTCACCCATCGGGACGCATCGGCGAAAACCCGAACGGCATCCCGAACAATCTCATGCCCTATATCGCGCAGGTCGCCGTCGGCCGCCTCCCGAAGGTTAACGTCTTCGGCGACGACTATCCGACGAAGGACGGCACGGGCGTTCGCGACTACATCCACGTCGTTGACCTCGCCCGCGGTCACCTCGCAGCACACAAGAAGCTCGAAAACACGCCGGGCGAAATTTACACCGTCAACCTCGGCACGGGCACGGGCTACTCCGTCCTCGAGATGATCAAGGCCTTCTCCAAGGCCTGCGGTAAGGACATCCCGTACGCGATTGCTCCGCGTCGCCCGGGCGATGCTCCGGAATGCTACGCCGACCCGAAGTACGCGAAGGAACTGCTCGGCTGGGAAGCCACCCACACGCTCGACGACATGTGCGCGTCCAGCTGGAAGTGGCAGTCGATGAATCCGAACGGCTACGAAGGCTAAAAGCGTAAAGATTAGAGCTTAAAGATTAAAGAAACTCAGCAAGAGGCGTCCTCGTGAATTTCGCGGGGACGCTTTTTTGTCGGAAGAAAGATTGAAGAAAGAAGCATTATCGGGATTTTCAAATTGCCAGCGGGAGGGCTTTGGCGTTTCATAGGGAAGCTATGAACTTGTTCCCTCAACAGCGAATTCCGCGGCACGTTGCATTCATTATGGACGGCAACGGGCGTTGGGCGGAATCCCGCGGGAAAGCGCGTTCCGAAGGCCACCTCGCGGGGACGGAAGCCGTCATCCGAACGGTCGAAAACGCGTTTCGTGCCGGCATTAAATGCGTCACGCTTTACGCCTTCTCTTCGGAAAACTGGAATCGCCCGGCGGAAGAAATTCAGGCCCTGATGGGGTTGATGCTCCGCTTTCTTGCCGAACAAAAAAATCTTTTTATCGAAAACAAAATCCGCTTGCGCACGATTGGCGATCTTTCGCCCTTCCCGGAAGCCATTCGCGAAGCCGTCGAAGCCGTCAAGGCCGAAACAGCCGAATTTTCCGAATACACGGTCGCCGTTGCGCTCAATTACGGAGCCCGCGACGAAGTCCTGCGCGCCGCACAGCTCTATGCCGACGATGTCCGCAACGGCAAGCGTTCCGGCGATGCCGCACCCGCCTGGGAACAGTTTTCCAAGTACCTGTGGACAGACGGCATGCCTGACCCGGACCTAATTGTCCGCACCTCGGGAGAAATCCGCCTCAGCAATTTCCTGCTCCTACAGGCCGCCTACGCGGAACTGTATTTCACCGACGTTCTTTGGCCCGACTTCGACAAGGCCGAGCTCGACAAGGCGCTTGCCTTCTACGCCTCGCGCGAGCGCCGTTTCGGGAAAACCTCTGCACAGCTTCAAAAAGAAAAACACTAACCCCCTTCTCATGCTCAAACGAACATTCAGCACGATCCTCCTACTCTCCATTCTCTTCTGCACGGTTTATTTCGGCGGAATCTACAGCGTCATCGGCCTCGCCACGCTCGTATCGACGCTCGCGCTCTTCGAATTTTACCGCCTCGTCGCCAAGCCGGAATTCGGCGGCAACCCGCGTAAATTCGTCGGTCTCATCGGCGGCGCACTCCTCATCCCCGCCATCTACTACGGCGCCTCGAAAGGCGAAGTAACGACGGGGACGGACATCACCATGCTCGTCCCGGCTGGCATCGTCATGCTTTTCAGCATCTATTCCGTCATCCGCCTCCAGAAGAACGCCCGCTGGCGCCTGCCCTCGATTATCGGACAACTTTCCACCGGGCTCGGCCTGCTCTACCTGCCCTTCATGGTTAGCTTCTTCGCTCTCCTTATCGGGCAATTTGAAAACGAAATGAACGGCGTGTTCTTCTGCGTCTGGATTCTGCTTTCGACCAAATTCACGGACGTCGGCGGCCTGCTCGGCGGCAAGCTCTTCGGCAAGCACAAGCTCGCATCGAATGTTTCCGCCGGAAAGACCTGGGAAGGCGTCGCAGGCGGTGTCCTGCTCTCGATGCTCGTCGGTGCCGGCACGGTCTGGGCACTGAACGCTCTCGGCGCTTGGGAATGCGTCTCCGGCACCGCAGGCGGAATCACCGAAGCCGGCAAAATCATCCTCCCCGGAAACTTCGCCTTTTCGCCGCTGACGGGTGCTCTCTGCGCCATCCCCTTTGCTGCGACCAGCGTCATTTCGGACCTCATCGAAAGCGTCATCAAGCGCCAAGCAGCGGAAAAAGACTCCGGCGCGACCATCCCCGGCATGGGCGGAGCGTTGGACCTGCTCGACAGCCTCGTCCTCGTCGCTCCCGTCGGCTACTGCATGGTCAAATTCGTCATCCTTTAAGCGCAAATCCGTTTCTTTCCAAAACGCTTCCGTCCCTCCGGCCGGGAGCGTTTTTTATTCTGCAACTTTGACAGCCGCTTCGGCTTTCCTCTAAACTTGCCGCGTTATGAAAAAACGTTTCCTCCAAGCCCTTTGTTTTGCCCTCGCCTGCTTCACGGGAAGCGCCTGCGCAAGTAACGAAA